>JAZNBZ010000278.1:0-6112 GCA_045587285.1 Candidatus Flemingiibacterium sp. | reverse complement strand
GTAGGGACCGGCGTCCTCGACGGTCCGTCCCCTCTCGGGTACCGCGTGTCTGACGTTCACGTCGTCCTCGTATGTATCCACCGGCGCGCTAACACGCATACTCGCCGTTTTCGTGCACGTTACAGCTTTCGCATCACCGCCGAACGCGCACGTCGCGGTCGCTACTGTAAGTAACAATACCAACGCGAAAAGCACCAAAATTTTTAAAACGTCCTTTTTCATAGCTTACGTCTCGCCTCCTAAATCCGCCGCGCAAAGACGCGCGTATTCCTCGGGATGCTTCGCGTAATAGCGGCTCATCGTTTCGCTTAACCGTTTGGACATCTCCTCAATCCATTCCGGGGGAAGCTTATCGACCTTTTGATCGCCGATGTAGAACGATGCCGTAATTTCTTTTCGTTTTGCCATAATAATTCCCTCCTGTATGTGATATTACAGTTTATGCTCGTCACCATCAATGGGTAACTTCTCGCAAAGCTTCCACTTGCCGTTCTCCGCAGGCTGGATGTAGTCCTCATCGTAAAGACGTCTGAACTCGGCGTAAGATAGTGTGCACAAAGGCTTGTAGCCCTCCGTAGTGCGAATGTAGACAACGTGTTGTGCAGGACGGTTCTTTGCCGCCTCTGTTATGATGTAGCCGTCATCCCTCTGCATAGCGCGGATAACGTGCTCCGGTAATGGTGGTTTCTTTGACATAATTTTTACTCCTTTTCAAATATTACTATCGCGCGAAGTACGCGCTCGCCGATTCGTACCGGCTTGGTGTAGTGCTTCTTGTCCTTGGCGAGTCTGCCTGCCGCACTCAGTATGCGAAGTGCCTCGCCTCTGCCGTATCCACATTCGCGGATAACGTCGTAGACCGCCTGACGCTCAAATCCCGTTTCACGCCCGTCACGGCTTCGCCATATCGCCTTGCCGCTGTCACCGAGAGCATCAAGACGGCGGAACAGCTCGTCAATATCCTCGCTCTGCTTTCGCTGATGAGCATATAAGTCCTCGGCAAGCCTGGTTGTTATGCGGTACTGCTTCTCAACCGCTCCGAGCCGCTCCTCGATACCGTCGAGCCGTCCTTTTACGCTCTCGTTAAGCTCCGCTATCGCGGCAAGTATTTTATCTTCGTTCATTCCCTCTCACCTCACTCTTCATAAAATTTCTGCCAATCGAACCCGAGCGCCGCCGCGATCTTCTTGGCGGTGGCGACCTTTACGCCGCGCTTGCCCGACTCGATGAAGCTGTACTGTTGCTGTGTTATACCCACAGCCGCCGCAAGCTGTACCTGCGTCATCTGCGCCGCCTCGCGTAGCTCTTTAAGCCATTCACGCATATTTATCCCTCCTTTGCTATTGCTTTTTTACAACATTTTGTGTTATTGACAAGAGAAGCGGCGCGTGCTATAATAAATTCGTCCGGACAGTCCATTTTCGGACAAGAAAGGAAGTGATTGTCTTGCTTAAATTTATTATTGAGCAAATGATATTGCTTCCGAGTCCCACGTAAGCCTTATTTCGGTTCAGCTCCCTAAATGCAATAGGGATAACGCTGACGAGTCGTGCACGTAGATTTAAGGAGCTACATTAAGCAGCCTGTCACCACAGGCAAGAGCAAGCCCGCCCGCGGTCGGGATTAAAAGATGCGTTCCACCTTGCTCTTGCGTGTAGCTTGGGACCAAGCACAGACGTGGCGCGGTGTGTGGTGACACGCCGCTTCCACAATGCAAGTGCTGCACGCACCGCTTCTCTTGTCAACAACTAAAGATTTTTGAAAGGATGTGATTATATTGTCACGAGATATAAAGGTGGAAATGAATTGTCCCACGATGCACTCCAAAATAATCGTGTACTGTTCCCCATTTCCCGACGGCAGTGGCAAGGTCATCCCCACCGGTTGTGACCATAGTAACGCCTCGAATACGTGTATAGAGTGTCAGCTGAAGGCACAAGCCATTGCCGAAAAATATTTATCCGACCTAAAAAGTAGCTATCCGCTCTTCAACGAGCCGTAAAGATTCTTCGAGTGCTCCAAGATAAACGTCATTCAAGACGGTTATCCTGGGGCATTCTCCGTTATTAGCCGCCGCGCGTTCACACTCTCCGCCCAAGCCTGAAAACATCATCATTCGTTTGTGGTAATTGATAAGACATCTCAGGGTGTGCGCGTAGCTTTCGTATGTTTCTTTGTCTGGCATATATTCCGCCCCCTATTCGTTCATAAATTATTTTCACTCTGCCGCTGCCTACGGGATGGAAGCATTATTCCTTGATATGATATAATTGTTCTATCACAAAGAAAGGAGGACATCCCGTATGGCAAATTGCAAACAGACCAGCAAGAAGGTTGCAACAAAGGCTTCGCAAATTCTCTCTAATGATCGTTACAGCAAAAAATCAAAGAGCGTAGCAGGAAGCGCATTGTCGCAGACCAAATCCAAAAATAAATAACTCTACCGGATGAGCGAGATGTTAGCGCATCTCGTTCTTCTTTTTTGGTTCAAAAACATCAAGTGGATTCTTTATATCCAAAATCTCGCACAGTTTATACACTTCCGAATATGTAAATTCAACCCGCAAGAGCATTTTCTTACTGAATGACCTCGGCGTTATACCGAGGAGCTCCGCCAATTTCTTTTGCGTCATTCCACGCTCAAATATAATAACCCGAAGTTTCTTTTGCGTATTTTCATCCATATATTTCACCCCCATTCCAACTCGATTTTGTAGTTTAGCGCTTGACTTTTAACCACATCTTGTAGTATGATTATATCACAACAGTTTGTAGTTGTCAATACCTTTTCAAAAATTTGTTTCGTTTTTTACTTGAAAATGTAGTAGCCTATTTACAACAACATTCTGTTGTAGTATCATAATATTGATAGGAAGGTGTTGCAAATGTTTGGAGATACACTAAAAAAATACCGCACAAAAGCCGGCATCAGTCAAAAAGAATTGTCTATTCGTTTGAACGTGTCACAACAAACCGTAGGTAGTTGGGAAGTCAATCGAACCAGCCCCTCTCCTGAGATGATTACAGAAATAGCCTCTGCGCTGAATATTTCAACTGACGAACTCCTCGGGCGCGAAGAAAAAAGCCCCTCTCTTGCGGATAGTATCGATGCGCTCATTTCCAAGCATCCGGGATTGTTTCGTCCTAAAATGAAAAAAGTCCCCATTCTCGGAGGCGTAGCTTGCGGCAAGGCGATATTCAGTCCGAACCTTGACGAAGAATTTGCCCTCGTGAATGAGGATATAGATGCTGACTGCGCCCTCGTATGCAAGGGCGACAGTATGATAGATGTAGGTATAAACGACGGCGACGTGATTTATATTCGCCAGCAGGAAATGGTAGATAACGGTCAGATCGCCGCAGTAGTCATCGGTGAGGAGATCACCCTCAAACGCGTGTTTTACTATCAGGACAAAAGCAAGCTCGTTCTGCACCCGGCAAACCCGAACTATGAGCCGCTCGTGTATACAGGCACTGAGCTCGACGAGATACATATCCTCGGTCGCGCCGTGGCACAGCTAAGAAAGATAAGATAATTATTGTTTTGCAACGTTTTTTATGCGATTTGCAAATGATTTTATACTATTTATAAACATTCTTTCGCGTTTTGTCAACTTTTTTTATTTTTATTGCACGTTTTCTATTGACAATCTCGTGAATTTGGTGTATACTATTATCACACAGAGTGAGTATGTTTCACGAATAGCCATTGTGCTTTCTGTGTGAATATTGTTTAGCCAGCTCATGAGAGTATGCTTCCCATCATAAGGGAACAGCGGAAATCATGAGTTTTTTATTTCTTTTAAGGAGTACATAATTATGAAACCTCTTAAACACACTGCTATATTGGTAGACGGCGGTTTTTACAGAAGAATAGCATATAGCATATTCGGTGACAAAAGCCCCGAAGATCGCGCCAAAGAACTCGAAGATTATTGCAAGCAACACATTCGAGACAATAATGAAAATCGAATATTATATCGAATCTTCTACTATGACTGTATGCCGTCTTCCAAAATGGTTTATCATCCTATGCTAAAAAAGACCGTAAATCTTGCCGCTACCCCAATATTCACATGGATGAACGATTTTACCGCATCCCTTAAATCCAAAAGAAAGTTCGCGCTCCGATTCGGTAAGCTTTCTGAAGACCGTTTAACATATAATCTAAAAAATTCCGCATTGAAAGATTTATACAACGGCAAAGTCAAGTTCGAAGATCTGTCCGAAAACGATTTTGAGCTCAACATTGAGCAAAAAGGCGTTGATATGAAAATAGGTATAGACATCGCCTCCCTCGCTTATAAAAAGCAAGTCGATCAAATAATACTTATATCAGGAGATAGCGATTTTGTGCCCGCGGCAAAATTAGCGCGCCGAGAAGGCATAGATTTCATACTCGACCCCATGCGTTCTCACATAAAGGACGATTTATTTGAACATATAGACGGAATGCAAACTCGAGTTCCGCCTACCAAGCCGAAACAAAAAAGCAAGTCAAACAGTATTGATTAAACAAAACCCGTCCATATAGGCGGAGAAAGGAGCCGCATATTGACCACAGAAGCCTATTCAAAAATAGCCGCCGCGTATATCCGCGTGTCGGATGAGCGACAGGACGAGTACAGTCCCGACAGTCAGCTCAAGAAGATCCGCGAGTATGCGTCACGCGAAGGCTACTTCATTCCCGACGAGTACGTGTTCTATGACGACGGTATCTCGGGAAGAGCCGCAAAGCGGCGCAACGAGTTTAACCGAATGATTGCCACCGCTAAAGAAAAAGACCGCCCCTTCGACGTTATATACGTGTGGAAGTTCTCCCGATTTGCTCGTAATCAGGAAGAAAGTATGGTTTACAAAAACCTACTAAAGAAAAAAGGCGTGTCGGTAATATCGGTGTCCGAGCCGATACCTGAAGGACACTACGGAACACTCATTGAGCGTATAATCGAGTGGATGGACGAATTCTACTCCATCAACCTCGGCGTTGAGGTTACGCGCGGTATGACCGAAAAAGCATCGCGCGGTGAACCCACCTGCGCGCCCGGCTTCGGATATATTATGCGCAACAAGAAATACTACCCCGACGAAAGCGGCAGCGCCGATATAGTCCGCGAGATATTCGCACGCTTCGCTGACGGCGACGGTATACGCGAGATCGCCACCGACCTCGGCGAAAGAGGCGTCCGCACACCGAGAGGCAATATGCCCGATAACCGCTGGATCAGCTACATACTTAATAACCCGTGCTACATCGGAAAGATCAGATGGAGCCTCGACGGCACCAAAGCTGCAAGCAAACGCGATTACAGCAATGCGAGTATTATGATCGTGGATGGACACCACGAGCCGCTGATTTCCAAAGAGCTGTGGGACACCGTTCAAAGCAGGCTCGCGGCTCTAAAGAAAGCCTACCCGGCATACGCACGGCGTGAGCAACCCGTAGATTATATGCTCAAGGGACTTGTCCGTTGCAGCGCGTGCGGTGGCACTCTCGCGTGCAACGGAGTTGTAAGCGGCAAAGCAAAAGTAAGGTCTATGCAGTGCTGTAATTACTCCAGCGGCGCGTGCCACACCTCGCACTCGGTGACGTTGCCCAAAATCGAAGCCGCGCTCATAAGCAAGCTCGAGGAAGCCGTAGGAACGATGAACTTCTCCGTCGCTCCCGAATCCTTGAGGGAGCTGCAAAGTCGCGCACCCGACTACAACAAGCTCATAGCCGCAGAGGAAAAGCGCCTCGAGCGAGCCAAAGAGGCTTACCTTGCCGAAATTGATACGTTGGAGCAATACGCCCATAATAAAGCCACTATAACAAAGCGCATCGCAGAGCTTCAGGCTTTGCAAAAAAACGACACACAAGCGGTCACGGTTGACGTGAAGGCGCTTGCCGATAAAGTCGCAAAAGTAATCAAATTTATAAAAAAGGAAGACGCGGAACCGGAAGCAAAAAACCAAGCACTTCGTACGATTGTCGCAAAGATAATCTACGACAAACCGCACGAGCACTTGGCTATTTATTTTCACGCTGTTTGATAAGCATAAACGGCAATTCGGTCCGCCGTACTGCGATATGATTATCTGGGCAAGCTTGGGGTTGGGATTTTTAATCTTT
>JAZNBZ010000277.1:0-7641 GCA_045587285.1 Candidatus Flemingiibacterium sp. | reverse complement strand
GCCGCCGATGAACGAGCTGTACTTGTCCTTTTTGTCAAGGTACGAGCGATCGTAGAAGCCGTCTAATACCTCACCGCTGTCTACTATCTCGCACACGAAATTTTCATCGCCGTCAAAGCGGAAAAACTCCATTTGGTCGGGACCTATCCACTTCATACCCGCCTTCGACCACGTCGTGCCGTAGAACTCCTCACTTACGACCTCGCGCGTGAAATATTCGAGCGGATACGGCTCGATGCCGTAGGACGAGATTATCTCGACGTAAGCGTAGTACGCGCCGAGCGTCGTCCAATGGTGGTCGGTGCGGTAGTAAACGCACTCGCCTGCTGCGGTATGCTCTTGAAGCGGCGTGAGAACGTCTATCTGCGGAGTGTCAAGATTGCTGTTAAGATGAGCAAACGCCGCGTCCGATATCTCGCGCGCAGGATAAATGTCGGGCATATATCTGAAAAGCACGTCCTGCGAGCGCCCTGCAACGGCTACCCGAAGGTCCGCACCGCAAACGCCCTCGAAATACTCTATCGCGTTTATATTTCTGTCCATTACCGCATAGTCGGTGTAGTCGCTTTTGGCGATGATATAGCCGTGCTTGCCGAGCAGAACGCTGTTGTTTTCTCGCTTTGTGAATACGGTTTCCGCTACGGCTTTTGTGCCGACGAAGGCGTTTCGAAACGGCATTTGGTCGGTGCAGTACGAGGCGATATCTTTCGTGAGCTTGCCGTTTACGAGCGATTCTACGCTAAAGCGCGGAATCGTTTGCAGGGATTTGTTTTCTTCCTCGGAAAACGTCTTGTCGGGAGTTATAAGCATCGTTACGGCAAAGCCGTAAATTAGGGCAAGCAGACCGATGACGGATATTACGTCGGCGGCGCTGAATTTTTTATCTCTTCTCATTTAGCACCTCCGATTTAAAATCTGAAATAAAGGAACGGGTTGTACGACGAATCTACAAGATACGCAAGGCAAACAAGCGTTGCCGCGATACCGACGACCGAGAAAGCTACGCGCATAGCACCCGATCTTTCGGTTAGCTTACGGTAAAGCTTCTTCGGAAGCGGTGTGCACGCGAGAATAAGCACCGCAAAAAAGAGAAGGTTGCGTACGAGATTGTAAACGTCAAGTCCGCTCGCAAACGAGGATACGCCAGCACCGAACATATTGCCAAGGTAGACCGTGCCGGCGGATAGGTCCTCGAAAACGAAGAGAAGCCAGCCGAAAAGCACGAAGAAAAGCGTGTAGACACGCGAAAAAACAGCCGGCGCCCGCTCAAGCCATTTGAGAAGGAAAAGCTTTTCTATCATAAGAAGCGCGAAGTAGTAAAGTCCCCACAGAATATAGTTCCAGCTTGCACCGTGCCAGAAGCCGGTCAAGAACCACACGACGAAAATGTTGCGAAGCTGCTTTAGTTTTGAGCAACGGTTGCCGCCGAGCGGAATGTAAACGTAGTCGCGGAACCATACGCCAAGCGAAATGTGCCAACGGCGCCAGAATTCGGTGATGCTTTTCGAGACGTAAGGGTAGTTGAAGTTCTCCATAAAGCGAAAACCGATCATTTTGCCAAGACCGATCGCCATATCGGAGTAGCCCGAAAAGTCAAAGTATATCTGAAAAGAGTAGCAAATTATACCGAGCCACGCGCCGAGCACCGTGCGCTCGGTGAGCGGTACGTCGCGGAAATATTCCCAAAGCTGACCTGCCGTGTTCGCAAGGAGTACCTTTTTGCACATACCCGCGATAAACGTACGCGTACCCTCGGCGAACAATGGAACGCTGTGCTCGCGCTCTGCGAGCTGGTCGTCCACGTCCTTGTAGCGCACTATCGGACCTGCGATAAGCTGTGGGTACAGCGTTACGTACGCGCCGAACGAGGCGATATTCTTCTGTGCCGCGGTATCGAGGCGGTAAACGTCGATAACGTAGGAGAGCGCTTGGAAGGTGTAGAAGGAAATGCCTATGGGCAGCTCGAGCCCGAGCGTGGGTATGCCGCCGAATATCGGGATGGCGTGCAGGTTTGTGACGAAAAAGTCGTAATATTTGAAAAAGCCGAGTATCGCGAGATTGACGGCTACCGCCGCGATAAGGCACGCCTTTGCGCCGCGCTTATTTCCGCCTTGCAGATTTTTCTCAACGAGCAGACCGAACGCGTAGTCCGCTATTATGGTGAACACCATTAAGAACACGTATAGCGGCTCGCCCCAACCGTAGAACACGAGGCTCACGGCGAGCAGTACGATATTGCGCGCCTTCAGGGGCACGGTAAAATAAATAAGCAGAGTTGCCGGCAGAAAAAGCAGCAGAAACTCAAGGCTTGAGAAGACCATTTGGACCTCCGAATTTTATTTGTAGTTGTCGAGCATACGCCCGAGACCGTTTGCCACGCAGTCGAGCGGCTCGTCCGCGATGGTAACCGTTCGCCCGAGCTTTTCGCTGATATATTCGCCGATTCCGTCGAACAGTGCTCCGCCTCCGCTTAAAACGATGCTCTCTGCCGTTGACTTGCTCGTGCCGTGCTGCGGAAGATTTGCGAGGAGCTTGGAAAGTGCGATTGCAACGTTTTCCGTCTGGTGCGTGCATACGGGTATAAGCTCTGCCGCGCTGACGGTTCTGCGCTTTGGCATACCCGTCGTTTTGTCAAGGCCCGACAGCGTGACGTCGGAACGATTGCCGCGAAGTGAAAGATTGTGCTTTGCTTCACGCGCCGCCGCGGGTGATATCGCGAGTCCGTATCTTCTCGCTGCGTAGTTGACGATAGCCGTATCCGTTGCCTCACCTGCGAGGGGCAGAGACTCAACGCGCAGAATTTCGCCGCCGCGTATGTACGCTGCCTCAGTCGAGCCTGCGCCGACGTCGCAAATTATGTTACCGCAATAGGCGTCCGCGTCGCTCTCGGGCGTGCTGACGCCGCTTCCCTTATGCGCCGCAAGGGCAGCGTCCACGAGCGCGACCTTTCCCGTACGGCAATCGCCGAGCGCGCGAGTCAGATACTCGCGGCTCTGCGTGCCAAAAGCGTATTTGACGGCGCAAAGAATATGCTTTTTCTGCTTTGGGACGACTATTTCAAGATAGCGGTCAAGGATCTCTGCCGTCAGATTGAAGTCTATTATTTCTCCGTTTACTATCGGACGGCGTATGGTAACCGTGCCGGGCGCTCTTGCGCGAATAAGAGACGCCTCGGAGCCGACCGCAATAACCGTGCCGTTTGCATCTACGGCGGCTATATTGGGCTCGCGAAGGACGATACCCTTATCCTTTTGATATATTTCAACCGTGCGCGTACCGAAGTCCACGCCAAGATATACTGCCATTATTGCCTCCTCGGTTTTCCGACGTATTCGCTTGAAACGAGTCCGAACTCTTTTTCGAGAAGCTCGCGAAGTCTTGCTATGGGCAGACCGACCACGTTGTAGTAGTCGCCGTGAAGCTCTTTTACGAAAAATCCGCCGATGCCCTGTACCGCATACGAGCCTGCCTTGTCCATCGGCTCCTTGGTGGATACGTAAAAATCCGCCTCCGCCTCGCTTATATCGCCGAAAACGACCTTCGTTTCTACCGCGTCGGTGACGCATTTATCGCCCTTAACGAGCGCTACGCCCGTCCATACCGAGTGCTCGCGTCCCGAAAGCGACAAAACGGTTGCCCTTGCATCGGCTTCGCTCTGCGGCTTGCCTAAAATACGCTCGCCGTCGCACACTACCGTGTCTGCGCCGATAACGATACAGTCGTGCGCCGCGCCAAGCGTGTCGGCGACTGCCCTTGCCTTTAAAAGCGCAAGCTCGCGAACGAGCTCGTCGGGCGAGAGCGCGCCGACCGAGCTTTCATCGCAGTCGGAAACGATCACCTCAAAATCCATACCGATCATCGAAAGAAGCTCGTGTCGGCGCGGCGAATTTGATGCTAAAATAAACTTAGGCGTCATTTCGTGATAGCCCTCCCGATGATGAGTGAAAGTATGACGAAGATCACGACGGACAGCGTTATGTTGATGCTTGCGGCGAACGTTAGCTGTATCACGCCAAGGTCGAGCACGAGGGGAGAGGTCATACCGAAGCTCATACCGTACGTGAGCCACGAAAGAAAGCTCACGTCCTTGCAGATCCCGGCAACGAACGTGCCTACCACTACGCCGATAAGCACCAAAAACAAATTGAATAATTTATGCTTTCTCATACGCCCTCCTTATTTCTTGCCCGTAGAGCCGAATCCGCCCGCACCGCGCTCGGTTTCGTCAAGCTCGCTTGCGAGAATGAGGTTAGCCGCGAAAACGGGCGTGAACATAAGCTGTGCCACACGCTCGCCTACGGTTATCGTGTACGGCACGTCGGACGTATTGATGAGCGACACGCATATCTCGCCGCGATAATCGCTGTCGATAACGCCGATCCCGTTCGCCAGAGCGATGCCGTGCTTTGACGAAAGACCGCTTCTTGCGGCGAGAATTGCCACGACGCCGCTCGTTTCGGGTGCAATAGCGATGCCCGTCGGAACGAGCACGCGCTGACCGGGCGCGACGGTTACGTCACCGTCGGCGGCAGAGCGAAGGTCAACGGCGGCAGAGCCGTCGGTTGCGTATTCGGGAAGGGTTACCCCCTCGCGAAGAAGCTTTACTTTTACGTTTATATTGCTCATTTTGAAATTCTCCTTATTCCGCCATCGGGCGATTTCGTTGCCTTTCCGCAAAGAAGCGCGACGGCATAGTCCTGCGGTTCATCTGTGAAAATGTAGTGTCCGCCCTTTATACGGTATTTTATAAGCTCGTCCGCTTTGTCCGCCATAAAGACGGGGACGCTGTTGTACATAGTGTTTCGGTGGTCGAACGTGCGCGTGAGAGGGAATTTTACGCCCTTTCTGTCAAGAAGCGGCAGGAATTCGCGCCTTTCGCACTCATCGCAGGAATAAAGGTCGCGGATAACGCATTTTTCGAGCGTCATAAGCGGCACCTTGCCGTAAATTATCGGAGGCAGACCGAGGTCGCGAAGCTGTGGGAGCGTAAGCTCGGGAGAGGCGATGATATCGGCAAATCCAAGTCCATACAGTACGTCGGCGGTATATCTGTTAAACACGTTGAGGCGGAAATCGCCGTGTATTTGCATGCCGAATTCGCGCACAAGCCCGATATGACCGAGGTTTGACACGAGCGCGTGCTTTACGCCCGACTCTGCGGCGATTTTCAGCATATCGCGAACGGCGTCCGTCTGCGAGTCGAAGATAACGGGCGGCACTATCACGCCGTTTACCTTGTCCTGCATCCCTGCGCGGAAATTTTCAAGCGGAAGGTATACTATCTCGCATTTGCCGACGTTCTCGGGAATACGCCCGTATGCGGTAAAGCGCGCACTGACGGTGCTTTCCGCGTTTCTTGCCGTGGGCTTGTCAAGTGCTATCGGGCGGGCGCTCGCGCGAGGCGCACATATTTTCTCGGTAAGCTTGTCCACCGCGTTGCGGCGAAGCGCGTTGAGCGCGGATACGGGCATTATAAGCCCGTCGTCAAGGGAAACATCGAGTTTGCCGAGCGAGAACGGGCTGCTTCCGAGCTTGGTGAGGTTTTTCTGCACCGCCTCGCTCGTCAGCGGACAGTTCGTTGCCTCGTCGGGAACTGCGCCAAGTACGGTCACGGCGTGTCCGCGCGCCGATGCGGTAAGCTCGGACGGCTTACCTGCTTCAATTTTTGCCGATATATCTATCGGACGTCGGCGTTCCTTCAAAAGTGCGGCGTAATCGACGCTTTTGGCGGTCTTATCCGACGTGTCGGCCTTGTCCGCGTCGGTGCGGACACCAAGCATTTCGCCGCCGAGCTTACCCTTAAAATATCCGTCGGTAAATCCGCTTCGGGAAAAGAGTGCGCGAAGCTCTGAAAGCTCGGTTGACGTAGCACGGCGATGCTCGTCGAGAAGGCGACGGTAGATGCTCGTTACACCGTAGACGTAATCGGGGCTTTTCATACGCCCCTCTATTTTGAGCGATGCAACGCCGAGCTCTAAAATCTCGGGGATGTGCTCGGCAAGGCACATATCCTTGAGGCTCAGGGCATAGCTCTCGCGGCAATTTTTCTGACAGCCCTTGTACGGCAGTCTGCACGGCTGTGCACACTCGCCGCGATTTCCGCTCCGTCCGCCGATTAGCGAGCTTGCAAGGCATCCGCCCGACTGCGACACGCATATCGCGCCGTGAATGAACGTCTCCGTTTCAATGGGCGAATTTTTGCAAAGCGTTGCAAGGTCTGCCCGCGACAGCTCACGTGCGGCGACCATACGCGAAAAGCCGAGCCCGTGAAGCACCTTCGCCGCGGCGGTGTTGTGACCTGCCGCTTGGGTTGATGCGTGAAGCTCCAAATCGGGAAAATAACGCTTTATAAGGCTCGCCGCGCCGAGGTCGGCGACGATGAGCGCGTCTGCGCCGAGCGTGTATAGCGTATCTACGTAATCGAGCACGTCCTGCATCTCGCGTCCGTGGACGAGCGTGTTGAGCGTAATATTCGTTTTTACGCCGTAAAGACGGCATTTTCTGATAGCGTCGGCAAGCGCGTCACCGACGAAATTTTTAGCGTTCATACGCGCGTTGAACGCGCCTCCGCCGAAATATACGGCGTCTGCACCTGCCGCAATAGCGGCGTCGAGTGCCTCGGGTGAGCCTGCGGGAGCAAGCAGCTCCGGCAGTCGGGTTATATTATCCATAGTTTGCTCCCTCGCTTTCTGTCTGCTTTTTGCGCTGTGTGAAGGGGAAGATTTTTGCCAAACCTATTGCAATTTACTTTGGCTCGGTGTATAATAGAAGCTGCGGTACGTGTTTCTTAATATATATTATAATACATAATTGCCGTTTTGCAAAGTCCCTTGGCGAAAATTTTTGAAAATGTTTTAATAACGCCCTCAATATGGGTGAATAAGGAGAAAATTATGAAAAAACTTGCTCTCGTGCTTGCTTGCCTTACCGTCGTTATGTGTGCGTTTGCCTCCTGCGGCGAGCCTGCCGCTCCCGCCGGAACGGGCGAATATGCCCCCGGCGTATGTGAGGACGATAAATATTCGAGCGATTGGCTTGCTATTGAGTTTATACCGACAAGCAACCTTTATCTCTCGACGTCCGACGAAATAAGCGCCCTGCTCGAGCTCAGTGCGGATATGTTCTACGTTGACGAGGAAACGGGCGAGGAGTATCTTGATTGGGCACTCGTTACTACCGCCTATGAGATGATGGCGACCGACACTGCGACCGGTGACAGCGTTATCGTTATGACGGAGAAGCTTGCAGACGGCGATATCGGAGTGGACGAGTACGTTGAGGCGCTCAAGGCACAGATAGACACTCAAACGGAGATCTCCGCCGCCTACGCAGATATGACGAAGGTTAAGCTTGCCGGCGGCGAGTACACGAGATTTGCGTACGTGCTCAATTACGAGGGTGTAGACGTTGCACAGGCAATGTACCTGCGTAAGATCGGCGACCGTATGGTTTCCATTTGCGTAACGGCGGAGAATGAGGATGCAGAGGCAGACATTATGGCGTGCTTCAAGGCAAAATAAGGACGGCACAAGGATAAAAGACAATGAGTATACTTCAAAATAAAGCGCGTATAGTCGTAAAGATCGGCTCAAATACGCTTACACACGATACGGGAAAGCTGGATCTTCGCAGAATGGAGCT
>JAZNBZ010000276.1:0-7579 GCA_045587285.1 Candidatus Flemingiibacterium sp. | reverse complement strand
AACACGATTATCAAATTTAAGCGTACGACAAATAAAGAAATTTCAAAAATATCATACAAGACTGCACTCGTCATTCAAGCTTTGAAAGCACTCGGTAAAGAAAATATCACTGCTGAGATTATAAATAAAATTGCGTCAACGGCTACCGATGAAGAAAAAACTGCGATGTTCACAGAAGCAAAATACGCCACGTCGTGGATCTACGACATCATAAAAGAAATTTGCGGAGCGGCAAAATGAGAAATATAGCAACGATACCTGCACGTGATCGCGAGGCGCTGTTTCGTAATACAGCCGCCAAGATGGGTATGAGCGAAGCAATTATTGAAAAAGACTTTTGGGTTTGCTATATGCTCGACTACCTTTTTCATCGTTGCGCGTGGAAAGATAAGCTCGCCTTTAAGGGTGGTACAAGTCTTTCCAAAGCTTATGGACTCATAGAACGCTTCTCCGAGGATATTGACTTGATCCTCGATTGGCGTGTTCTTGGATACGGCATCAACGAGCCGTGGGAACAGCGTAGCAATACGAAGCAGGATATTTTCAACAAAGAGGCAAACACGAGAGCCGAAGATTTTTTGCGCGACACATTTCTTCCTTCTGTCGCAGCTGACCTTACCGCCGATCTCGGTGGCAATGTTAAATGTTTTATTGACGATAATGATCCCCAAACTGTTAAAATTGCATATCCGAACAGCTTTGCGGATATGTCGATTCTCCAAGAAATCAGACTTGAGATAGGTGCTCTTGCCGCTTGGACTCCCGTTAAGGTTGCAGATATCATGCCTTACGCAGCACAAGAGTACGGAAGATTGTTCAAGCAACCTTCGACGGATATTTTAACTGTTTTGCCTGAGCGTACTTTTTGGGAGAAGGTTACGATTTTACATAGAGAAGCCTTCCGCGCGGAAGATAGACCGTTCCCGACAAGATATTCCCGCCACTATTACGATCTGTATCGGATGATGCAGACTGAAGTGAATGATACTGCGCTTGCAGATAATGACATACTCACACGTGTTGTGGACTTCAAAGACAAGTTCTACCGTTGCCCGTGGGCAAGATATGACCTTGCCAAGCGCGGTACAATGTGTTTGATGCCCCCCGACTATAATCTCGATAAGCTCCGCGATGACTACGAGCATATGCAGAATATGCTGTTTGGAGATAAGCCGAGCTTCGAGGAGATTATCGAGGGGATAGAGAAGCTTGAGACGGAAATCAATCAGATATAGTGAAGGAGAAAAATATGCCTACTTTAGATAAAATATTTGATAAGTGCGGAGTGGCATTGTATCAAAATGAAAGCCTTGATCTTGATCACTATTATCAAGAGCCGTATCAAGATGAAGGTGACGAAATCAAGGTGATTGGAAAACCATTTGAAACAGATGAGTCCAATAAAATTAGGAAATATAAACTCTTTGAAGAGGATCGTACTTTTTCTAATTTTTCGTTCTTTATGGACGGCTCCAGACGAACATACAAAATCGGTGATATTGTGATTGACGGAAAGAAAATATACCCCGTTGTGGTTGCTCAAATTAGAGCTGGCTGTACTGAGAGAGATAGAAATAAAAAGCTCCATTCACATGAAGCAATACAGAGAAAGAATCTTTTACTGTTGAGTGATAAGGTTAATACGGTGGATTTCAAAGAAATTCAGCAACGCATAGGTCGTACCAAAATTGCTCAAGAAATGTTTTTGGAAGTGGTGGATTATCGCTTTGAACCTGAAAAACATAATATTCCCGTCAATGCGGCAATTGCAAAAGCGAATACTATGATGCACGATATGGAAATAGGAATCTTATCCAGCATGGTAAAATCCGGGTCCTTGGATACAGATCGAATGCTTGTTGTTGACGGACCGCTTCAATTTATTCGTCAGGATACAGGAAAAACCGAGTTTGCTGATTTATTCTACAATGTAATAGGTGTTTCAAAGAGTTTTAATCCTATGCTTCCAACATCCCATAAATCAAAACGCGGAGGAACACAAATTGGCGCGGAACTTCTAAAACTTGAATTTGGAGAACGAACTCCCGTGTTCCTAAAAGAAAATGATCGCGGAAGAAGGTTTGGCGTTTGGTATCTAAGAATACGTCCCAAAAACAGAGTATCAAATCCACTTGAAGGTATAATCAAAATTGAAAAGATGGCGTTAGAAGATTATTACGACAGCGGAATCCCAACGGATGTTGTTGATACGATTTCATTATCGTTACTTAATGAATGTTCACCTACTTGCTATGGACGAGATGAACGGTGGGCAAGTCATCTGTACCCCGTATATCTTACAGAAACGCTCATCAAATCCACATTTGAAAGTGATTTAGTGTTTATTAATAATTTCAAACGAGACTTTAGGTAATAAGGAGATAGAAAAATGAGTACAAGAAAACTGATTGGTAAAGTATCTGCTACAGAAAAGAATCCTTCATCCTGTGATGAATTTCAATTTTGGCTATCTGATGATACAATTTTAAGTCCTTTCGACATAGTGCTTGTCGAAAATAAAACAGATGCTTCTATTACATATGGTGTTGTCCAAGATATATTCCACATTACCGATGGTACGGGACATATCAGTAATTATGTTTCTTCTGATTTTGGTAATGTGGATATAGCTCCTATGACACGACGTCTTTCTCTTTCTTATGCTAAAGTGTCGGTTATTCATAATACGAAAGAGAATTTCATGCCCGTTTTTGAAGGTTCTCCTGTTTATACGGCAAATGAAGAAGATATTCAAGTAGCACTTGGACTTGATAATATTGACGAAAAAACAGCTATACCAGCCGGACTTATGAAGGCGGGTAACAATGTCTCTGTTCCTATTAAGTACAATGGAGATTTTTTGATTGGCCCGGAAGGTGCGCATATGAATATTTCGGGCATTTCTGGTTTGGCGACAAAGACAAGCTATGTTATGTTTCTTTTGAAAGCTATTCAGCATAAATGTAAGGATGATGTTGCTATTATTGTAATGAATGTCAAGGGAGACGATTTGCTTCATGTTCATCAGCCGAACGAGAAAATTACGGAGACACAACGTCAAGATTGGGACGATTTGGGTGTGCCTTGCACACCGTTTGAAAACGTAAAATATCTATATCCATATAGACAACAAAAGGACAAGTTGTATGCGAATACTGCATTGCCTACTGAGGATTTGTTAGAGCAATTCAATAATGAGCAAGCTGCAAACTTTATCTATACATTTGAACATGACATCAATAAGGTAGATATGTTGTTTGCCAATGTAGATGATCCTAACTATACAATCGAGTCGATTTTGAACTATATTGATTATGGTCCGGAATTTAAGGGAGATTTGAGTTGGGCTAATTTCAAAGAGGTTTTGAAAGAGTTTTGTAGCAAAGGAAGCAGCAAGAAAGACAACTCCAGTATTTTGATTCAATCATGGCAACGTTTCCGCCGGCTTATCAACAATTCTATCAATGATGATATTTTTGTAAATGCAAAATCGGGTAAGAAAGAGCAACATCAAGTATATCTTTCGGATGAAGTTCTGAATATCAATGGCGGAGAAATGATGGTTGTAGATATCGCAGGACTTACTGAACAGCTCCAATGCTTGGTTTTCGGTGACATTATTCGTTCTGTCTATTCTTTGAAACACGGAGATTTTGATTTGGATGATCGCACCAGCGAAAAACCTGTCCCTAAGAAAATTATTATTTTCGTGGACGAGCTAAACAAATATGCACCATCTACTTCCAGCAATAAGAATTCGCCATTACTTGCAAATTTGCTTGATATTACAGAACGTGGACGTTCTGAAGGTGTAATCCTTTTTTCTGCGGAACAGTTCAGAAGTGCTATTCATGACCGTATTAAAGGCAATTGTGGAACAAATATTTATGGACGCACTAATGCTATTGAAGTATCTCGTCCTGATTACAAGTTTGTTCCGTCTGTATATGCCAATATGATGACGCGCTTGAAGAAAGGTGATTTGATTGTTCATCATCCCGTATTCAAGACATTATTAAAAATTCAATTCCCATTCCCATCCTATAATCAAGGGGGTAGCAAATAATGACAGAACCTGTTGCAGGAAAATTTCTTTTGGAAATACTGACAAAAGGAATGTATTCAAATCCGATGCACGTTTATCGAGAATATATTCAAAATTCTTCTGATTCTATCGACAAGGCAATAGAGGCAGGTGTTTTGCAATCAACAGAAGCCGAAATACATATTTCTATTGATAATGAAAAACGCAATATTGTCATCAGAGATAATGGCCTTGGTATACCGTTGGATATCGCAAAAGTTAAGTTGATGAATGTTGGTGCATCTGACAAAGACGGTGTAACACAACGTGGTTTTCGTGGTATCGGACGCTTGGGTGGGCTTGCTTATGCAGAAACGGTACAGTTTATAACATCGGCTATAGGGGATTCCGCCAAAACTATCATGACTTGTAATTGTGTTCGGATGCAACAATTATTGAAAAAAACCAACAATGAAACGTCTGATATTATGGAAACATTCAAAGCTATAAGCACCTTTGAGGAACAACCAGAAGATACGGAAAAGCATTATTTTGAAGTCCGTCTAATTGGCGTTCCTAAGGAATCAGGATTATTAGATGAGGAAGATGCCATTCGGTACCTTGCTGAAACAGCTCCTATTGATTTTGATAGTCAGCAGTTTGTTCAGGCAAGAAAAATACGAGAATATTTTTCAGACAAAGGTCATCCAATTACTTGCTATAAAATTCTTCGAGGTGAACGGAGAAAACCAATCTATAAGTTGTATTCTCGTAGTATGTCAACTGGCAAACAAGAACGCACCAAAACAAAGGATTATGTGCGTGATGTTGAGTTCATCTATCAAGAAGCAGCGGACGGCGAGCCGTTGTATATTGGGTGGTTGGCAATTACCGATTTTTCAGGCGTTATTTCTGATGAAGCTGTTCAGGGGATACGTTTCCGTAAAGGAAATATCCTTGTTGGTAATGGAACAACCTTTGCTAAATTCTTTCCCTCAGAGGGTCATAATGCAAACAGAATGTTTGCAGGAGAAATCCATGTGCTACATGATGAATTGGTTCCAAATTCCCAAAGAGACGATTTTGAGCCAAGCACAGTTTACAACGAAATGCGAAAAACACTGGGTGAGTGGGCAGGAACAATAAACAAGAAATATCGTCGTGGAACATCAGAAGCGACCTCTGCGCTTCGTAATTTGACTAAATTGAATGAAGAGCAGAAAGAATTGGAAGAAAAAATTGACTCTGGCGCAATTACTTCTGACGAAAAACGGGAACAGATCGCTGAGCGTCTCGAAAAAATAGCTCGCTCTCGCGAAAAGGAAGAAAAAACTGTTCGTAAAGCTTTAGAGCGTGGCACATTTGATGATGAACGTAAAGAAACTGTTGAAAAAACACTTTCTCAAACAGAAACCGCAACAAAAAAAGTAACTGCGCTGAATACGAAAATTGTTAATGCAGGATATGCGACCAAAAATGATTTGCCTTCTTCGTATAGCCGTGATGAGCGCAAATTATATCAACGCATCATCTCTGTGATAGATACATACTTCACAGATGATCCCAAGACTGCTGAAGCATTGAGAGAAAAGATAAAATCAGAATTGAGCGTGAAGAAAAAATGAGAGTATTATTAGTAGAACCAAATTATAAAAACAAATACCCGCCAATGGGATTGATGAAAATAAGTACTTATCATAAAATGCTTGGTGATGAAGTTCATTTTGTAAAAGGGATGAATCCAAGTATTGATGCAGAGGTTTGGGACAGAATTTACGTAACAACATTGTTCACTTTTGATTTTGCAATCTCTGTGGAAACAATCAATCATTATATGCGACTTGTTGATGATGTTGATTCGCTGTATGTTGGCGGTATTATGGCATCTCTTATGCCGGATAAGATTATTGAAGCAACGGGTATTGAGAGGTCACATATTTTAACGGGGTTGTTTACTGATACCTCCGTTGTGGGCGACAATAATGACATTAATGTTGATCAGTTGCCACTCGATTATGACATCTTGGAAGAAATCGATTATAAATATCCAGCGGGCGATAACTATTTTGCTTATACAACGCGAGGATGTCCTAACCACTGTTCTTTCTGCGCGGTTCCAATATTAGAGCCAAATTTCCATATTACTAATAATATCATTGAACAAATAAATGCAATTGACCGAAAATACGGTCCCAAGCAACATCTTCTACTATTGGATAATAATGTTTTGAACACACCTGATCTCGAGGCGTTGGTTGATGATTTATGTGCCGCAGGATTTGGTCGAGGTGCAAAATATGTTGATCCGGGGACTTATAATATTGTTATGATGCGATATCATAACGGAGACCGTGCTGAGTTTCTCGACAAGAAGATGATGGCATATTTGGAGAAATTCAAAAAGCGCATTAAGTCCGCTGAAATGCTTGATATATTCCTTCAAGTTGTTATTGGGGCAGAAGAGGCGGAGGATTTTGCTGAGTATATGCTTGAACATGAAACCGAGCTAACTCCAATTATTGAAAAATATCGTAGTAAATCGGCGAAGGCTCGTTATCTGGATTTCAACCAAGGTGTTGATGGAAGAAAGATCAATGATGAAAACATGACGCAACTTGCGCGTCTTGCAATCAGACCGTTGCGAATTGCTTTTGATGATATTAAGTTGAAAGACAAATATTGCGAGGCCGTGCGCATAGCACATCGTCATGGAATTAAAGAAATATCTAATTATATGCTATTTAACTATAAGGATAAACCCGAAGAGCTATATGATAGATTACGTATAAATATTGATCTTAATAAAGAACTTGGAATACAAATTTTTTCATTTCCGATGAAATACTCTCCAATTGATAGAACCGATAGAGAGTATATTGGTGTTAACTGGGACAAGAAATCCGTTCGTGCCATTTCAGCAATTCTTCAAGTAACTAAGGGGGTCGTAGCAGCAGGATCAACATTCTTCTATAAAGCATTTGGTAACAATCATGAAGAATTTTTTGAGCTTTTAGCAATGCCGAGGGATTTAATTATGTTCAGGTCACATTTTGAGGAAAACGGTATTACAGCAAAATGGCAAGAGCTTTATAGACAATTGACAGATGAACAGAAAAAATGTCTGATGAAATTAGTATCATTGAATGTTAGTGATTTGAAAAAGATCGAATGGCCTAATGACCTTAAAGAAATACTTGACTTTTATTTAATTCACTATAGTGGAAAAGAAGAAAAAACACATCCTCAATATCAGCAAATATCCATTATGGATGATGCAGATATTCTTGATGTAGAAGATTGAGCGAGTGGGTGAAAATTCCATTCCTATTTAATGAATGATTTCTCGACGAGACCGCACGTAAAAGTGCGGTCTCGTTTTGTCGTCGTGAAATTTTCGCAAAACCTATTGACAAACTTTCCTTCGTGTGCTATAATTACTACACGGTACAAATATACCTTATGTAATTTGGAGGCATTTATGAATAAGTGGAGTCCCGAGAGGGCGGAGGCAATACGCCAATTTATAGACGAATATTTTATGGAGAACCGCAAGTC
>JAZNBZ010000275.1:0-2603 GCA_045587285.1 Candidatus Flemingiibacterium sp. | reverse complement strand
TTTTTTACTGCTCGTCGTCCTTCTTGTCAGAGAACGCTCTGTTAAGAAACGCGGTCGTTGCCATAATAAGACCGATGACCACGAATATGCCGAGCATACCGTATCCCATATAGGAAAGGTTGCTTATAAAATTCATCGGCTCGAAAACAAAACTGCTGCCATCGGAAACGAGAATTGCCGTGGGGCCGTCAGCACCGCCGATTATGCCTACAGAAGTAAGAAAATTATACATTGTATTTACCCCCTATCATCAACCGAAGAAGTTGAGTATCAGACCGCCTGCGATAACGGACGCGATCTGTCCAGAAACGTTAACACCCATAGACTGCATAAGCAGGAAGTTCTGCGGATCCTCCTTGAGGCCCATCTTGTGCACGATACGGCCTGCCATCGGGAATGCGGAGATACCTGCCGCACCGATCATCGGGTTGATCTTTTCCTTGAGGAAAAGGTTAAGTATCTTTGCAAAGATTACGCCGCCTGCGGTGTCGAATACGAACGCGAACAGACCAAGACCGAGTATGAGAAGCGTCTGGGGCTGTAAGAACTGCTCGTAGTTCATCTGCGATGCTATCGTGATGCCGAGGAAGATAGTGATGAGATTTGCGAGTACCTTTTGTGCGGTTTCGGAGAGCGAATCGAGCACGCCGCACTCGCGAATAAGGTTACCGAACATAAGGAAGCCTACGAGCGACACCGACTCGGGCGCGAAAAGACCTGCGATCACCGTGATAACGATAGGGAAGAGTATACGGGTGGTCTTCGATACGTTAGCCGGCTTGTAGGGCATACGGATCATACGCTCCTTCTTTGTGGTAAGAAGCTTTATAACGGGCGGCTGAATAATCGGCACGAGCGCCATATACGAGTACGCCGCGACCATTATCGGGCCGACGAACTTGGAGTTAAGCTGCTGTGCAACGACTATCGCGGTAGGGCCGTCAGCCGCACCGATGATACCGATAGATGCCGCGTCGTTGATATCAAAGAAGATGGACGCGAGGCAGAAGGTGAAGAAGATACCGAACTGTGCCGCCGCGCCGAATATCATCAGCTTGGGGTTCGAGAGTATCGGACCGAAGTCGATCATCGCGCCGATACCGATAAAGAGTATAAGCGGGAAAAGCTCGTTGGCGATACCTGCGTCGTAGAGTGTACGAAGCGGACCGGTTTCGCCGACGATATTTCCGAGGATCTCCGCGCCCTTTTCGGCAGCCGCGGTAGAGCCGGGGATGTTTACTAGGATCGCGCCAAAGCCCATCGGGAGCAGGAGTGTCGGCTCCATTTCCTTCTTGATTGCAAGGTAGATGAGCAGACCGCCAATCGCCCACATTATAATCGGGCGAACGTCGAAATTCGACGCGTAGGTAATAAGGTTAGAGAACAGATCTTCAATTCCCATAAAAAATAACCTGCCTTTCTTAAAAATGCTTTTAATACCTATTTATTATACGCCAACGAGGCTAAAATTTCAAGTGAAATTTGCCCTGCCCGAAAAAATTCGTACATATTTATAGAATAGCGCGTGATACGCGATTTGCAGTAAGATTGGCGTGGAATGTGAACTCCTTGGCTTTTTTTCATAAAAAGAGCTGTTGTGAGGGTTGACATACTATTTTCCGTATGCTATAATGATGCTGTAAAAAACATCTTGGAGGATGCTATGTGGAACGGTAAAATGAAGGCGCTGACGTTCAGCTACGACGACGGAACGGACAGCGATATTCGCTTTCTTGAAATAATAAATAAGTACGGTATGAAGGCTACCTTTAATTTAAACGGCGGTATGCTTCGCGAGAGAAAATACTGCACGAAGCCGTGGAAGGTCAAGGACGCCGTCGTCAACCGTATGGCGCTCGAGGATCAGCGAGTTATGTACGTCGGTCACGAGGTGGCGATACACGGCTACACTCATCCGCATCTTGAATTACTTTCGCCCGAGATGCTCTCATACGAGATAAAGGCGGATATACAAAAGCTTACGGAGGAGTTCGGCTACCGTCCCGTGGGTATGGCGTACCCGTTCGGCACGTACAGCGACTCCGTCGTTGATTATATTCGCGGGCAGGGAATCAAGTATTCGCGTACGGCAGGGAGAAGCAACTCCTTTGATATGCCGAGCGATCCGCTTCGCTGGGATGCTACCTGCCACCACGCGGACGAAGCGCTTATGGAGCTTGCGAAGCAGTTCGTCGAGGCAAAGCCTGACAAGCCGATGCTTTTCTGCGTGTGGGGACACACCTGCGAGTTCGACGCGCTGAACAATTGGGACGTGCTCGAGCGCTTCTGCGAATACGTCGCGAAGTGCGAGGACGTTTTCTACGGCACGAACGCCGAGTGCTTGATTGTGGAATAAATACTTAACCACCCGTGTGAGCGGGTGGTTTTGATATTTATTCGCTCGTGTAACCTCGCGCGCATTGCGCGCTCGGGGAGAACGAAAAGGGGGAGGAGGAACTATCTCAGCCGCCGACAGCTCCTCCTCCCCCTTTTGAGCCCTCTTCTCCTCTTGGCTACGCCGCCTAAAAGAAGGCGGCGCGTGAAAAGGGTAGCTTTGCGTGCGCGACAAGTCGGAGGCCAAGCGGTCTTAGGAAGACAACCCA
>JAZNBZ010000274.1:0-2147 GCA_045587285.1 Candidatus Flemingiibacterium sp. | reverse complement strand
GGCGTGACGCTCAAGCTCTTTTCAAATGAGGATATTTCGCTTGATACGGACAAGACCTGCTGCTCTCTGTCCGACGTCGAGGATGCGCGAAGCGTCGCGACACGGCTCGGTTTAGAGCACCACGTTTTCAATTTCAGCGATAATTTTAAAGAAAAGGTCATTGACCGTTTTGTTTCGACCTACGAGGCGGGCGGTACGCCTAACCCGTGTATCGACTGCAACCGCTTTATAAAGTGGCGTCAGCTTCTCACCCGCGCCGACTTAATGGAGTGCACGCACATCGCAACGGGGCACTACGCCCGTATTGAGCGCGACGCATCGACGGGACGTATGTTACTCAAGCGTTCGGCGGACAGAAGTAAGGATCAGACCTACGTTTTGTGGGCGCTCACGCAGGAGCAGCTTGCACGTACCATACTTCCGCTTGGCGCACTCTCCAAAAACGAGGTGCGCGAGATAGCCGAGTCGCAGAGCTTTATCAACGCGGACAAGCCCGACAGTCAGGACATCTGCTTTGTACCCGACGGCGACTACGCAGGCTTTATCGAGCGATATACGGGCAAATCCTTCGCATCGGGCGACTTTCTTGATGCTGACGGCAACGTTGTCGGACGGCACAAGGGAATTATACGCTACACGGTAGGTCAGCGCAAGGGGCTGGGCGTGGCTATGGGCAGACCGATATTCGTTACGAAAATTGATCCTATTGCCAACACGGTAACCCTCGGCGACGAGCCGCTTCTATTTAAAAAAGAGCTTTTCGCAAACGATATAAACCTCATCGCCGCCGAGCGTATAGATGCGCCGATTCGTGTCAGCGCGAAAATACGCTACGGAACGCGCGAAGCGCTCGCAACCGTTTGGCAAACGGGCGAGGACGAGCTTCGCGTCGAGTTTGACGAGCCTCAGCGTGCGCCGACGAGAGGGCAGTCGCTCGTGCTTTACGACGGCGACACGGTAGTGGGCGGCGGTATTATTCGCTGACGGAGCGAATAAAGGCTTCAAGCTCGCGCGGCTTTGCGTTTTCGCACACAAGCTTGTTAAAAATGCGCTCAGCCGCATCGCGGTCGTACGTTACCGCCTCGGTTGCTGCACGCTCGCCGTTTACTTCCACAATGAAGCTGTAAGCGGCGCGGTGTGTGTAGTGCACCGGTGCGAGCAGTGCGGCGCACTCGAATGATGTTGCGTTGTTAAGGTGCTTTTTGGCGTAAAAGACCGATGCTTCTATTTCATTTTGATTCATAGCAGATACCTTTCCAAAATAGTATCCGCATACCGGTATGTGGTAGCTATATGATATCACAAAACGCTCGAAAAGGCAACAATAATCGTGAGCGGATTTCGACAAAATTCGACAATGAAAATTTTACTAAAAACCGCGCGTATGCTATTGCAAAACGGCGATAGATTTGATATAATAATATGTAATGATAAATATGGAGGCGATTTTATGCCGCGTTTTGTACTGACCGACATTGACATCGCCCTCGCCGACAAGTAAGGTCCGAGCGCGTTCTTCGCGCTGTCGCGCGGGGGAGAGCATAGGACTTATAACAAAAAATCTATTACTTACAGAAAAGGATAATAAATTATGGGAGCACAACTTACAAATAACGACAAGCGCACGTGCTACGTTGCAGAGCTGTCGGCAAAGAATATCGGAGAGCGCGTATGCCTTATGGGCTGGGTACAGCGTCAGCGTGACCTTGGCAGCCTTATCTTCGTTGACCTTCGCGACCGCTCGGGTATCGTTCAGCTCGCTTTTGACGACAATACCGACAGAGAGATATTCGACGTTGCATTTGGACTTCGTGCGGAGTTTTCGCTTTGCGCGAAGGGTACCGTTCGCGCACGCGGAGAGGGTGCTGTAAACAAGAACCTTCCCACGGGCGAGATCGAGAACGCTGTTGATGAATTAAAGGTATTCTCCGTGGCACAGACTCCTCCCTTCGAGATCGTCGAGAACAGCGACGTTAAGCCGGAGCTTCGCTTAAAGCACCGCTATCTTGACCTTCGCCGTCCCGACCTTGCGAACAACATAATAGCACGCTCGAAGATCGCAAAGATCGTACGCGATTACTATATGGAAAACGGCTTCCTCGAAATCGAAACGCCCTGCCTCATCAAGCCTACTCCCGAGGGCGCCC
>JAZNBZ010000273.1:0-8418 GCA_045587285.1 Candidatus Flemingiibacterium sp. | reverse complement strand
GTGCATCCCAAAAGTGCAACTCTGCCCATTTCCTTCATACACTCAAGCGTCTGAACAAGTCCGACGCCAAGCCCCGTCACCTCAATACAAACGTTTACTCCGCCGTCACTCAGAGCGATAACGTCCTTGATAAAATTATCGTCCGTGGGATCAAGCGCGTAGTCAGCGCCCAATTTTAGGGCAAGCTCTCTGCGCTCCTTCACGGGATCAACGGCAATAACCGGATACGCACCCGCCGCCCTTAATTCCTGAACGGCAAATATTCCGAGAATACCAAGTCCCATTACCATAGCGGACTCGCCGATCTCCAGCCTCGTTTTTCTTATAGCACCGAGCGGGAAGGTGGAAATTAACGCCATAGAGGCTTCCTTACTTGAGACGCCGTCGGGAATTTTAATTACGTTATTTCTGCTGATCGTAATATTCTTTTTATGCTTTCCCCAAAATACGACGACTCTGTCTCCAACCTCAACGTCGGTTACGTTACTGCCGACTTCAGTCACGATGCCTGCGGCACTGTAGCCAACCATTCTCGGATAAGCAGGCGCCTTGTCCTCCGCAACGTGCAGTCCGTTTCTAAGTCCGATAAAGTTCGCCTTTTCCGTTCCGGAGCTTATTGCCGAATACTCGAGGCTTACGGTGACCTCGTTTTCCTTGGGCGGCAGGCACGGAACGTCAAGAAGCTCTGCGACGCGAAGTGCGGTAAATACAATTTGTTTTGTTTGCATAATTATACTTCCTTTCCGCATGATCTAAGTATCAGCTTATAAAGACCAAGCTCATAATCATAAGAATATTGATTTTCTTTTCCTCTCACCATTTCAGCGAAATTGCGCATCATATCGTCGTAGCGGTCATACAGCTCCGATTTGCTCGTCTGCCACTCTCTGCGGCCCGCGGTGTTGTAAACCTCGTTCATTACGGTATATTGTTCTTTCTCTGCCGAAACCTCGAGGGGCCTTATTTCTACGGTACCGTTTTCACCGCAAATAACAAGCTGCCTTCTTAAAAATCCACCGCTTTCGTTGGAGCAGGCTTTGGCAAAGGATACGCCGTTTTCATATTTAAATACTACCATTCCGTAATCATCGGCTGTAACCCCGCCGGTTCCGGTTGAACAATTAAGGGGGATAACTTCTTGCGGCTGTCCCTGAATTTGATATATCAAATCTATCAAATGACATCCCAAAAAGAACGTCATTCCGCCGGGGAAATTTTCGAGCCATTGTCTAAACTCGGCAGAATGTCTGATGCTCATATGTGCTTCGACCGAATATATTTTTCCAAGCTCACCGCTTTTTACCTTTTCGAGGGCTTCCCTGATCTTAGGATTGAAGCGAAACATATACCCTACCGAAAAGGTCAGATTTTTAGACCGTAATATTTCAACAAGCCCTTCAAAGTCGGCAAGGTCAACACCGCCGGGCTTTTCCATATGCAGATGCTTACCCGCATTTGCAGCCATAAGAGCGTATTTCGTGATATATATTTCCTCTGTTTCAACTGCGACCGCTTCAATTTCCGGATCGTTTAATATTTCATCGACGGTCATTTCCCTATAACCGTCAAACGCCCTCGCACGCTCGGGAAATTTTTCTCTTTCATTTTCGGGGAACGCATATCCGACGACGTCAAAAACGTCCTTTTGCTTGGTAATGCTTTCCCAGATGAAATTTCCGTGGCTGTGCATACTCGTTCCTATCTGTGCTATTTTGATCTTGTTCATAGTCAGTATTCCTTCTCCTTTCCGTGCGCCTTTGAGAAGCTCACAGACTGTAGCAGCTACGTAAATCGTTTATATAAATAATTTCTCTACGCTATTTTTATTATATCATCTTGCAAAAATCCGTTCAATATGGTATACTGTAAAAAAAGTAACTATTCTGCAATGCGTTGTATTTTGGGGGTGAAAGGATGCACAGCGGAAAAATCTACGTTTCGGAGCTTTCCACGTCAAAGCACGTATTTAACGATTATCATTTTTGCCGAGGAAACAGCAACCAAAGGAAAACCCGAATCGGCGTTATTATAAAGGGCAGCGGAACGTATATCTATCTTAATAAAAGGCTAAACGTGAGCGAAGGTGATGCCGTATTTATTCCGGAAAACATTTACTGTTACTCCGAGTGGCACGGAAGCCCTGAAATTGAAGTTCTTTACGTGAGTTGCTTTATGCACTACGAGCAGTTCCGATACGAGCCGCAAATTATCTGTTGCGATGACGAAATTAAAAGCGACCTTTTAGAGATATCCGCTCTACTCTCGCCCGAGCGCACCGAGGAAGGCGACTGTACCGAGGAGTTGGAGGCGTATTCACTGTTTTATAGGCTGCTCAAAAAGGTGATTCCCAAAATGGTGCTCTCAAATATTTCATACGACAAGACCTTACAAACGGCGATCGAATTTATCACCGACAATTGGAACGATAATTTCTCCGTCGTAGATTTGGCGAAAAGGTGCTGTGTCAGCGAGTCTACGCTTTACCACCTGTTTCAAAAGGAATTAGGGCAAACGCCCGTTAATTTTTTGAATTCCATAAAAATCAATATCGCAATACAGTATTTGGAAAGAACCAACTATTCTATTTCTACGATAAGCGGATTGGTTGGATTTAATTCGGAAAATCATTTTAGAAACGTTTTCAAAAGCGTCACGAAAACGACGCCCTCAAAATTCAAAAGAAGGTCGCTTTAGGAAAGTCTTTGCGTAAAATAAAACATATTGAAAGTGGAGCTTTTCACAAGGAAAAGCCCCACTTTTTTCTTTCGTTCGATTTTTCGCGTCAAAGCTCACCGCTTTACACCGCAGCGCCGACGAGTCCGTCCGCCGTCAGCGTTGCCGTAGCGCCAACGCCCTCTACTATAAACTGACACTTGCCGTGGAAGGTCTTTACCTCGTAGCAGATACCCGGCATAGGATCGTTCGGGTTACCGTTGCCGCAGCCGATAAGCGTACCGCCCTCGACGGCTATTTTTACTACGTCGTCAGCGCCCGACACGTGCACGCCCCTCGCATCACACACGGTCACGTTGATAGCCTTGTGCCTGCCCCCGCCGATAACGTCAACGGCAAGCTTTGCAGGCGCGCCCGGCGTTACGAGTACGTCCTCTGCGCGCTCACCGCCGCGCACACCCACGGCGCGTATCTCGCCCGCCTCAAACGGCACACGCCACTCGGTGCGGCACTCCTTGACCGTAACCGTGCCCATATCCTTGCCGTTTAAGTAAAGCGTAACCTTGTCCATATTGGTGAACGCCGCAACGCGAACCTCCTCGCCCGTCTTGAAGCCCTCCCACCTCGGGAGCAGGTGAAGCACGGGCTCGGAGCGGTAATAGCTCTTCACGAGATAGTATATGTCCTTTTCAAAGCCGCATATGTCGCAAACGCCCCAATGCGAGCTTACACTCGGCCACTCCATTGGCTGCGGCTCACCGCGGTAGTCAAAACCGCTCCAGAGGAATACGCCTGCAACCCACGGATGCACTTTCGCCGTTTCGAGGGTGTCCTCGATAGTCTGTCCCCAAGTCGGGCACTCGTCGCCGTAGTTGCCGTAGACCTGCGCCTCATAATCGGTGTTGACCTCGCCGCGAGTTGCGTAAACGGGGCCGTTTTCCGTGCCGAGCACGACCTTTTTCTGGTAGTCGTAAAGCTTCTCGTACTTGTGTATCGAGTAGTTCATACCCATAACGTCAAGAACGTCCGCCGCCGACTCGCCGTTTATATTCTCGGCAAGGTTGATAGCGCCCGTTATCGCGCGAGTGGTGTCGTACTTGTGTATCTCTGCGGTAAGCTTCTCTGCAAAGCGCTTGCCGCGTATCTCCTTCTGCCACGGCTCCTCGTTAAAGAGGCTGTAAAGGAACACCGACGGGTGATTGCGGCAGTTTTTGACCATATAGCGCGTTTCTGCCAAAATATCCTCGGACGAGCCGAACTTGCGGTTCTCACTCATTACCATCATACCAAGCTCGTCGCAAACGTCGAGGAACTCGCGCGAGGGATTGTGATGCGCCACGCGGTATGCGTTGCAGCCAAGCTCGCGAAGCTTTCGTACGCGCCAATATATAAGCTCGCGCGGTACGGCGATGCCGACGCCCGAATGGTCCTGATGAGCGCAAATACCCTTTATAAGGCACTTTTCGCCGTTTAAGTACATACCGCCGTCAACTCGCCACGTAATCTCGCGAAGTCCGATGCGAACGCTCTCGGCGTCGCACACTTCCCCGTTCGATGTAACGGTAAGCGTCGCCGTGTAAAGGTACGGCACGTCGGGCGACCACAGCCTTGCGTCAGCGAGGACGAAATCCGTCGCGCCGTCGTGGACAACCTTACCGTCCATATCGGCAAGCGTGAGCGTGACCTCACCCTCTCCGATAAGGTCGTACTCGGCGCGAATACGCCAACCGCCCTCGACCTTTTCGGTCTTAACGTAGGTTTCCATAGGTCTAAGGTACGCCTTGTCGCAGAGGTGTATGCGCGCGGGGCGGTAAATGCCCGAGCCCTCGTACCACCAGCCCTCCCAATGGGAGCTGTCAACGCGAAGGGTTATCGTGTTGCCGGTCGGCATTAAGTAGTCGGAAACGTCGCAAACAAAGCCCGTGTAGCCGCTGTAGTTACGGCAGACGAGCGCGCTGTTTACGTAAACCTCGCACTCGTTTGAAACGCCCTCGAAGTCGATAAGCACCGTGCCGTCAAAATTTTCGGGCAGGTCGAAGGTCGTGTAGTACCAGCCGACGTTTCTCGGCTTGTAGCCGTGCGAGGGAGCGCACGAGCGGTCGGTGTCCTGCGCGATACAGTAGTCGTGCGGCACGGTGATATCCTGCCACGTATTAAGCGTCAGATACGCGTCCTTACTGCCGAGCTTACCGCCCGCCTTCGCCATATCGTATATCACGTCGTGCGAGTGGTACTCGTACATTTTAATCTCGCCGAGGTGGAATTTCCAATTTATTAAGTCAAGTGTGGTTTTCACTTTGCTTCTCCTTTGAGGAATATTCTTATAACGTCATTATACACCAAAGCGACGGCTTTGTCAAGCCGTCGCTTTGCTTTATTTACTTACTGCGCGTACTTTATCGCAGCGTCTGTGAGCACCTTGTTGCCCGTGCCGATATTGACCGCGCTCCAATCGCTCTCACTGCCCGCATAGGTAACGCTCGACAGCCTCGTAGCGCCGCTAAACGCGTTTGCGTCAATGCGAACGAGGGTTGACGGCAGAGTGATCGACGCCAGATTGGTGTTGACCGCAAATGCGTATTCGCGGATAACCGTAACGCCCTCGGGCACCGAGAACGAGCCGCCCGCTTTCGCATACGGATAGCACACGAGCGCGTTCATATTCTTCGTGTAGAGAACGCCGTCCTTCGCCGTCAGAGCGACGTTGCGTGCGTCAACGGTGAATTTTTCAAGCCGCTGTGCGCCTATAAACGTCGTCGGATCGATGCTGTAAAGGTCCTTGTTTACGGCAATTTCGCGGATGCTCGAATTGTAGAACAGCCTGTACGCCTCTATTGCCGTAACTCCGTCGGGAACGGTGTACGTGCTCTCGTAGCGCGCGAGCGCTACAGCGTAAAGCTTGGTTCCGTCACGCGAGGTAAGGCTCGCGTTTTTGTATGCAAAGCTGCGGTTAGCCGCGTCGAGATTGATAGCCAAAAGCTGCGGCGTATTGTAAAGCGCGGTCTTATCTATCTTTCTCACGGTGTCGGGAATGCTCAGCGTTTCTACCGACGTGCCCGCAAACGCATACGCGCCGATAGACGTGATACCGCTCTCGACGGTAACCGTCTTTATCTGCGTCCGATACTGATTCCACGGAGCACCGCCCTCGCCGTAAGAGCTTATCTCACCCGTACCGCTTATAGTCAGCACGCTTCCCTTCAGCGACCATTTAGCCTTGGTGCCGCACGTTCCCTCAGCGCTTATCGGCTCGTTTACGGTAACGTTAAAGCTCGTCGTAAGACCGTTATAGCTTACGGTCACCGAAATCTTGCCCGACTTATTAAGGCTCGTCGGCGAGCAGGTAAAGCCGTTCGTCACGCCCTTCGTCGTGCCGTCGGAATAGTGTACGGTCAGGGAAAGTCCCGCTGTGTTAAGCGTGTCGCCTACCGTGTACGTCGTGCGCGTCGGCATATACGCAACGGTTATCTTCGTCGCGGTGGGTGCAGGATTGGTCACGGTCACGTTAAAGCTCGTGCTCTTGCCAAGATACGTGACGGTCACGGTCTGCGTGCCCTCCTTCGTCAGCGTCTTTGGCGTGTAGGAGTAGCTGTTCGTGATTATCTGGCTCGTGCCGTTGTCAAAGTACGCCCACATCGAAAAGCCCTTCATCGCGAGCGTTTCTCCGACCTCGTACGCTGTCTTGGCAGGCATCGTACGCACCGCGACGCGAGTGATATTCGCGCGTGCGACCTCGACCTCAAACTCGAGCGTCTTGCCGCCGTAGGTCACCGTGACGGTCTGCGTGCCCGTTTCGGTGAACTTTTCGGGGGACACGGTAAAGCCCGAGCTTATCTCGCCCGTTGTGCCGTTCGGGTACTCGGCAAGGATAACGAGCCCCGACGTGTCAAACGCCTCGCCGACGTAGTAGCCGAGCTTCGTCGGCTCCTCGAGCACCTCAATGCGGTCAACGACCGTTTCAACGATATTTACAACGAAGCTTACGGATTTTTCGCCGTAGCTTACGACAACCTTCTCTTCGCCTATCTCGACGGACGACGCAGGCTCAAACGTATAGCCCTCGGTTATCATCTCGTGCGAGCCGTCAACGTACAGCACGTCGATAAGCATTCCCGAAAGATCGAACTCCTCGCCTATAGCAAACTCGCGGCGTGTGGGAAGCTCTTCAAGGTACAGCGCCGACACCTGCTTTTGTATTACGGTTATCTCAAAGGTCGCCTCGGCGCCGTTGTAGGTAACGGTGACCGTTTGCGTGCCGACCTTCTCGGCAGTCCTCGGCTCAAGGTTAAAGTCCTGCGTAACGGTTTCGGCAGAGCCGTCCGCGTACGCCGCCTCAAGCGTAATGCCTCTTGCGTCTATTTCCTCGCCCACGAAGTAGGTAAGCTTATCGGGCTCGCTGACTATAGTGAGCGACTGCGCTGCCTGCACCTCGTCGCCGCCGCCCGAGGTATCGAGGTACCTCGTGAGCAGGAACGCTCCCGCGATAATACAGCCAAGCAGCAGCACCGCCGCAACGCCGACGATTATCGCCACCGCCACCGCCTTGCCTCTGCCGTTAGAGCCCTGGCGCACCCTTTTCTTCTGCCTGTTCTCGTATGCAACGCGCTGGGCTTCGGTAACCGCCCTCGCGCTTTCGATAACGTCGTTTCTGCGCTCCGTATCGCTTAACGTGTCGGAGCCCTCGCTGTAGGTGTACGCGTCGGCGTATATCTCCTGCGTGAATTCCCCGCCCTCGGTGGGAGTGAATACAGCAGTGTCGCCTGCCTCGCCCTCGGGCACGTTTACGACCATCGTGTCCTCCCACGGCGCGGTGAATACGGGACGCTTCAGATTATCCTCGGCGATGCGGTGCTTTTCTATATCCTTCGCGGTCTCGCGGATATCCTTACGCACGGCGGCAACGCCGTCCGTTTGCTTTGGCACCTCGTCCGCGATAGAAACGCTCACGCCGTCGAAATACATCGAGGCGTGCAAATGCATCAGCGCGTTTTTCATCTCGAAAACGTCACGAAAACGCTTCTCGGGATCGGGCGCAACCGCTTTTCTGATGATAGCGCGAAGCTCGTCCGACGCGGTGCTTTCAACGCCCGTCGCGCCGTCGCCCGTAAGGTACGCAAGCACCATACCGAGCGAATATATGTCCGCGCGCGCGTCAAAGGCGTCGCCTCGCATAAGCTCGGGCGCGGCAAACGCCACGTCGCCCATATCTGCGGCAGGCTGACCGAGCGTATACTCGCCCGATTTATCGACGAAAATGTTATCGGGATTTATGCCCTTATGCGCCGCGTTTATACGCGAATAAGACGCGAGCACCTCGCAGATTGCCATACCGAGCTTCAGGACCTCCGCTTCGGACAGAACCCCGCCTCCAAGGTGGGTAAGTCCCGTGTTGTTCATATTGTTATCGTCTAACATACAAGTCACCTTCTATGTAAAATATTCTGTATAAGTATATTATATACTCTATACGGCGCTTTGTCAAGGTTATGGGAAAATACGGCTGCCGCTCGCTTTGTCCTCGCGCTTCGCGCTCGGGGAGACGAACGGCTACCGCTACCTAGGTAGGGGACGTCGCCCACGACGTCCCGCCAACGAGCGCGTACCGCTCGGCTTGACCTCGCGCTTCGCGCTCGGGGAGACGAAAAGGGAGAGGGAGTCCCTCAGTCGCCGGGACTCCCTCTCCCTTTTGAACCCTCTCCTACTCGGCTCAAATATATGTAAAAGGGAGCCTTATCACCTCGCCCC
>JAZNBZ010000272.1:0-1955 GCA_045587285.1 Candidatus Flemingiibacterium sp. | reverse complement strand
GCAAACATTAAAAGACAACGGAAAGATCATATCAAACCGCCGCGTATGTGATGCGGCACCGCTTTACGATATGCTTATCGAAGCGCCCGAGATCGCACGGGCGGCGACTCCCGGTCAGATCGTACATATCCTCTGCGGAGAGGGTACTACTCTCCGCCGCCCGATCTCGATATGCGAGTGCGCAGGCGACTGCGTACGCCTTTGCTACGAGGTTCGCGGCAAGGGTACGGAGTGGATGGCGGCTCGACGTGAGGGCGACTACGTTAGCCTTCTCGGACCGCTCGGTCACGGCTTTAGCGTGAAGGAAGGCGAGCGTGCACTCCTCGTTGGCGGCGGTATCGGCATATATCCGCTTCTCTCCGTCGGCAAGGCGAGCGGCAACGCAAAAGCGGCGTTCGGCTTCAGAAACGCCTCGCTTATCAACTCGCTCGACCTTTTTGAAAATAACGGAATTTCCACATCGGTCATCACCGACGACGGCTCGAGCGGTCGTAAGGGATTTGTTACCGAGCTTGTCCGCGATGCGCTCGCGGCGAAGGAAGTGGACGTCGTATACGTCTGCGGACCGCGCGGTATGATGGCGGCTGTGGCGGCGCTCTGCGAGGAGGCGGGCGTGCGCTGTGAGGTTTCGATGGAGGAGAGAATGGGTTGCGGCGTTGGCGCGTGCCTTGCGTGCGTATGCAAGACCACGTTCAAGTCAAACGAGGGCGTCGAGGGCGAAAAATACAAGAGAGTATGCGTTGACGGTCCCGTATTTGATTCAAAGGAGATCATCTGGAAATGAAAAACGTAGATTTATCCGTGAATTTCGCGGGCGTGACCTTTAAAAATCCCGTCGTTACTGTAAGCGGTGCTTGCGGCTTCGGCGAGGAGTACGCGCCCTATTATAAGGCAAGTGAGCTTGGCGCAATCGCGTGCAAGGGTACGACTCTCGCGCCGCGCCTTGGTAATCCCCCTCCGCGTATTGCAGAAACTCCGTCGGGCATTCTCAACTCCATCGGCTTGCAGAACCCCGGACTTGACGTACTTATCGACGATGAGCTGCCGCGCCTCAAAAAAGAAGGCGCGACGGTCATCGCAAACATCAGCGGCTCGACTATCGCCGACTACTGTAAGGTGGCGGAGCGTCTTTCCGAAACGGACGTTGACCTTATCGAGATGAACATTTCCTGCCCGAACGTAAAGGAGGGCGGCGTGGCGTTCGGTACGAACTCGAAGACGGTTTTCGAGATAACGTCCGAGGTGAAGAAGTATTCAAAGAAGCCGGTTATCGTGAAGCTTTCGCCCAACGTCACTGACATCACCGAGATGGCGCGTGCGGCTGAAGCAGGCGGTGCGAACGCTCTTGCGCTTATTAACACACTGCTCGGTATGCGTATCGACATCAAGACGAAGCGTCCGATACTTCACAACAACGTGGGCGGTCTGTCAGGCCCTGCGGTGTTCCCCGTAGCGGTGCGTATGGTATGGCAGGTTCGTAATGCTGTCAGCCTGCCGATACTCGGTATGGGAGGTATCGCGAGCGCGAACGACGCTATTGAGATGCTCATCGCGGGCGCGGACGCTGTCGGCGTCGGCACGGCGATGTTTGCGAATCCCTACCTGCCGCTTGAGATTATCGACGGTATTGCAAAATATATGGAAGAAAACGGCATCAAGAGCGTGGCGGACATCTCCGCAACGGTTCAGCCGTGGTAAGAAAACGGTCACCGCTTAGCGTGATGTCCTTAACGGATAATCACGCAGTCAAATCCGTCTTCGACGGATGAAATCCACCTTTAGTGGGTGAAATCGCTTACGCGATGAAATCCTGCTTCGCAGGGAGGAGGAAGACGAATTTGATTTCATCCAAGGCGGTAGCCTTGGATTTCATCTGAACGAAGTGAAGATTTCATCGTGGCTTGACACGATTTCATCAGGAAGCAGAAAAAGAGAGAACAGAATGGATTTCCATT
>JAZNBZ010000271.1:0-1617 GCA_045587285.1 Candidatus Flemingiibacterium sp. | reverse complement strand
GGTGATAAAGCCCTTTTCGTTGGTTTCGGTGCCTTCGATGCGGACTTCGCAGCAGGGACATGCGGGACCTACCGTGCCGGGTTTGCGCGCGTAATAGGGAGTAACGGCAACGAGGGGAGAGCATTCGGTGATACCGTAGCCCTCGTAGATAGTAATGCCGAAGGTGTAGAAGTCCTTCAAAATCTTCGGGCTTACGGGGGCGCCGCCGCAGATTATCGCCTTGCATTCGCCGCCGAGTGCGCCCGTTATCTGTGAGAAGAGCTTCGGGCGAAGGTCAACGCCGACCTTGAGAGCGGCGGTGGCGAGCTTCTTGCCCATCTCGACCTTCTTTTCCATACCCTTTTTGCGAATCTCGTCGTTGATTTTCTTGTAAATGGTTTCAACGAACAGCGGAACGAGCACGAGCGTGTTCGGCTTGTAGCTTGCAAAATTGCGAATAACGTATTTAAGGCTATCGTTAATAAACTCGGACGCGCCGATGTTGAGAGCGGCGATGTGCGAGCAGGTCATCTCGTAGGTGTGGTGCTGCGGAAGCACGGAAACGAGGCGCGTGGTGCTGTCGCACGGCGTCGTCATACAGGACGCGTACGCGGCGGAGCAAAGGTTTTTCTCGGAGAGCATAACGCCCTTCGACGTGCCGGTCGTGCCCGACGTAAAGAGTATCGCGCACATTTTTTCAAGCTCCGGCGTGCGTGTTGCATAGGAGTCGTTACCGTTTGACTTTGCCTCTTTGCCAAGGTCAAGAAGGCTGTCCCAGCAAATCACGCGAGGCTCGTGCGGAAGGCTCGTATCGACCGTATCCTCGCCCGACATCGGAACGTACCACTTAACGCCCGGAAGCTTGTCGGCGTTTTCGGTGATGACGCCCTTGAACGTGGGCGAATACACGACCGCCGCACACTCTGCGCGGTTAAGGAAGTTAACGATCTGATCGTGAGAAAGCTCCTTGTCAAGCGGCACGATAACGCCGCCCGAGGCTACGGTACCGAGGTAAGTTACGGTATTCTTTGCGGACGTTTCGCCGATGAAGGCGACGTGTGCGCCCGCAAGACCGAGTGCGTTCAGCGCTGTGCCGAAGCGCTCGCAGTCGTCGTTAAGCTGCGAGTAGGTGTAATGAACCTCGTCCTTGCCGTTTTTGTAAACATAGACGTCCTTATCCGGCCAAAGCGCGGCGGACTCTGCCACCATATCGCGTATTGACGGAACCGCTTTAGGCGGTGTTCGGGTTAATTTGCTCATTTTGTGAACCCCTTTATTTATATTTAAAATCGTTTTTATCGTAAAATTCGGATTGGATTTAGTTTGCACGATTTCACAGTTTATATTATACTATAGTATAAACGATTTGTCAAGAGGGAGTTCGGTTGTTTTTACAACAAGTTTATGGGCGAGCCGCGTTTCGCGGCTCGTGGCAGACACACGGCTACCGCTACCTCGGTAGGGGACGGCGCCCACGACGTCCCGCCAACGAACGCATACCGCTCGCTTTGTCCTCGCGCGCTTTGCGCGCTCGGGGAGACGAAAAGGGGGAGGAGGAACTATCTCAGTCGCCGACAGCTCCTCCTCCCCCTTTTAATCCCCCCTTCACCTCTTGGCTCAAATATATGTAAAAGGGAG
>JAZNBZ010000270.1:0-3809 GCA_045587285.1 Candidatus Flemingiibacterium sp. | reverse complement strand
CGCCGCCTTCTTTTAGGCGGCGTAGCCAAGAGGAGAATGAGGGTTGCAGTTGCCTGCGGCAACTGCTCGGAGGAGGAGCTGTCGGCGACTGAGATAGTTCCTCCTCCCCCTTTTCGTTTCCCCGAGCGCGTGAAACCCGCGAGGACAAAGCGAGCGGTATGCGTTCGTTGGCGGGCGACCAATGGTCGCCCCTACGGGGGTAACGGCAGCCACGGGCACGCGAGTAAAAAAGCGGAGGCTTTCGCCTCCGCCATTTATCAAACGTTAAAACGGAACAACACAATGTCTCCGTCTTTAATAACGTACTCCTTGCCCTCGCTTCGAACGAGGCCCTTTTCCTTTGCGGCGACCATAGTGCCGCACGCCATAAGCTCGTCAAAGCCGATTATCTCGGCGCGAATGAAGCCGCGCTCGAAGTCGGAGTGTATCTTGCCTGCCGCCTGCGGTGCCTTCGTTCCCTTGGTGATAGTCCACGCGCGGACCTCCTTCGGCCCTGCGGTGAGGTAGGAAATAAGACCGAGAAGCGCGTAGCTTGCCTTGATAAGACGGTCAAGTCCGCTCTCCGCGATGCCGAGGTCTGCAAGGAACTCCGCACGCTCGTCACCCTCAAGCTGTGCGATCTCCGCTTCAATACCTGCGCAGATGGGCATAATCTCAGCCTTCTCACTTGCCGCGTACTCGGCAAGACGCGCGTAGCCGGCGTTACCCGACATATCGCTGCCGATAGCGTCCTCGGCAATGTTCGCCGCGTAGATTACGGGCTTCATCGAAAGAAGCTGGCACTCGTGCATAATTGCGAGCTCGTCGTCGGTGTACTCAAGCGCACGCGCACACTTGCCCTCTGCAAGTCCTGCCATTACGCGCTCGAGAAGTGCGAGCTCCTCGCCGAGCGACTTGTCGCCCTTCATCGCCTTCTTTACGCGGTCGATTCTGCGCTCGAGCATTTCTATGTCAGCGAAAATGAGCTCCATATTGATGGTTTCAAGGTCACGCATCGGGTCGATAGAGCCGTCAACGTGGATTATGTTCGAGTCCTCGAAGCAGCGTACGACGTGAATTATCGCGTCGCACTCGCGAATGTGCGAGAGGAACTTGTTGCCGAGTCCCTCGCCCTTGGACGCACCCTTTACGAGTCCTGCGATGTCAACGAATTCGATGACCGCGGGTGTATACTTTTCGGGATTGTACATCTCCGCGAGCTTGTCAAGGCGCGCATCGGGCACTGCAACCACGCCCACGTTCGGGTCAATGGTGCAGAATGGGTAGTTCGCGGACTCTGCGCCCGCGTTAGTTATAGCGTTAAATAAGGTACTCTTGCCGACGTTCGGCAGACCTACTATACCGAGTTTCATATATGTTTCTCCTTTAAACGAAATGACACGTTATCACATACCATTATAGCACATTACACCCTTTTTTGCAATGCTTTTCCTAATAATTTTAAAAAATCGACTTATGTCATAAATCACTTCGCACGGTATGCCTTCAATTTTGTTAATGCTAATACTACCCTATTCGGCAGAGCCGAAACTGTCGCCGCTCCGCTATTGCATAACGGCTATCGTGCCGCAGCCCACGCATACGACGAATCGCAGCACGGATCCGTGCTGCGATTTGCTCCTTTATTTATGACTTATGCGCATATTTTGGCGTACCGTTCGCTCTCAATAACCTCAAGCATAAACGCGTACGGGTTCAGCGTGCCGCCTGCAATCATCGAGAAAATTCTCGGCGTGCATCCCGAAACGAGCGCAACACCCTGCTCATTTTTGGTTACGGGCTGCTGACGGTTGCGGCTTGCTACGTTCCAGAATACGACCTCGGGAAGATCGTAGCTGTAATGCTTAAACTTACGCTTTGCGTTTTCGAAGTTGGTAAGCGATGCGTTTTGGGCACAGTAGTCAAATTCCATATCGGAAACGATGACTATCTTTGAGGGAAGCTCGCTCCGTGGTACGTTATTCTTCACCGCCGTGTTCAGTATAAGGTCGAACACCGCTTCGATATTGGTGTTTGCCACCTCGTTGAAGCCATAGCAATAACGAAGCTTATCGAGGATGTCGTCGCCCTTCACCTCAACGAGCTGAGGCTTTTCCGAAAACGTAATAAAATGATTTGCGAAAACGCCCTTGTTTCTCTCGGCAAAGTATATGCCAAGCGACAGCGCAACAGTCGCCGGAATAGGATCGCTCGACCAATACATCGAGCCGGAGCCGTCGATTACGACGAGCGCGTTCTCGTCACCGCCGAAATCCGTCTGGGAATTCCAAGTAACGTCGATGGCTTTGCGCTCCTCATCGCTTACGTTCTCACGGAAAAACGGGGCGATTATTTCGTAGGGCATAAGCGTCCCCGCGTTAAGCTTCGCCTCACCGGTTGACACCTTATTCATAAATTCGCCGTAACGATCGCCGTCGTTGCGGATAAACGCCTTGCGGTACTTGAACATAGCCTTCGAGGGCTGCTTTGAGTAGTCGAAGGTGTAATCCTTTTCGCGCAGATTGTTTTCGATAATGCGGATGTGCGAACGAAGTGTAACAAGAGCCTTTCTGTATTCTTTGTCGGTCATACCAAGCTTTCGTGCTATCTTCTTTGCGTTATGTATCGTCTCCTTGTTCGACGCATTGACCGACGGGAGCCACTTTGCGAGAAGCGAGACGTCGCCGCCGCCTGCAAGTGCCGCCATATCAGCTTCAAGCCGTGCTTTTACTACCTCTATCATAGCGTCCTCGCAGGGAGTGCCCATAAGCGTGAGCAGATCGTCAAAGCGACCGTACTCGGCTACGTATTCGAGGTTTTTACGAACGGTTTTCGGCTCGTTTTCAGCGAGCCAATTCAGAATAACGCGGAACACGCGACGCTCACCGAGACCGCCGCGAATATCACGAGCGAAAAAGAGCAGCTTCATCGCAATATCTCCGTTTTCGGTGAATGCACGCTTGAAACGCGCTTCGATCTCAGCATCGCTTTCTCTGCGAAGCGCGCCGATAGTTGCAAAAAGGTCAAGGCAATCGGACGTCGTTGTAGCGTAGGTCACCGCACCGTTTTCGGTGACGGTAATATTTGCTTCGTTTTTGAGATGCTTTAACATAATCTATCTCTCCTTTTCGATAATTTCAATAATTTACAAGGCACCGTTATGATGCGAGAGTCGAACTCGCGACACGAGGATTTTAAGTCCTCTGCTATACCACTTAGCTAATCGCATTTGCTGTTGGTGCCTTCTGGTGCCTCGGGCAGGAATCGAACCTGCGACGCAGGGATTTTCAGCCCCTCGCTCTACCAAATGAGCTACCAAGGCGTATACAAGGCGCATACCGCATTCGCACTGCGGTCCGTTTGTACGAGTCGGTGCTCTGTGCGCGATAATCGCTGTCTGCGCCTTTATTTACAAGATGCATTTTTATACCATACGGGGCCTTTCACTCCGTTCGTCGCGACTGACAAAGAGCCGCTGTCCCTATGGGACGAATGATACCAAGCTGTTGCTGTCTGCATCTTTAGATTTTTGCCAATATTTTCATAATGCAAGGGAATTCTCAAGTACGATACGAGAGCATTATTAACACGTCCGAAAATATTGAAATTCAAGACGTGCGGCTTTCGCCATCGGGTCAGAACTTACCTGACAAGAAATTTCGAGAAATTTGCCGTGCACGTCTTTAATATGTCTATCGACTATAAAAAAGATAATTTCCGTTTTTTGTAATCGGATTTGAACCTTCACAATCATAAGTGAAATTAAAACCACTCTCTTGGCATCAAGGTGTACTTCATATTGTAAAGCAATATTACCACACTTACAATGG
>JAZNBZ010000269.1:0-14465 GCA_045587285.1 Candidatus Flemingiibacterium sp. | reverse complement strand
GAGGATTCGGGAACGTTCTCAACGTAGGTCGTAGTAATGCCCATAGCCTCGAGAGCAAGTCTGCCCTGATCGTGTGCATACGAGTAGCCAAGGTCACCGATAGTACCTACATAGAGGAAAGCAACCTTGATGTTTTCCTTGGTGAGCGCAGTGGTGTCGCCGCCGTCGTTGCCGGTGTTAGCACAGCCGGTAAGAAGCATAGTCGCGAGCATCATTGCTACAAGGATAAAGGAAAGAAACTTTTTCATTGTGTCGATCTCCTTAAATTTTTTTCAGGGGAGTTTTGCTCCCCTCGGTCAAATTATATCAAAAACGAGTACGAATGTCAAGAAAATATTTCGAGTTTTTGAACAAAACTTGATTTTTGGTGATAGTTGCTTAATTGAAAAGTGCGTTTTTGGTGATGTTGTACGCCGTAAACGCCGTACAGCTCGTGAAGGCGCAAGAGGGTGATGTGGTACAATGCACAAAATGGTTCAAACGGTTTTGGTCAATTTTCATAAATTAATAAAAATATCAAAAAAAGTCTTTTAAATTTCGCGATTGTATGTTATAATGTCTGTGTGACTATTGGTCGCCTAATGGGTGAGCTGTGCTCGGTTATCACCGCAAGGCTGTTTACGGAGGAAAAATCAAATATGGATGAGACTTTATACGGCGAACTTAGTGTTATCGGAACTCGCGGCTGTGAGGAATTGACCGCTCAGGTTGATGCGTATCTCAAGGAGTGGAGAGGAACCGACAAATCATTTGTCGTTCAGGCCGACTGCACTCGCTTCGGTACCGGTGAGGCAAAGTGTAACATACACGAGTCGCTTCGCGGTCACGACGTTTACATCGTAAACGACTGCTTCAACTACGGCGTTACATACAAGATGTACGGTATGACCGTGCCGATGAGCCCCGACGATCACTATCAGGATTTAAAGCGCGTAATCGCCGCTATCGGCGGTAAGGCGCGCCGCATATCGGTTATTATGCCGATGCTTTACGAGGGACGTCAGCATAAGCGCTCCTCGAGAGAATCGCTCGACTGTGCAAACGCACTTCAGGAGCTCGTGGCTATGGGTGTTTCCAACATCATCACCTTCGACGCTCACGACGCACGCGTGCAGAACGCAATTCCGCTTTCGGGCTTTGAAAACGTTCGCTGTACCTATCAGATGATAAAGGCACTTTGCAAGAACGTTCCCGACATCAAGCTCAATCGCGACAATCTTTCGGTCGTATCTCCCGACGAGGGCGGTATGAGCCGTTGCATCTATTATTCCTCTGTCCTCGGTCTTGACCTTGGTATGTTCTACAAGCGCCGCAACTACGCCGTAGTAATCGACGGCAAGAACCCCATCGAGGCGCACGAGTACCTCGGACGCGACCTTCACGGTAAGGACGCTATCGTCGTTGACGATATGATAAGCTCCGGCGACTCTATGCTCGACGTTGCAAGACAGTTAAAGAGCAAGGGCGCTAAGAGAATATTCGTGTTCTCCACCTTCGGTCTGTTCTGCAACGGTCTTGAGAGATTCGACGCGGCGTACGAGGAGGGAATTATCGACCGAATCTTCACGACTAACCTTATTTACCGTACCGAGGAGCTCAAAAAGCGTGAGTGGTTCGTCGAGGTAAATATGTGTAAGTACATTTCGTACATCATCGACACCCTTAACCACGACCATTCCATAAGCGCACTTCTTAACCCCGTTACGAGAATCAACAATCTCGTTGAAAAACGCAAGGCTAACGGTCTTGAGTAATCTGACAAGCTATATAAAATCAGTAAACTGCCGCAACACACGCGGACAAATCAAGTAACAAATATGCCATTGGCATAAGGAGGATAAAATAATGAAAAAAATTTCGGTTAAAATTATCTGTGCCGTTATGGCGGTTATGATGCTCTTTGCATCGGCTGCTATTTGCGTTCAGGCTTCGGCTACGTCCGGCTCCTGCGGAGCTTCCGCTACGTGGAGCGTTGCAAACGGTGTGCTTACCATAAGCGGTACCGGCAAGATGGACAATTATCAGTTAAGCGCTGCTCCTTGGGCAGACGCGGCTTACACCTCTGTAGTTATTTCGAGCGGTATCACCTCTATCGGTAACTACGCATTCAGCGGCTCTGACATCACGAGCGTTACCATTCCCGCAACCGTTAAGGCTATCGGCGTAGGCGCGTTCAAGGACTGCGCTAAGCTTACCGCTGCCGTTATTCCCTCGGGCGTAACTGCTGTACGCAACCTTACCTTTGCAGGCTGTAGCGCTCTTGCAAGCGTAACTATTCCCGCGTCCGTAACCGCTATTGACAGTATGGCGTTCGAGAATTGCTCCGCGCTTACCGGTGTAACTCTCCCCTCAAGCCTCAAGACTATCGGCGCTTCCGCATTCAGCGGCTGCTCCAAGCTCGTTGCGGTTACTATCCCGAGCGGCGTTACCGAAATTCCTTACAACGCTTTCGGTTACTGCACCGCGCTCAAGAACGCGACCATTCCGAGCTCCGTTGAAGCTATCGACAGATACGCTTTCGACGGCTGCACCGCTCTTACCATCACTGCGGCTACCAACTCCGTAGCAAACGCTTATGCTACCGAAAACAAGATCACCTTTAAGCAGAGCGGCACCCTCGCTCCCGAGGACGATGCGTATGCTTGGAACAACCCCTTCACCGACGTGCTTGAGAGCGCTTGGTATTTTGAAGGCGTTAAGTACGTAAACATCAAGGGCGTAATGCTCGGTATGTCCGCTACCACCTTCGAGCCCACCACTACGCTTAACCGCGCAATGTTCGTTACCATTCTCCATCGCCTTGAGGGTACTCCCGATAGAGGCAACGCAACCTTCAAGGACGTTGCGGCAGGCACTTGGTACAACAAGGCAGTTGCTTGGGCGGCTTCCGAGGGTATCGTAAACGGTACCTCTGCTACCACCTTCGATCCCAACGGCAAGATCACCAACGAGCAGATGGCTGCTATTATTTGGCGTTATGCTCAGAGCAAGGGCGTTGACGTAACCACCACCGGCGAGCTTTCCTACACCGATAAGAAGCAGATCGCAAGCTGGGCTACCGACGCCGTTCTCTGGATGCTCGAGCAGGGCGTTATGATCGGTAATGCAGACAGCACGTTCGCTCCTCAGAACGCGTCCACCCGCGGTCAGGCGGCAGACGTATTTGCAAAGTATATGAAGAAATTCGGTTAATTCCAAATCCCCCCGACGCTAAAACGTCGGGGGATTTTTTACCTCTTGAATATCGTCATAACCCCCGAGACGATGAGAAGTATTCCAAACGTGCTTCTGATTATCTCGGGGGATACGCTTTTTGAGAGTAAGCTGCCGAGAAACGCGCCGAGCACGCCAAAGGCGGCGAGGTAAGCGATAAGCTTGAAATTCAGCCTCCGCCGCATAAGGTGGACGACCATAGCCGCAGTTGAGGAAAAGAGAAAAAACACGAGATTTATGCCCTGTGCGTTTAGTTGCTCGACGGAGCAATAGAGAACGAGCCATATCACGAGAAGCCCTCCGCCGCCGATCCCGAGTCCCGACAGCACGGAAACGGCGAAGCCTACGATAAAATCAAGCATAGATCACCTCAAAAAGCTTATGCCTGCCCATATAACCATCGCGGCAAACAGCTTTTTAATTAGCTTTACGGATAATTTGTCGAGCAGGAGTGCGCCGAGTACGCCGCCGAGTATGCCGGGGAGAATATACGGCGACGCGGCGGAGAGATCGACGCTTTCGCCGTACGCTACGGCGGACACGAGCGAGAGGGGAAGTATCACCGCGATTACCGTTGCGAAGCGGTCGCGCGCGGCGGTGTCGTCGTTTGCGGGAACGAGCGTTAAAGCAAGCATCAGGACTATTCCGCCGCCCGTGCCGAGGAAGCCGTTCACGACTCCTGCGGCGAGTGCGAGTACGCCAAGCAGAAGGATACGCGTTTTTTTGCTTATTTTTGTTAAACTTTTCTTTTTAATCATAATTTATGGGTTGTAATTTCAAAAAAACTGTGGTATAATATAATAGTATAATTATATTTACACCTATATTCGCAGTATAACCCACTTACTGTTTTATAATACGTTAAAGGAAAGGACAAAGTAATGCCAGCCTACAAAGCCCAAAAGAAGAAAAGCACAAGCACGAATAAAGTCAGCAAAAAGAGCGCGAAACAGAATACTAAAAATCCCAACAGCATCGCAAATCAGATAGTGCCGTATGCTCTTGGGCTCGTTTCGCTGTTTCTCGTTATAAGCTATTTTGCAGGGCCAACGGGATTTCTCGGCGGCTTTCTCAGAAATACCTTCTTCGGACTTTTCTCGAGCGCTGCTTGGATAGTGCCGATAGTTCTCGTGAGCGTCGCTTGCTTTTGGAAGAACGACGTTGCCAACAATTTCACCGGGTGGAAGATATTTTTCTCCCTGTCATCCTGCGTTTTAGTTGCTGTCCTTATCCACGTTTTTTCGCGTAACGCAAAGCTCGAGGGCGTTGAGACCTTCAATTTGATCGAGCTCTTTAAGCTCGGACTTGACGCGAAGGGCGGCGGTGCGATAGGCGGACTTTTCGGCAACGCACTTTGGGCGTTGCTCGGCTTTGCGGGAACGCTTATATTCTCGATAGCGCTGATCCTGCTTTTCGCTATCTTCCTTTTCGGAATGACTCCGCACGTGTTCAGCGCTTATATCGTTACGGGTATCCGTGCGTGGAAGGCGAAGCTTTCCGAGAACGCGGCGAATGCGCGTGAGGAGAAGCGTCAGAGAAACGAAGCGTATGCCGCGGCAAACAGTCACGGTAACGGTGAGATGCGCGTGAAGCCCGCAAAGAGCTCGCGCCGTAAGGCTGTACCCGTAGACGTAAGCCGCGACGAGGACGATTTTTACGATGCCGCAGCCGAAATTGACAGCGACCGTGCACTGACGCCGATAGATCCCGAGATATTCGACGAGATCCGCGAGCGCGAGAGCGCACGCAGTACGCGCCGCTCCGACACGGAGCTTCCCTTCGACGTTGACGGGGCTATCGACGGAGATACTTATCCCGAGGACAAGAAGGCTCTCAGAAGCCGCGTGAAGCCTATGGAAAAGACGGGCGAGCAGGAGCTTGCCGAGCTTGACGACGGCAACATCGACCTTTCCAAGATATTCGTTGAGCCGAAGGACGCGGACAGCGCCGTTCCCGAGGTGGATGGTGACGTAGTTACCTCGGCTGAAATTGACCTTATGATCGAAAAGAGCCGCCTTACCCACGAGGAAAACTCGGTCGCATACGACGAGGACGAGCTTTCGGGAGAAGAAAACCTTTACGCAGAGGTTTCGGGCGGTAAGGTTTCTATGGAGCCCATAAAGGTGCCCGATTACACCTTCCCGCCGATGGCGCTCTTAAAATACGACACATCGAGCGTAAGCTCGGATATGTCGGCTGAAATTCAGCATACCGCGAACAAGCTCGTTGAAACGCTTCGCTCGTTCAACGTAAAGACGAAGATAATCAACGTGTCGCGCGGACCTACGATAACGAGATACGAGCTTCAGCCCGAAATTGGTACGAAGGTTCGTTCGATAGTCAATCTCGTTGACGATATAGCACTTCACCTTGCAACGAGCGGCGTCCGTATAGAAGCGCCTATCCCCGGCAAGGAGGCGGTAGGTATTGAGGTGCCCAACAGAAGCACGTCCACCGTTTACATCCGCGAACTTTTAGAGGACAACGCGTTCAAGACCTCGCAGAGCAAGGTTACGACCGCGCTCGGTATGGACGTCGCAGGCGCGCCGATATTCCTCGACATCGCAAAGATGCCTCACCTGCTTATCGCAGGTACCACCGGCTCGGGTAAGTCCGTTTGTATCAACTCGCTTATCGTTTCGATACTCTACAAGGCGCGTCCCGACGAGGTCAAGTTTATAATGATCGACCCGAAGAAGGTCGAGCTTAACGTCTATAACGGTATACCGCATCTTTTAGTTCCCGTCGTGTCCGATCCCAAAAAGGCGGCGGGCGCACTTCACTGGGCGGTCAGCGAAATGGAGCGCAGATACGAGCTTATCGAGGGCGCGGGCGTGCGTAACATCAAGGGCTATAATCAGTCCGTCGCAAACGACGACGAGGCAGAGAAGCTGCCGCAGATAGTTATCGTTATCGACGAGCTTGCAGACCTTATGATGATGGCGCGCGACGACGTCGAGGAGGCAATCTGCCGTATCGCGCAGAAGGCGCGTGCCGCAGGTATGCACCTCGTTATCGGTACACAGCGTCCGTCCGTTGACGTCGTTACCGGTCTTATCAAGGCGAACGTGCCGTCGCGTATCGCGTTCACGACCGCAAATCAGGTTGACTCGCGTACTATAATCGACTGCGTCGGTGCAGAGAAGCTTATCGGTCGAGGCGATATGCTTTACGCTCCTATCGGAAGCATAAAGCCGCTTCGCGTACAGGGCTGCTTCGTGTCCGACGACGAGGTCGAGGAGGTCGCGGCGTTTATCAAGAACAATTACGGTCAGCGCGAATACGACCAAAGCGTTATCGACACTATCGAGCGCGAGGCACAGCTTTGCGGCAACAAGAAGGCGACCGTCCTCGGCGACGGCGACGAGGAGGCGAACGACGGAGATCCGATGCTTCGCCCCGCAATTCAGCTCGCCGTTGAGTCGGGTAAGATATCAACCTCTCTCATACAGCGCCGCTTACAGCTCGGCTACGGCCGTGCGGCAAAGCTCATCGACACGATGGAGCAGATGGGAATCGTCAGCGCACCGCAGGGACAAAAGCCGCGCGACGTGCTTATCTCAAAGGAAGAATATCTTGAAATGGAGCTTCGCCGAGGCGAATAACCTGAAAATCACGGAACAAATCTGACGCGACGTGCGTCAAATACGAAGATGGAGAAAACCAATGTCCACGTTTATAGCAATAGACGGTCTTGACGGCTCGGGTAAGGAAACCCAGTCGAACCGTCTCGTAAACCACCTTAAAATTGAAGGATACACGGTGCGCTCGCTGAGCTTCCCGATGTATCAGAGCGAATCGTCCGCGCTTGTTCGTATGTATCTTGACGGCAAGCTCGGAAGCCGCCCGTCCGACACTAACGCATACGCCGCGTCCACGTTCTTCGCGTGCGACCGCTACGCATCGTACAGAAGCGACTGGAAGGCTGACTACGATTCGCTTGACAAGATAATCGTCGCTAACCGCTACACGTCCGCCAACGCCGTGCATCAGCTCTCGAAGATGCCGCGTGCGGAGTGGGAGAGCTTCCTCGATTGGCTGTGGGATTTCGAGTTTATAAAGCTCGGACTTCCGTCACCCGATCTCGTTATCTATCTCGAGCTTCTGCCCGAGCATTCGGCAAGGCTCGTTGCAAGCCGCTCCGATGCAACGGGACGCAAGATGGATATACACGAAAAGGACGCAGATTTTATGCGAAAGAGCTACGAGGCGGCGCAGTTTGCCTGCGAGCGACTCGGTTGGACGAAGATCAAGTGCTACGACAGCGAGGGTATTCGCACGAGAGAGGCTATCTTCTCGGAAATACTCGACGTTGTCGCGCGCAAAACGGGAATTACACTTTAAAATGAGGTGACGAAATGGTATATATGTTTTTAGCAGAGGGCTTTGAGGAGATAGAGGCGCTTTGTCCGCTCGACCTACTCCGACGCGCAGGCGTTAAGGTAATGACCGTAGGCGTCGGCGGCAAGGTTATCCGCGGCTCGCACGGAATCGAGGTCATCGCCGATATTACGACTTATGAGGCTACGGCGCTTCTTAACAAAAATCCCGCCGATATGGTAATTCTCCCCGGCGGTATGCCCGGCACGCTTAATTTGCAGGCTGACGAAACCGTCAACGCGTTTATAAGCCACGCCAAGGAGAACGACAAGTATCTCGCCGCTATTTGCGCGGCTCCGATGATACTCGGCGAGCTTGGACTTCTTGAAAATAAAGAGGCAACCTGCTACCCCGGATTTGAGGACAAGCTTCGCGGCGCTAAAATCAGCGACAAAAAGGTTGCCCGCGACGGCAAATTCATCACGGCAAAGGGAATGGGCGTTTCGCTCGAGTTCGGTCTCACGCTCGTTAGCGTGCTTTGCGGCAAGGAAAAGGCGGACGAGCTGTTTGCGGCTGTTCAGGCGTAAATCAATCCCTTATACGAAATTTGCGAGGTAAGAGATGTACGAAATAAGAAAACAAAAAAACGATATTCGTGAAAAATACAAGGCGCTTCGTATGGCTATCTCGCCCGAGAAGAAGGCGCAGATGGACGAGCGTATATGCAACACCTTCGTAGGGCTCGCTACGTACCGCTATGCGTCGGTGCTGCTTATGTATTCGCCTAAGAGTGACGAGGTAAACATACTTCCTATTGCCGAGCGTGCGCTCGCGGACGGCAAGAAGATCGCGTTTCCGCGCTGTATACCCGAAACGCACGATATGCAGTATCATTATATAACCTCGCTCGATCAGTTAAAGAAGGGCACGTACGGCCTGCTTGAGCCGACGCCCGACCTGCCCGTTTACGACCGCGAGTCCACCGCGCCGAGTGCGTGTATAGTCCCTGCGCTCGTTTACGACAAATGCGGCTACCGTCTTGGCTACGGCAAGGGCTACTACGACCGTTATCTCGGCTCGTATATCGGATCGAAGGTCGGTATGATCTACAGTGACTATATCATCGACGCGCTCCCGCGAGGACGCTTTGACCTGTCCGTTGACTTTATCGTTACCGAAAAGGGACTGCGTGTCGTGGATTCAAATAAACATAGGTGAGGTAAATGAAGCTTAAATCTACGTTTTCGGCGCCGCTTCTTTTTATAGTCGCGCTGATACTGCTCGCCGCATCGAGATATATTGACCTTGAGACGCTTGCTTATAGGGAAAATATCTGCCTTGCGCTTATAGTGCTTCAGCTTCTTATATTTATTGTGCCGATAGCCTTTTATTCCAAAATAAAAGGAGAGGGCTTCGTAAAGCGTTTGCGCTTTGCGCCGTTCGGCATAGAGAAGCTGCTCGCAACGCTTCTTGCGGCGCTTACGCTTATTATCGGCGATACGCTCATCAAGATGCTGCTTTACCGCACGGGCGTTGTAGACGGAGCCTATTCCGTTTATTACTATTATCTTAACGGATACGAGCCGGGCGTGCTTTATTCGCTCGTTACCTTCGCGCTCGTGCCCTCAATTACCGAGGAGCTGTTCTTCCGCTCCGTTATGTGCGCCGAATACGAGCACAGCGGCGCTGTTACGGCTGTTATCGCATCGTCGCTTTTCTACGCGATGTTCGGTATGAATTTTGCGTATCTGCCCGTGTATTTCTTCGCGGGAATAATGTTCGCGCTCGTTATGTATATGACGCGCTCCGTGTTTGCTTCGATGCTCTGCCACCTTATTTGGGCGGTGTTCGAGCTTGCGGCAGGGGATACCGTGCGCACGGTCATAACGAAGCCGCAGAGCACGGGATTTCTCATATTCACCCTCACGAGCGCATTTTTGCTGTGCCTCGTCGTGCTGTTCGGTGAGTTTGAGCGCATTTATTATAACTACGCGCTCGCAGGTGAAAAGAATACCGACAGCACAGAGCGTGTTAAATTCGATATTCGTAAATTCTCGGAGGCTTTGCTTGCACCGCCGCTTCTTCTTGCGATATTACTTTTTGTGGTTGCCGCATTTATCTGGCTGTGACGCGACAGCCTCGCGATGAAAGGAAAGCAGCGTGAAGGCTTATTTAGCGCAAACGGATAAATGGCTGTTCACGCATCGAAATTCAAATTTAAAATGGATCCTACCATTTTTGTTTGCTTTGCAAACACATTTGAATTTCATAAAATATTTGTGCCGCCGCTATTGCGGCGGAATGGAGATTGTTATGGAAGAAAACAAGGATAAAATAACGGGCGATAATAATTTCGATGACGAGCTGCTCGTGTTCCGCAGAGAGCCGGCGCGTCCGAGTGTGCCCCAAAAGCGCACCGTACCGCCACAGCAGAACGTGCAGCATACCGCCGAGGTAAAGGGCGGCGCGGTGGTTCGTCCGCTTAAAAAGGCGTCGGGAACGGCTACGCCGCCGCAGCAACAGCATACGGTCGCGCAAAGACCGATGCAGGGCGGCAATATGGGCGCACAGCGCCCGACGGCACCGTCGTCTGCAAATGCGCCGCGCACCGTAAACGGCGCACAAAGACCTGCAAGCGGCGTTCAAAATCAGCCCCGTACGGCACAGGCGCCGTCTGCACAGCATCAAAATCAGCAAACGCGGCTCGGTATCCAGACCTCGCAGGTCAGAAATCCCGCTAACGCCGCTAACCGCTCGGTCGCTCCGCAGACAAAAAGACGCTCCGAAAACGACGATTTCGCGATAGACGAGGTAATGACGAATACGCGCCAGACCAGAGCGGTTGCGCCCGACAGCGCATTCGTTGATTCGGCAACGAGCGCTATAATGAGCCTTGTAAAGGCGGTCATATATATCGTAGCTATAATTATCGTTTCGGTGGGCGTTTCGCTGTTCGCCATCAATACGGCAAACGACGTTTTTAAGTTCGTCGTTGATGAAAAGATCGTCAGCGTCGAGATCCCCGAATACGCCACCATTGACGACGTAGCAGACGCGCTTCACGATGCGGGCGCAATCAAGTATAGATGGGCATTCAAGCTCTGGAGTGAGCTTAAAGATTCGGGTGCGGCGTTTATTCCCGGTACCTACGAGGTTTCCACCTCGCTCAATTACGACTATCTGAGGGCTTCGTTCAAGGAAAACAAGAACAAATTCACCGAGGTTCGCGTAACCATTCCCGAGGGATACACCGTTGATGAGATCATTGAGCTTCTCACTACGGAATACGGAATCGGTACGCGCGAGGGATTCGTCGAGGCTATACAGAATTACGATTTCGATTATCCCTTCTTAAAGGGACTCGAGGTGAGCCCTGATAGGATTTACCGCCTTGAGGGATATCTCTTCCCGGATACGTACTATTTCTACAAGGAGTCCTCGGAGGCGACCATACTCAAAAAGATGCTCGACAACTTTAACCGCAAGTTTGTGGACGAGTACTATGCACGCTGTCAGCAGCTTGGACTTTCCGTGGACGAGGTTATCACACTGGCATCTATGATAGAGAAGGAAACGCGTTATGCGGACGAGCTCGGAAACGTTTCCTCGGTGTTCCACAACCGTCTTAACAATCCTGCGACCTATCCGTATCTCAACTCCGACGCGACGATAATGTACGCGATGCAGCACGATAAAGGCGACAGACCTGATTCTATGACGGGCGAGGATAAGGATTACGACACGCCGTACAACACCTACACCTATAAGGGCTTACCGCCCGGACCTATCGCAAACCCCGGTCTTAACTCGATCAAGTACGCGCTCTATCCGAACAATACGAATTATTACTTCTTCGTTTCGGATTCGGTTGGCAGAACGCTCTTCGCCGCGACCGAGCTCGAGCATTTAGCGAATATCAATACCGTACGCGGTAACTAAAAAACGCATAAGCCGCGGACGTACGTCCGCGGCTTGCCTTTATATATGGAGAAAAATATGATTGATATTAAAAACGTGATAAAAGTGGGAAGCGAGCGCATAAAGTACCGTAATGCCGAGGGAAACGAGGCGTACATAGAGCTTGCCGCGAGTGCTAACGTGTGGGAGCACCGCCACAGCGACGTACAGCGCGGCGAGGTGCGTGTCGTTGCCGATAAATACGTCGGCAAGGACGCGGTCTACTTCGAGTTTTACAACATAGGTCACACGAAGATAGGCGTGAGAGTGCCGCTGTTTGCGCGACTTTTTGGCAAGGGAATATCGCCAAAACAGGCGGCGAAGCTTGAAGCGCTTGAAAAAGAGCTTGCTGCGAATGGGTGGGGAGTACATATATTATGATTAAGAAGATATTGCTTGTTTTTGCTTCGCTTGCCGTCGCCGTCGCGTGCACAGCGTGCATAAACAGCGCTGACACTATCGACACAACGGAAAATATACCCGACGAAACAACCCTCGGCACAGTTGATACCGAGGATACGGTCGATACAACAAATACTCCCACTGACAATACCAACAATAGTATAAATCTTGCAGACGTAGAGACTGCATTTAAAGATTATCTTGACGCTACACTTGGAGATGATGCGGAATATACTTACGGTGTAAATCTTGACAGCACGCGAGGATGTGTGATTTTGGTTTATACACTGTATTATGGGAACGATAGTGATTTTGAGGTTCACTGGTTTGAGGCGACGTATTCTGGCGGTAGATTGGACTTTGTGTGCGAATATGACTACGTATGTGATTCCGACGTAAAGTATGAATCAAACACGCCCGAGTGGAGAGTGGAAACTGCAAATCACAAGGTTGTAAATGAAGCGAGTAGCTTTTCGCATATTCTTTACACGATAAACATATACGGACCAAACGGCGAGGAATACACCTTTTACGAACGCCTTCAGTTTCCAGATGGGCTTTACGATGCCGTGAGCGGTGTCGCAATCACCGATGAAAATAGCCTTGGATTCGCTGAATATGAGGACGCGCGTTTCGATAGAAAGCTTATTGTGCATCCAAGCTACGATTATGCGCTGCTTGTCTTTCCTGTCGCAAGGGAAACGTCTGCCGATGCGGCAAGAACTGAAATTAAGCTGATAAACCTTAAAACCGGTAAATTAGTTGAAACACCGTCTGCTATTTCCGCATTGTATGATACATATGATGATTGGCGCGAGGGAATGTATGAAATCAACGAATTTAATGAAGCTTTAGGCTATTCTCTGCGCACAGTAACAGAAGACGTTGAGATAACCGACACGGGCTATCATATAACCGTAAACCTTCACGAGTGGAACGGCGATATTATGAGAAGCGCCGAGCTTGATATCGACCTTAACTATGGTGATAATAGCGAAATAACGCAGAGCGATACCGATTTTCCCGAGCCGCCGCTTACAGAATATGAGCTGTCGCTGGCTGTTCCCGAGTTTCTTACCGAAGAGCAGCAGATGCTTTACCGCAGGGCGCGAAACGTGTATTTGCACGTTTTCGGCAATTCAACCTCATCCGTAGAATATTCCGAAACGCTCGATTATCCGCTCGAGAATTATGAGAGCTTTCAAAACGAGATCGGATGGAGATATATGATCTCCCAAGGTCGGTATCAAAATTGGGATGATTTTATGGCACTTGTTCTCTCCGTTTTCACCGAAGAATTTTTTGATTATCATAACAGAAGTCAGGAATATATCAATTATAACGGAAAGCTCGTTTATGTTGATGCAGCTAGTGGCGGAGTCAGTGAGTATAACTGTAACTTTGACGATAAATTTAGGCTTGTGTCAAAGACAGATACCGAGATCGTATTTGAACTTATTGCGCATTATTCTTATATTTGGCCGCGTGAGGGTGAAACCTTTGACGAGCGTGATAAAAGAGTCACGTCCGGATGGGAATGGACGGATAAGTACACTATACGAATGGTTTTGACTGACAGCGGTTGGCGCTTTGACGAATTCTATAATCCCTTTGTCGATGAGCATAAGTGGTGGAAGGCGTCAACAACGTATGATATTACGACTTCTCTTGATACTCTCTGCGAGTATGTGCACAGAGGTGCGCTTCCATATGAGGAGCTTACCGAGTATAAAACGTTTCAGAATGCCATCGCAATAAAGATGTCCGAAATTGCAGGCAAGGATATATATTGGGATGACCTAACGCTGTTTTTACTCGAGCCCCCCGAATATGAACGCTATCCGTACCGCATTATATTTTCGGACGGCTCCAATTACAGCTTGATGCTTGAAGTCGGTGTAGTTGCGGTGCAAATTGATGATGCTGTGCAGTATTGTCTTGATTGGAGCACACCGTATCACGTGTACGGTGAATATTTCGAAGGCGACGAGATAATAAATGCAAGCTCTGACGAGGATGCGTATGCGTGTATAAACAAAACGAAGCTGTTGCACGTGCTCAACAGTCGTCCTGATATAGAAGGCTACACCATCGAATACGGCAGCATTACGCTGTATGATGGTATTATATTGGTGCCCCTTCATATAGGCGATGCAAATGCATTGGCAAAAGTAAAGATAAATGACGATTTATCCTATACTATGCTGTCGATTCAATAAATCGAAGCTTCTTTTCAAAACAGTATAAAAACAGCCGCGGAGAGGGAACTCTCCGCGGTGTTTTTACGCCCTCACAAAAAATAAAATAAATTTTCAAAAAACCTATTGACAAGACCGAACATTTGTGCTATAATAAACTCACAAAAGAAAAACGAACATACATTCGGTATAAATTTGGAGGCTAATTATGACAGCTGCAATGAATCAGACCGTTAAAGTTTATATAGCAGATTTCGAGGGCTGCACTACTCGTGCCGGCTTTATTTACAGACTCGCGCGCGCTTTCTCCATCGACGCAAAGAGAATCCTAAAAGGTGAGCTGTGGCGCGCACTTTGCGAGCGCGTAGGCGCACT
>JAZNBZ010000268.1:0-1853 GCA_045587285.1 Candidatus Flemingiibacterium sp. | reverse complement strand
CAGCGGCATAGCAGGGTAGCGGAGTGCGGTTGAGATAAACGCTGAAAGCATCTAAGCGTGAAACTCGCTTCAAGATAAGGTATCCCACAGTGTAGACTGGTAAGACCCCTGGAAGACAACCAGGTTGATAGGTCGGAGGTGTAAATGCAGCAATGTAGTAGCTGACCGATACTAATAGGTCGAGGGCTTGATCTCTTAAAAAGAGAAAGAGTACACGAAAATTTTTCACAAAAATTTCTATGATTTTTACGAGGCTCAAAGAAGAAAAGAAGAAGTCTTTTGTACGAAATTGCTATGTAGTTGTAAATCTTCCGTAATAAAAAAGTATGTATGCTGCTAAAAGAGCAGAATATATAACCATAGCGGTGATGATGGCAAAGAGGATCCACCTGTTCCCATTCCGAACACAGAAGTTAAGCTCTTTTACGCCGAAAGTACTTACGGTTAACCGTCGGGAGGATAGGTAATTGCCGCTTTCAAAAACGAAAGCCTTGCTTACACAGCAAGGCTTTTTTCGTGTGATAAATTGATTTTTTATAAAAAAAGAGTGGTCGTTAGATAACGACCACGTTCATTTCCTTAAAGATATCTTTGAGTTCCGTCGGGAAATCCTCGTCCGTGATGAGAACGTTGACGTCCTTAGGACGAGCGAAGGTGTAGGGCATAATTTTGCCGATTTTCGAGCTGTCGAGCATCATATATAAGAACTTCGCCTTTTCGCGGACGAGTTTTAATAAATCTGCTTCCGCCTGCGAACTGCACGAGAACCCGTTTTCGGGAGTGAATGCCGCCGTCGAAATAACCGCGATTTCAAAGTTCGTGTCTTTAAAATAAAGCGCGGATAAGGACGATGCGGTGGTTAAATTATCTTTCATTAATTGACCGCCCAAAAGATTAACGTTTAAATTCTTTTTCTTGGCAAGCTCAGTGGCAACGGCAAGACCGTTTGTAAAGACGTTGCAATGAATGTCGGGCAATTCTTTAGCAAGGTACAACGCCGTCGTACCGCCGTCAAGAAATACGCACGCGCCTTCGTCAATCAGTGTCGCCGCTTTTTGCGCAATTTCAATCTTTTCGTCGGTGTTGGTGCTTGCTTTCTTAGTATAGGCTTCGCCCGATACCTTTTGAAGTTCTTTTACCGACATTGCGCCACTACGTACGCGGATAATTTTCCCTTCTTCTTCGAGCTGGAATAAATCCCTACGCAAAGTCATTTGCGATACGTTGGGGAAAGCTTCTTCTAATTGTTCCAAAGAAAGCTTACCGCGTTTGTCTAAAAGTTCCGCAATATCTTCAATCCGTTCTCTTTTCATAGCAAACTCCTAATTATTTTCTCGATATCAAATTTAGCACAAAATTCACAAAAAATCAAGTAAAATAGCAAGAAAAATGTAAAAAAAACTCAAAATCAGAATAAAAAGGTAAAAAACTTTCAAAAAATTGTTGAAAAGGAATAATTTGGCGTTGGTATAGCGAATTAAGCGCTTGTTTCGACAATACCAAAAATTTCTTGAAATTTTAAGAGTAAGGAAAGGGCATAAAGCGAATTTACTTGCTTTTTTTTAGCCGTCGTGCTATAATGTTTTAGGCGATAAAGTGATTAAAAAAAGGAACCGAAAATGGAATTTGAATTTATCAACGATTTAAACGATTATTTTTGCGAGAATTACGCGAATTACGATAAACTGTGCGTTTTACCCGGCTACAAAATGCCGAAAATGCAAGCGACACAGCGTCGCGCGGACGGCAGAGATTACGCCTATACCTTGCCTGCGAATACGATGCGACTTGCATTGCAAGAAAATAAAGAGGAACTTTTAAAAACGCTTAAAGGCGCGATGGCGGACAAGAGC
>JAZNBZ010000267.1:0-3959 GCA_045587285.1 Candidatus Flemingiibacterium sp. | reverse complement strand
GTGGTATACTGTGTGCTACCAATCAAAGGAGGCACACGATATGCGAAAAACATACACAATTCCACACCAAAAGAGCGGCTCTGCTGCGGGTTTCACCGTGCGGAGCCGCTCTCGATTTATGTGAGGAGGCACACCATGAACATCCTTGAAGACCTGTGGTTCGGAAACATCTCGCCGTGGGAGCGGCCGTTCAAGCGTGACAGCGCATACGCCGAGCTGCTGGCGCTGGTGGTGCGGCATCAGGAAGATCTGCTATCCAGGCTGAACGATGAAGAAAAGGAAATCTTCGAAAAATACGCCGATTGCTCAACCGAGATGCACGATCTGACCGAGCGAGAAGCGTTCATCAAAGGTTTTACGCTCGGTGCATGAATCATTATCGAAGTGTTGGCAAACGAATGTGACCAATAACAAACTAAAGTGGTCATGTACCAAATCATAATCATGACCACTTTAGCCCGCTAAAACCGTCCATGACCGCTACAAACGGCACATGGGCGGTTTTCTTATTCCTAAACCTCAACACCCGACCATCCCCACGTCGCGCCGTGTAAGCCGTTGTGTCCCCCGTGTGTGGGCAGAACCGCCGCTCGAAAAATATTATAGAAAATTTGTTCGCCCCTATTGACAGATTAAAAATACCGTGCTATACTATATATGAACCAAACGGCTCATATATAACGTGAGGGAATTTTATGAGAACAAAAGATGAAAGCTTGTTTGCCGTAATCGTCGATTACGTCAACGATTATTTTGAAAATTACGGGCGATCTCCAAGTACACGCGAGATCGAAAGCGGTACGCGAATCTCCCGTCCCACCGTGCAGAGATATCTGAAAGTACTACAGGAGCGCGGCGAGATCGAGTACGACGGACACCGCAGTATCGTCACGCAATATATGCGTGAGATGATGGACACCAACCGCGTTGATATGGGTAATTCTATTCCATGCGGACCGATGGACGAAGTCACCGACACGGAACTGGAACACATCCGTCTGCCCATTGCATTAACAGGAAGCGGTGACTTTTTTCTTCTCCGTGCGAGAGGTGTATCCATGATCAACGCCGGTATTGATGACGGCGATCTTGTGCTCATCCGCAAGCAAGTTACCGCTAAAAAAGGCGACATCATAGCGTGTCTGTATGACAGTGCGCTGACTACGCTCAAGCGCTATCAGCCCGAGGGCGATACAGTATATCTTGTACCCGAAAACGATACAATGCAGCCGATTGAGATTCGCGGCGTCAAGCGTGAAAAGCTGATGATCCAAGGCGTTGCGACGATGGTGATAAAGGAGCTGTAAGAATGTCAAGAATACTTGAACGAAGTGATTATAAGCAAAGTGCAGATCTCCTTGCTCCGTGGCTTCTCGGAAAGATCATTTGCAGAAAAATTGATGGCGGCATTTTGCGCCTTCGAATTACCGAAACCGAGTGCTATCTCGGTGAATCCGATACCGCCTGCCATGCAAGTCACGGGAAAACAAAACGGAACGCGCCTATGTATTTGGAAGGCGGTCATCTTTATGTTTACCTCTGCTATGGTATACACAGCCTTATAAACATTGTAAGCGGTGAGGAAAACCATCCCGAGGCGGTTCTCATCAGAGGCGTCGAAGGTGCCGGCGGTCCCGGCAAGGTTTCAAAAAAGTTATCCATCAATACAAGCTACAGCGGTCTTGACCTTTGCTCAAATGATGAAATATGGCTTGAAGATGACGGCTATATTCTGGAATACCGCACGGACGCACGTGTAGGAATAGACTATGCAAGTGCAGAGGACAGAGAAAGACTGTGGAGGTTTATTGCGATTTGATTTTGAATATGAGGTATAGTGAATGAACAAAAACGCACCACCCGATGACGGCTGCCGTCATATGCCAAAACTAAAATGCCCGTACGGAAACCATCGCTTCGCCGATGTGCCGGATGTAGCTTTCCGCAACGAGCTGGAACTGCGGAAGCTGAAAGAAAACGAAGTTCTCGGCTACGGAGATTCCATTCACATTTGCCCAATCTGCCGCAACAAGGTTGTCTTCAGTGTAAAAATCCTGCGCCATCCGACAGTACGAGTTGCAGTCAGCGCGCACACTATATAACTGCCGCTCCGCGCGGCGAATACGTTCCATCCTCCCGGCTGTGAATTCGGGATTACACTTATAAAGTCAGGGTCGGAATCGACATAACAATTGGATACAAATCCCACGGGATGACTGTATCTTATTGCTATGTTGATTCCGATTTTTTATTTGAAAGGAGTAAAAGCATGAAAAAATGTACCTACAAAAACTACGAAGATCTTCCGCTGATGCTGGATGCCAATGTACTTGGAAATGTGCTTGGCATCTCCCGTTCATCCGCGTATGAACTTATGAAAAAAGAAGGATTCCCGGCGCTGTGGATAGACGGACGCGTTGTTGTGCCGCGGGACAAATTCATTGAATGGGTAGAACAGAACACGGGAAAGTGAGGTGCGAAATTGAAAAGAATAGACAGCGAATATCATTTTACGCTTGAAGACATCAAAAAAGTGATGTATGAAAGCTGCTTCGATCCGAGCAGAATTCCGGGGCAGATCAATCGCGGCGCAGAAATCTATGAAAAGTATGCTTTGCAGGAATTGTGGTTTATACGTGAAATAAGGTACGGGGAGTTTGTTTGGTCACAAACAAGTGTGCGCGAGTTGCTGATGAATGAAATGACCGTATCCGATTTGGATTCGGCAGTACATCATGTAAAAACTCCGCCAGGATGCGAACGGCATCGAATCGTTGCGAAAGTTCTGTTTTTCTTTCTCGTGTTTGGTGAAGATCTTTGGGATCGTCATTACAGAAAAGAAATGACGGGGGATGATATTGTGAAAGAGATATACGATTTTATCGAGAAGTCTGAGTTCAAATTCGGTGAAGGATTCTTTGGAGCGGAGGTGTTTGAATATGGACACAAACAGAATTGATGCCATCGAAAACTCCGAAGAATTCTTTCAAAGATTCTTTGCATACGACCTGCTCGACCGTTATCCGAATCATAAGATCGCGACCGAGGCTGATTACGTTCTTCGCCTTTTATGGGAAGCGCAGAGAGTCTATATCCGTGACTGGCAATTCAGCCGTGAGCGCATCCGCAAAATTCTGTACGATGAGCTGACAATCGAAATATTACTTAATGCAATTGGCGGTTACAAAATCTACTGTACTGCGCCGTGGGACTTGTCGATCATCATTCTCGCAATGCTTACAATCTGTAAATACGATCCGGATCTACTTGAGCCAACGAAGATGAATGAACTTCGTCAACAGAGTATGATCTGCTTTGCAGGAACTGGGTTCACCGACTATGCAAACGCAAAAAACAAAGCCGACTTCTTTTCGTATGCAAAGGGAAAATTTTTTCCTCTGCCCCAGCGCATCTTCAGTCTCGGTTTATCATCGGGCGAGATTCTTGTGTACGCGTATCTGCTCTATCGAGAGGACAGAAAAACTTTCAAGTGTCATCCGAGCTACACAACCATCGGCGAAGCTGTCGGTATGAGCAAGAACACGGTGAAAAAATATGTGGACGGGCTGGTGGAGAAGCGGTTGATCGAAACGTGCTACACGACCGTGCAGACGAAGGACGGTCATGTGCACAACGGAACACTCGAGTACACTCTCCTGCCGCTGAACATGGCGGAGGAATACTACGATGCGAAGCAGATGAAGCGGCTGGTACAGGAGCAGGCGCGGGTGAATATTTTCAAAAAGCTTGCGAATTTTGATAAGAAGCTGGAACGGACAAAAGGTTAAAAACTGCGCCGCATAGTCAAAGAAAAAGCGGTTTGGGGCAGTTAGATCGTGGGATAACGAGCGGATTATTACGAAGCAGGATAAAGCCGTGTCTCACGGGATAGCTTTCGGATAGCCGGAGCCATCCCGACACGGCGATTCACACTGCCCGGCAACGCCGTGCGGGGATAT
>JAZNBZ010000266.1:0-2955 GCA_045587285.1 Candidatus Flemingiibacterium sp. | reverse complement strand
AAGCAGAAAAAGAGAGAACAGAATGGATTTCCATTTCGTTCTCTCTTCTGTTTTTATCGCAAGTTTCGCATTTGTATTACAAATACTTCGGGCTATGCCTATCCCTCTGCTTTAAATTCTCCGATAAGAACATCACGCTTTCGCGAAGGGATTTTTTATTACATATACTGCTTTGCAAGCTCGCGAAGCTTCGATAGCTCCTCGATGCCGCTCGTTGCATCGGCTGTACGAAGCGACGCCATGGCGGACACCTGCGCGTATTCGAGAATTTCTTCGTCGGATACGCCGTTGTGTATGCCGAGAAGTGCGCCCGAGCAGAACGCATCGCCTGCACCGGTCTTACCCTTGATGAAGTCGCGCGGAACGTCTACCGATGCCATAGTCGTGTATTTGCCGTCCTTTGACTTGCAAACACCGAGAAGCGGCATATGGATGATAACGCGCTCGCGTACTCCCATTTCAAGCAGCTTATCGGCAATCGCCTCGAGGTTTTCCTCCGTCGGCTCGATACCCGTCATCTTGCCCGCCTCGGTTTCGTTGACGATAAGGTTGTCAACGTATGGAAGGCACGGCAGAACGAGCGAATATCTGTCCGAGTTCTCGCTTACGAGGTCGATCGAGGTCTTGATACCGCGGCTGACTGCCTCTTTAAGTATCTTGAGTCCGTCGCCGTTATCGACCTTGTCGAGAAGAAGGAAGTATCCGAGGTGAAGCATCTTGACGTCGAGAGTATCCCACGGTACGTCGTCGTAGCCGAAGGATGCGCTCGCGCCGGGATACGTGAAGAACGTGCGCTGTCCGCCGATAACGCTCATAACGTCGGTGAAGCTCGTGGTTTCACCTGCCGCTATCTTTACCGCAGACGTGTCAACGCCGTTTTCGTTAAGGTTATCTATAACGAATTTGCCTTCCGCATCGTCACCGACCTTGCATACGGCTACGACGTCAAGCTCGGGTGCGAGCTTTTTGAGGTCTATACCGTCGTTGGGAACGAGTCCGCCAACGGCGAGGTTAATCGAGCGTATTGCGGTAAGCTCGCCGATCGACGGGTACGCATTGATGCCGTAGATTTTATCTACGAGCACCGTACCGACGACGGCAATTCCCTTTTTATCCGCCATAATTAGTTGCACTCTGCTACCAGAGGACCTGCAAGCTCGCCAAGGAAGAAGAGCTTACCGGGGAGAGTGGGAATGTAGGAGGAGGTGATCCACGGAGTCTTTCCGTAACGGAGAGTCATCCAGAGGGACATACCCTGCCACTGCATTCCGCGGCCGAGAGTACCGTCAGCGCCGCCGATTGCGAGGTCTGCCTGAAGGAAGAGACCGGGGCCGATGGTGTTAGCACGGCAAGGAACGAGAGTGGTACGGCTCTTGAAGCTGGTGAGAGCGTTCTGCTCAACGGTGAGGGGGTGGATCTTAGCCGCGATGCGGTAAGGTGCCTTCTCCCACTCGGATGCGTCAGCGTAGTCAGCCGCGAAGGTGGGCTCCCAGGATGCGATGTGGCACATTCTGCCGATACCGTATACGAGAACGAGCTTTGCGCCCTCTGCCTTGAGTGCGGCGATCTTCTCGGGGTAAGTAGGAAGGTTAGCCTTGGTTGCGAAGTTGCGCTGTGCCTTGGGAACGGTCAGCTCGCCGAGGGGATTGAAGAGAGCCTGCTCCATAGCGTACTGGAATGCGCCGGAGTTGTCGGGAGCAAGGGTGTTGCCCTCGGAGTCTGCCCACTCGTCCATATTGAAGGTGTAAACGTGCTCGCAGGATACGTTCCAAGCCTTAAGGAAGTAAACTACCCACTTATACATACCCATAGGACCAACGGGGAGAATGAAAGCGATCTTCTCGCCTCTGTCCTTAGCGTTCTTGATCTGGATTGCGATCTCGTGGCCCATATAGGTTTCGAACTCGCCGAGGGAGTCGCACTTAATGGGAGTGAAGTCGGGGTTCCAATGTGCCTGCGGCTCGCAGATCTTCTCGGGTGCGTCGATGCACGCGTCGATCTTGTCGAAATCCCAGCCTGCGGGATAGAAGCCCTCAAGAGCCGAGCCTTTTACTGTGTCGTTGAAATTCATAGTTATATCTCCTTTTATAAAAATTTTTATATTTTATTGCCGCACCGTGCGGCAGGGGTTACGGTAAATAGCGCTTGGTAGTACCGCGAAGGTAGACTCTGCACGTATCGAAGCATTCCGCGTACTCTGCACCGCACTGATAGCCGTAGTAACGCGCCTCGGTGCGAACCATTTCGGGAAAGTCGATATTATCGTGCTCGCGAAGCCAGGACATCTGCGAAACGTGACACTCGGTCATTTCAAGCTTCTTGTCGATAAACTCAGTGATGTCCACGTATTCGGTGGGCTTGAAATCCACGCCGCACGCCGTCTGCATATAGTAGATAGGCGTGAGCCGCGCCACCTTGTTAACCTTCGTTTTGTAGTGCGGAACGGTTGCCGTAAAGGAAGCGTCGAAGGTGAGCTTGCTTACTGCATTGTGGTCGCACATATAGTCGTTCGGTGCGTGGGTGATGATAAAGTCGGGATCGACCTCGCGGATAACGTCAACCACCATATCGCGAGCCTCCTTGGACTCGGCGTAGATAGAAAGGTCGTGAAATCCTGCGTAAATACACTCAAAGCCTGCCATATCCGCGCTGTTTTTTGCTTCCTTGCAGCGCATCGGTCCGAGGACCTCGGGCTCGATAACGACGTGTCCCATATCACCGTCGGAAAAGTGGCAGATAACCACTCTGTCGCCGCGTGCCTTGCATTTAAGAAGCGTGCCGCCGCAGGACTCCTCGATATCGTCGGGGTGTGCACAAAATGCTAAAACTGTGTACATTCGATTCCCTCTTACGGCAGATAACGCTTGGTGGTGCCGCGAAGGTAGACCTTGCACATACGGAACGCCTCGGCGTAGTCCGCGCCGCACTGATAGCCGCGGTAACGCGAGCAGGTCT
>JAZNBZ010000265.1:0-5561 GCA_045587285.1 Candidatus Flemingiibacterium sp. | reverse complement strand
GTCCGTACAAGTTCTACGGATGCAAGCGCGGCGCGTACGACACGACCGTACGTACGCACGAGGTTGGAGAGTGGGGCGGTTTACTCGACGTCTCCGAGTTCTGCGGCAACAGCGTATACGTCGATCAGTCCACCTCGCTTCAGGACGAGATTGCAGACAAGATAGCAAAAATTTGGGACTGCGGCTTCGAGGTCGTTTACTACGGCGGCTCAGAGGGCACGCAGGCTCCGTTCGAGGTCACCGTTCCGCTCGCACAGTACCGCGTATTCAAGAAGTTAAGCCCTGCTCCTACCTACTGCGAGGGCGCGGCAAAGGCGCACTTCTCTTGGCATATGCTTTCGGGCGGTAACGCGTTCGATTCCTTCGGCCCCGATATATTCAAGGAAATGATAATCGAGCATCCCTTCGCTGAAGCATCCAGAATGGCTGACGACTTCACCCGTCTTAACTTCGGCTGGTGGCGCATAGGTATGGATATGCGCGCAGACGTGCTTGAATATGGTACGTCGAGAGGCGCGGCTTGGGATTGCCCCGGCGCAATTTCAATTAAGAACGACGTCCGTGAAAATCATCCTCGCATTGACGATATCTGCAAGGTTATCGCTCGTTGGGAGGACGTTCGCGAAAACGGCTTCTTAACGCCTGAGCGCAAGGAAATGCTTAAAGATACAAAGACCGAGCACACCTTACTTATAAACGAGGCAGGCGAGTATGAGCTTGTTCCCTACTATCAGGTTAAGGAGATCACTGAAAACAACGCAGGCGTTTACGCGTTCACGTTTGAGCGTCAGGGCAAGGCGTGTGCCGTTATCTGGCACAACAGCGCCGACGCAAAGCTCTCGGTAAAGCTCGACGGCGAGTTCACGTACAAGGATGAGATCGCAGGTGCCGACGTTGCTACGGAAGCAAGCGGCGACAATACCGTTCTTCCCATCGCAGGCAAGTGTTATCTCACTACCGATATGACGACGGACGCCCTCCGTGCCGCACTCGCAGACTCAAAGGTTATGTAATAAATATACCAAGCCTTCCCCGGTGGGAAAGGGGGACCGCGGTAGCGGTGGATGAGGTGTTACAACGCCGTACGAGCTCCTCATCCGTCAGCCTTCGGCTGCCACCTTCTCCCACAGGAGAAGGCTTTTCATCCCCTCTCGCAGACTCAGATAAAGGCTCCCTTTGCACAAGCAACGTCATTAAGTTAAGACCTACGCATTGTCATAACGTATAAAAAACATAGTGGCGGTCTGTGACCGCCCGCGGGCGACCGCAGGTCGCCCCTACAGAAAGAATTTATATATTACGACAGTTGATTTGCTTATCTTTATGACATTGTTTGCACAAGGGAGGCTTTTTGTTTGTCTGCATCCCCTCTCACCGGTGCGGCGAGGCGCAAAAAAGCCGATACGGAATTAAATCCATATCGGCTTTTACTATTCTTTAGCGTCTGCGCGTTCCGCTTCTTTTTTACTTTTTCTCGCCGTTTCCTTTTCGGTATTTGAGGGGAGATATTCCCTTCTCCTTTTTGAAGGTCTTGCTGAAGTACGAGCCGTCGGCAAATCCCGTGCGAAGCGCTATCTCCTCAATGGAAAGCGTGTTGTCCGAGAGAAGTCCTATAGCCTTCTCGATGCGCGCCTTGTTTATGTAACGGCTTACCGTGGAAGAAAAGTTCGCGTGGAAGCCGCGGTAAAGCGCACTCTTGGAGATACCTGCGTTCTTGGCGATGCTTTGCACCGACAGCGGCTTTTCAAGATTTTCGTTTATATAGCAAACAGCCTTCTGTATGTTGTCGTCAAGGTCGGGACGGAGCATATTTTCAAGCAGTATATGCTTGACTATCACCTGCGCGATATTTGATATGCTCTGTATTCTTTCCTCGTCGAAAACGGATATCTCGCCGTAAAAGCGTTCCATTTCCTTCTCGTCAAGACCAAGCTCGGAAATATACGCCCGAAGGCTCGAGAAATCCTCCTTCATCTTTATCTGACCGAAAATTACGTAGCCGATAATGCCTTCATTATATATAACGGGCACTGCAACGTCAACGAGTCCGGCGTGACAAACGTGCATCTCTGCCTTTTTGGTCTCGCGGCACTTTTTCAGAAGGTCAGCATCCGAGCAAAAGCACGCCTTCATACCGGTTACGGTGTTCTGAACTGCTCTGCAATAGCGCTTATTCTCCCAGAAGCTCTGATTGCCCACAAAGGAGAAGTCCTCCTTCAAAAGGTCCATACTTATGCCCGTAGCATTATAAAAATCCTTCAGCATACGGTTAATCTTCGGAATATCGTAATTAATGACCATATTCTCCAATCCTCCTTGTGGTCATATTGCGAATCTGCAAAATATACACTTTGTTAAATTATATACAATCGCAGATACTCTTTCAATAGAGAAATCAACGATTATTATGGAAAAAAGCACGATTTGTTATTGCACGGCGCAAAATATCGCATTATATATATAATGATATTGTAAATTATACAACGACCTTGCATATTTGTCAAGGAATTCACCCAAGTTTGACAAAAACTTCGCAATGCACCAAGCCTGTACTCGCGGCCACTATATGTATTATTTTATCCTTGTATATGAAGTTTTTGAGTTTTTTGGCGGCATCCGATATAAATTTTTGAGCAAGCGAATTACAGATTTATTGTGTTACACTATCTATTTTATCAAAATATAGAACAAAAAAATCAATAGTTTTTGCTTTTTTCGAATTAAATTCGTTGTTATTTTCGAATACTTTTCGTTCCCTTGATTAGAGTTTAGCAAACATCAAATCAAAAAGCAATGCATTTTCGTCTTTAAAATATGCACTTTTCAGCATTTTTTTATTATGGCAAGCCGTCTGGTTTTTGTCAATACCACTCAAAAATCGGGAATATAATACAAAAAGTTGGGAAATATATATCTTTTATACTTCGCTATTATTTGGTATAATAAAGTTACCGAACATTATTTTTATTATACAAAGGAGAAAAATTATGGGTAAGGCAACAGATTTCCGTTACAATACGGGCGCTACTCGCGTGCCGTGGGCGGCAGTTGGCGAAAACTACAACGTACACGATCTTATGGAGATCATCAAGTTCTTAATGCAGGGCGAGGGCAAGGAGTACGACGACGCTCTCGAAGCAGTATGGCAGCAGGTCAAGAAGCTTGACGCGCTCGCAACTCCTCCCGGCAAGCTTTCCCTCGGAAGCAAGGTTGAGCTTGCTGAGAAGGCGTGCAACGACTACCTCGGCACCACCTCCTCCACCTTCGTTACCAACGCAACCGCAGGCTTTGAAATTGCGTACAAATACGCAAACCTGAAGCCCGGCGACGAGGTTATCGTTCCCGCGATCACCTTCGTTGCGACGATGGCGTATCCGCTTGCTATCGGCGCAAAGCTCGTATTCGCGGACGTTGATCCGAGGACTATCAATATGGATCCCGCAGACGTTGCAAGAAAGATCACCGACAAGACCAAGATGATCGTCCCCGTACACATCGGCGGCTATCCCGTTGATATGGATCCGATTATGGAGCTTGCAAGAAAGCACGACATCCTCGTTCTCGAGGACGCGGCTCACGCGTTCGGCGCTATGTATAAGGGCAAGAAGGTCGGCACCATCGGCGACTTCGCGGCGTTCTCTATGCACGAGGTCAAGAACATCACCTCCTTCGGCGAGGGCGGTATCCTCACCACCACCGTACCGGGCTTTGAGAACGAGATGAAGCGCGCGCGCTTCCTCGGTCTTGACTTCTCCTGCCCGATAAAGGATTGGCTCTACAACATCACTCCCATTCAGGGTAAGTACGCTCCGTTCGTACCCGGCAACTCCTCCACCACCGAAATTCTGGGCCTCGGTCTTGCACTTCAGGTTGAGCGTAACGAGGAGATCATCGCTGAAAGACGCCGTGCGGCTAAGTACCTCACCGACCGTTTTGCTGAAAATGATGCTATCATCGCACAGGACCTCGGAAACGACGATATCAAGCCGACCTTCCACCTCTATCTCCTCCAGATAGATCCCGCAAAGGCTGGCGGCGACGTTCAGGTACTCAAGAAGAAGCTCGAGGAAAAGGGCGTTACCCAGATCGCTCACTTCGGTCCTCTCTACCGCTTCAAGATAGTTGAGGAAATGGGCTACAATTCCGACGAGATCGCAAAGACCTGCCCCGCTTGCGAGGAAGTATTCTACAAGCGCTTCACTCACCTGCCGCTCTACGGTCTGTCCGACGAGCAGCTTGAATATATGGCAGACGCTGTCCTCGAGTCCGTTCGCGAAATGCAGGAAGGCAGATAATAATGTCAGACAGAAAAATAAGATGGGGTGTAATCGGCTGCGGCGGTATCGCACAGCGCAGAACCATTCCCGGTATGGCGCTTTCGGACAAGATAGAGCTTGTCGCGGTAATGGACACGAGCGTTGATGCCGCAAAGAGCGTTGCCGAAAAGTACGGCGTGAAGTATGCCTTCACAACCGAGGAAGATCTTTTAGCACTTGACGAGATCGACGCTGTTTACATAGCGTCACCCGTATTCTGTCACAAGAAGCAGTGCGAAATGGCGGCAAAGGCTAAAAAGCATATCTTACTCGAAAAGCCTATGGGACTTTCGATAGCAGAGTCCGAACAGATCGCGGCGATCTGTGAGCGCGAGGGCGTTATGCTCGGCGTTGCATTTATGATGCGCTTCCACGCGTATCATCAGAAAATGCGCGAGCTTATTGCCGACGGTGCGATCGGAGAGATCGTTTCGGCGAGCTCCAGATTTAGTTGCTGGTATCCCGAGATGGAGAACTGCTGGCGTCAGAATAAAACGCTTTCGGGCGGCGGCGCGATGCTCGATATGGCAATCCACGCGATTGACCTTATCCGCTACATATCGGGACTTGAAATTACCGAAACGACCGGCTTTGTCGGCAATCAGGTATTTAAGTACAGCGTTGAGGACGCAGGCGTCGGCGTTTACAGAATGAACAACGGCGCGATGTGCGTCGTCGAGGCGGCGTTTAACGTGCCCGACGAGGTTTCGGCGAGTACGCTTACGTTCTACGGAACGAAGGGCTGTATCATCGCAAACGGCACGCTCGCGCAGACAGAGGGAGGCGACGTTCAGGTGCTCACGGTCACCGACGGTGGCGACTACGACGCAAATCAGAACCGCACGACCGTAACTCCCGTCACGCTCGACGTGACCTTCGGTAATATGTATCAGAAGGAAGTCGAGGCGTTCGGCGAGGCTATTCTCGGTATGCGCGATATTCCCGTAAGCGCGGCGGACGCTATCCGCTCGCAGAAAGCTATCGAGGATCTTTACAAATAAGCAGGACGACCGCTCGGCAAACAGCCGTGCGGTCGTTTTTTGTATACCAAAACCACGCGCTTGGCGCGTGGTTCGGTAAGAATTATATAGTTGAGCCGTATAAGCAACAGATTTTTTAAAGAGGAAGCGTATAATAGAGCAATAGGTGAGGAGAAGGCAAGATAAAGGCTCCCTCCGGGAGGGAGCTGGCGCGGCGAAGCCGTGACTGTGGGAGCCTGCGGGCACGAAGTTTAGAGTAATCTGT
>JAZNBZ010000264.1:0-4638 GCA_045587285.1 Candidatus Flemingiibacterium sp. | reverse complement strand
GGCGGTGCTGCTTTGGCAGATGCTGCGACTGTTGACGCCGGACAGGCTCGTCTGCTTGAGCTTGGTGTTCCTGCAGACAAGTTAAGAAAAAGGGCGAAGAAGTCTACAAGTGCACTTCCCGAGGGCGCGCTTAAAACGCCATCCGCGAAAGCTCCGCAGACTGACGGGCAGGTCGCCGCTGCCGATACCAACACCAAAACCACAGAAGCCACGGAAGAAAAGAAGGGTGACGAAGCACCTGCGCCCGACAGAAAAGAGGTTTTTAAGACTCTTATTGAGGGTGAATACAAAGACCTTTACGACGAGGCGGTGCAGGCTATTCTCAAACCCCGACTGAAAAGTGCCAGAGCGGCAGAGGATGCACTCGAAAAGCTCACTCCTATGCTTGAGGTGCTTGCAAAGGCACACAAGATGGATGTTAACAGCATCGACTACGAGGCACTTGCAAAGGCTGTAAGCGATGACGATCGCTACTATGAGGAACGTGCCATTGAACTTGGCACATCGCTCGAAACCGCGAAGAAGTTCGACCAAATGGAGCGTCAGACTGAACGTGCACGTCGTGAGGCGGAACTGAACCTCCAACAGCAGAGAATTGACCAGCATTTCAAGAGGCTTGAAACGCAGGGCGAGGCTCTCAAGGTTGTGTTCCCGAATTTCGATCTTCGTACCGAGCTTAAAAATCCCGTATTTGCAAGAATGACCTCGCCTAATATGAATATCTCCGTCGAGGATGCATACTATGCCGTCCACAGAAATGAGATACAGGCCGCAGCTATGCAGGTGACTGCAGAGAAGACTGCCGAAAAGATGGCAAACGCCATCAGAGCAGGTGGCGCGCGTCCCACCGAAAACGGCACATCAGGCAAAGCACCTTCCGTGACAAAATTCGATTATCGCAAGGCATCACCCGAACAGAGAGCCTCTTTTAAGAAGCAAATTCGCGATGCCGCTGCACAGGGAAGGAAGATTTATCCCGGAAGCTTCAACGGCTAAACCGAGAGCACTCTCCCTTCGCAAGTATTTTCAATTACGGAAGGAGAAAATTATGCGTAACATTATTACAAGCATCATCAATCTTCAGCTTTTTGCTGACGCCGGTACTCTCGTAAACACTACCGGCAACTACGTTAACGCCTACGACGGCACCTCGCAGGCATTCGAGGGCGTCTACACTATGGACGGTGAGCTCAAGGTCTTTTACGACACAGAGCTGCTCGAAAATGCGCGCGTTGAGCTTTTTTACGCGCAGTTTGCAAAGCGTCAGCCTCTCAGCGCAAGACGCGGCGAGACCGTAGAGTGGCGCAAGTGGAACACGTTCCAGAAGGCGACAAAGCTCGTTGAGGGCGTTATCCCCACCGGTCAGAAGTTCGGTATGTCCACCAAGACCGGCAAGATCAATCAGTACGGTACTTACACGGCTATCGCCGACCGTCTTGAGCTTCACGCTTACGACGACACCATTCTTGGCGCTACCGAGGAGATGGGCGGTTCTGCCGCAGAAACACAGGAGACTCTTATCAGAGATGCGCTCCTCGTCAACACCAACGTGCTTTACTGCGACAACGTTTCCGTCGAGACCGGCGACGTTATCGACACGCCTACCGCGCCGAATCTTATGGAGGCGAGCGGCGAGGCGATGAGTATGCTCACCGCTCGTATGGTAGCTAAGGCCGTTACCATTATGAAGAAGAACCGCGTGCCTACTATCAACGGTAAGTATTTTGCGGTAATTCATCCGAGCGTTGCGTTCGACCTTCGCAACTCGAAGGGCTGGCTTGAGGCGCATCAGTACGCACAGCCTGAGGAGATCTTCAACGGTGAGATCGGCGAGCTTCACGGCTGCCGCTTCATCGAGAACCCCTTCGCGCCCGTACTTACCGGCGACTATGCGAACAAGGCAAACGGCGCGACCTATGCCACTTACTTCTTTGGTAAGGACGCATTCGGTATCATCGATCCCGAGGGCGGCGCGCTCGAGATGATTATTAAGGACAAGAGCCAGGTTGGCGGTCCTCTTAATCAGTTCAGCACCGTAGGCTACAAGTTTGAGACCAACGGCGCAACTATCCTCTATCCCGAGCGCCTCCTCCGCGTGATGAGCTGCTCGAGCTTCTCGGCTGACGACGAAGCTAACTGATAGCTAAAATGTGCCGCTCCGTGAAGTAGCGGAGCGGCACAAATATTTATTTTTTTGGAGGAATCACTATGGCAAACAAGAAAGATACAACTGCAAGTGTTGAAACTGCGGCAGAGGTAGAATCCGACGCTCTCGAGGAAGCCGAAGCAATCGCAGAGGTGAAGCCCATTGCGGCAAAGTCTGAACGTGTGGAACTCTCTATTCCGAGAGGTACCGCGAACGATGAGCCCAACGTGCTTATCGGCTTTAACGGCGTAAACTACCTGCTTCCGAGAGGCAAAACATCACTTGTACCGCCCGAGGTAAAGGCGGAGTATGAGCGCAGTCAGCGCGCGCAGGAAAGAATGGACGAGCGTATCGACGAGATGCTCGAAGCAGCACAGACGTCCATATAAACAACGAAACGGGGACGTTTGACCGTCCCTGTTTTTCTATTTACGAAAGAGGTGCACTATGACAATAATCGAAGCTATTAACCGCGTGGATGCCCTGAGGCATAATGCGCTCGCGCAGGGCGAGAAGATACGCGCGCTGTCGGAGCTTGACGGCAGAATTAAGCTTGAAATCATCGACACCCACGAGGGCGGTGAAAATATCGTATACACGGGCTATGGCGATAACACGCCGCTTGATACGGTGCTTATCGTGCCCGAGCCGTGGAGTGATCTTTACATAAAGTGGCTTGAAGCCAAAATAAACTACGCCGAGGCGGAGTACGACGGTTACAACAACGCGCTTGCGGCGTTCAATGCGGCGTGGGATGCGTTTGCGAAGTGGTACAACCGCACGCATATGCCGAAAACGGCGCGATTTAAGTATTTTTAGGAGGTGGCTATATGAAACTTCCTTACTTAAATCCTCTGCCGAGCAGTCGAAGCACTACCGACGTATTCGGCGGATATAATCACAATCTGCGTATTAACGAGGGCGAGTTCTACGATATGCAGAATATGACATCGGACTATTATCCCGTGCTCTCGCCGCGCGCGCCTCGCGGTGTGTATGCGAGTCCAAGTGCTTGCACCGGTATCATCGCCAAGGACAAGCTCTGCTATGTTTGCGGCTCGGAGTTCGTGATCGGCGACGAGTATATCGAAATGGATCTGTCTACGGAGCCGAAAACGCTTGTGTCGATGGGCGCGTACGTTATTATAATGCCCGACAAGAAGTATGTGAGCGTTAGTAATACCGACGATCGCGGCGATATTGAGGCGGCGTGTGCATCGGGTGAGTACGGTGTACAGCTTTCGCTTTGGAACGCGGACGGCTCGCAGATGCTCGATATAATCGGCGGCAACCTTACGCCTGCAAAGGTGGAGGGTAACTACTGGATAGACTCTTCGAAAGCTCCGTATGTACTCAACACCTACTCGAACACCACGGACGCGTGGAGCGCTTACGAAAATGCAAGTGTGCGTATATGCATGGACGGCATCGGCGAGCTTTTTGAGGTTGGCGACAGCGTGCTCGTTGACGGGTTCGGCGACACGTTCAAATACGGAGGCTCGAGCACGGCGGACGGAGCTATTACCGAGGTGATATTCGACGAGTTTACAAGCGACAAGCTCGCCGCGCTCTCGGAGAACGAGCGCAAGGTAACAGTTATCGGCAAGGGCGAGGGATACATTCAGGTGCTCGGGCTTGCCGACGCCATTATAAATATACTCGGTGACGTATGGATAAAGGCGACAGAGGACGACGATCCGAGCGGTATGTACATATGGTCAGTGCTTGTGCCGAAGTCGCCCATTAGCATTTCACGCCGTATGCCGGAGCTTGATTTTATTATCGAGTCTAACAATCGACTGTGGGGATGCAGATACGGACTTGCAGCGAACGGTGAGTTCGTCAATGAAATATACGCGTCGAAGCTTGGCGACTTCAAGAACTGGAACAGCTTTCGCGGTATAGCGAGCGATTCGTGGGTTGCGTCAGTCGGCTCGGACGGTCCGTTTACGGGTGCTATCACTCACGGCGGTTATCCGCTGTTCTTCAAGGAAAATATGCTCTACAAGGTGTACGGCTCGTACCCGTCGGAGTATCAGCTCTCGGACCTGCCGTGCCGCGGTATCGCTCCCGGAAGCTCGCGCAGTGCTGCTATTGTAAACGAGGTGCTTTACTACCACTCGCGAGGCGGTGTATGTGCGTATGACGGCTCGCTTCCCGTATGTGTGTCAGACGCGCTTGGCGAGGTGCGATATAAGGACGCTGTCGGCGGCGCGTACGGTAACAAGTATTACTTTTCGGCGTGCGACGGTGGCGGCGCGTGGCATCTGTTCGCGTACGACACGGCGAAGCGGTTATGGCACCGCGAGGACAACACGCGTGCGAGTACGTTTGCGACGCACGGTGGTGCGTTGTATTATCTCGATGCCGCTGACGGCGCGATAAAGGTTATAGGGGGCTCTGAATGCGGCTGTAAAGCGGTGGAGCGCAAGGTCAAGTGGTACGCGGACACGGGTATCATCGGCACAGACAGCCCCGACAAGAAGTACATA
>JAZNBZ010000263.1:0-5934 GCA_045587285.1 Candidatus Flemingiibacterium sp. | reverse complement strand
AAACACTCTGTGGAGGCGAAGCCGATTTGAAGTTTTTTGCCAGGCTTTTTTTCAAAAAAGCCGCGTTTTCCTCGTTTCTCCTTATAACGTCTTACTTGAGCATTACCTGACCGCCGGTTACGGGGAGAGCCTGACCGGTTTCGTATTCCTGCTCGATTATGTACATAATGGCTCTTGCGACGTCCTTGGTTTCACAGCCGCGGTTCAGCGGAACCTTTGCCTCGTAGAATCGGCGAACGTCTGCAACGGTCTTTGCGCCGGGAACCTTGCCTGCGTTGAGGTACTGCACGAAAAGTCCCTTTTCGGGATCGCTCCACAGCGGACCGTCGAGGAAGTTGCCGGGGCAGATCGCGTTCACCTTGATGCCGTACGGCGCAAGCTCGAGCGCGAACGACTGGGTAAGACCGATGCCGCCGAACTTACTGCCGGCATACGCGAAGTTCTTATTCGAGCCCTCAAGACCGGACTTCGAGTTGATCTCGATGATGTCGGAGAGATAGGTAGGGCAAACCTTGCGCTGAAGCTTCATAACGGCAGAAGCGTACTTCGCGCAGAGGAAATATGCGGTGTAGTTTACGGATGCAACGAGCTCGAAATTAGCCTTGTTCATCTCCTCGAGGCTGCCTGCACGAACGATACCCGCGTTGTTTACGAGCACGTCGAGTCCGCCGAACTCTGCGACGCACGCATTAACCATAGCCTGAACGCTGTCCTCGTCGGTTACGTTTGCGCCGACGGAGATCGCAACGCCCTCGCCGTACGCCTTGCAGATCTCGTCTGCCGTAGCCTTTGCGCCGTCCGCGTTCATATCAGCGATAACGACGAGCGCGCCTTCCTTTGCCATATCGGTCGCGATGCCCTTGCCAAAGCCCTGTGCAGAGCCGGTTACGATGGCGATCTTGCCCTCGAGGCGGCGAGCGCTTGCGATTTCGGGGGTGTTTATTCTGAATATGCCAAGTCCGTCGATAAACGCGGCGCTCGGCTTCTTGCCGTTTGCCTTTACGAAGGCGTCGAATGCGGCGGTGATGCCGTCCACGCTCTCGTCGGTGATAACGAGCGCGCCTGCGATGCACTTATCGCAGTATTCGGTGGAAAATTTTACGGTGCAGGGCTTGCCCTCACCTGCGAGCATACGCAGTACGGGCGACACAGCCGCCACGCGTGTGATTTCTGTAGACATAGTTGTTTTCTCCTTTTATGTGATTTTGTATTGGGAGTACGCGCTTTCTTGAAAGAAAGCTGTGCAAAGAACTTTATAGGGCTTCGCCATCATATTTTGTCAGTAAGCGAAAAATCGAAGTTCAGCGCTCTCGATACGCAGTCGAAGATTGCGCTTCGAGCATCGTGTCCCGCGCTCTCGGTAGCCGGGCCCCACATCCCGGCAACCGTGTTGCTGTTCCCGCTTGTGTTGCCACATCTTGACGAGAGTGGTTGCCGTCCTCGCTTCGCTGGACGGCGAGATTAGCCTAATGCATCGTGCTGTTGTGTGGCGTACACTTACTTTGGTGCGAGCGTAGCGTCGCGCCTTAATGCGAGCGCCAAAGATGTGAAGCTGCTTGATTTTCGTATATGCGGTCGTTGGGGTGTCGGCACGGGTGCCGACGAGGTCCCCAACTATCGAGAGCGTGGGCTACCGTTTAGCCAAGCACTCTGTCGCGGCGAAGCCAATTTAAAGTTTTTGCGGAGCTTTTTTCAAAAAGCGACCGTAACTCCTTTACGCGTTCTCCTATACGCGCAAAGCGGAACCTCGCAGTTCCGCTTTAATGTTCGGTTAGATAGACTTAGCGTTAGCGAGGAGATATTTTTCAGCCTCGGCGCACCAGAGTCCGTTGTTAGCCTTGCAGATGCGGTCGAGCTCTCTGAACATAGGATCGGTCTTACCAAGCTCTGCGAAGTCTGCGATAGCCGCGAGGGGCAGAGAAATGTTCGTGTAGCAAAGCTTCTTGCCGCCGGGAATCTTGTCAAGGTTGATGGTGGTTTCTGCAACTGCGTCAAGACCGCATATGTGGGTGATCATCGCCGCGGGATTGATGAGTCCCTTTTCCATCATTTCGATAGACTCGCGCATATCGTCGGTGTTACCGCCGCTCGTGCCCACGATGTGGGTGGAAGCGTAGTGTACGTTGTAGAAGTTGAACATAGCCGAGAAATCGGTTCTGGTCGGGCCTGCGAAGAAGTTGAGACAGCCGTCCTTGGAAAGCAGCGCGTCGCCCATTTCAACGACAGGTCTTACGGGAGCGAATACGAACACGTCGTTGTAGCCCTCGGGAGCGAGCGTCTTTAAGTAAGCGGTGGGATCTTCGTACTCTGCGGTGTTGACGTACATAAGCTTAACGCCGTTCTTTGCCGCCTTTTCAACGGTTACCATTTCTGCCGCGCGCTCAAGACGAGCGGTGTCGATGTCGGTAACAACTAAAAGGGAGGGCTTGCGGTCGCAGCTTATAAGGTAGTCAACCGCGCCAAGTCCCATAGGTCCTGCGCCTGCAAGAATAGCCGCAGCGCCGCCCTCTACGATACCCATATCGTGTACGTAGGAGCCGCCCTTGGTGTGGTAGTTAGCGTGTGCGCCGCCGACGATGCAGCTCATAGGCTCAGCAAGCGAGCCGTAGAAATATGCGTCGCCGTTGTACTTGAGAAGGCAGTCCATTTCAAGGGTGTCTGCCGGAATTACCGCATAGGTAGCCGCGCCGCCGCAGTACTTATAGCTGTAGCCGGGAGCAATTATCGCGCCGTTTCTGTTGTGCGCAGGCTGGATAGCGAACTTTTCGCCGGGCTTGAATTTATCCTTCCACTTTGCGCCGACCTCAACGATGTCGCCGCAGAACTCGTGACCGATTATCGGAGGGTTGACAGCGCAGTCGTCGGGAACGCGCTTGTGAGCTGCGCCCTGCATAGCCGCCTTGTGGGAGGACATACAGATGCTGTCGGAAACGATGTGCACGAGCACCTCGTCGTCCGCGATTGCGGGAAGCTCGAACTCCTCAAGACGAAGGTCGTTGACGCCGTAAAGGCGTATTGCTTTGGTTTTCATAATGATATCCTTTCTTGGTGTATAATACTATCACCTATTATTGTAGCAACTTTCGAGCGAAAAGTCAATGAATTTTTGACGAATTTTACGCAAAAATTTGAAAAAACTCTTTTATTTATCAAAAATATGTGATATAATAATTAAAGTTGAAAATCTTTGTGTGAAAACGGAGGAGATATTACAATGACTGCACAGCACGCGAGGGCTCGTATGGACGAGCTGTCGAAGCTTCTTGAATACCATTCGCGGCTTTATTACGTGCTCGACGCGCCCGAGATAAGCGACTACGATTACGATATGCTTTTCCGCGAGCTCGTCACGCTTGAGGAAGCGTACCCCGAGCTTGCGAGTGCGAATTCTCCGACGAAGCGTGTCGGCGGCGAGGCACTGTCCGAGTTTGAGGAAATGGAGCACGAGGTGCCGCTCGGAAGCCTCTCCGACGTTTTCGATTACGACGAGGTGCGCGCATTTGTGGCGCGTATGAAGGCTATTGCACCCGACTGCGAGTTTACGGTCGAGTGTAAGATAGACGGCCTTTCCGTCGCGCTCATTTACGAGAACGGCAAGTTTACTCGCGGCGGTACGCGCGGAAGCGGCAAGGTCGGCGAGGACGTCACCGAGAACCTTCGCACCGTGCGCACGATACCGCTCACTATCGACACGGACGAGCCGTACGTTGTCGTTCGCGGCGAGGTGTATATGTCGCGCGCGAGATTTGAGAAGGTAAATGAGCGCCGCGAGGCGGAGGGCGAGGCGCTTTTCGCGAATCCCCGTAACGCGGCGGCAGGCGCACTGCGTCAGCTCGACTCGAAGGTTACCGCATCGCGCGGACTTGATATTTTCGTGTTCAACTATCAAACGGGAACAAAGACGTTTGAAACGCACGGCGAAAGCCTCGATTGGCTTCGCGGCGTAGGCTTTACGGTCCTGCCCGAATATTCTATCGTAAAAACAGCCGACGAGGTCATCGACGCTATCGAGCGTATCGGCGCGGCGAGAGAAAGCTTGCCGTTCGGCATCGACGGCGCGGTCATAAAGATAAATTCGCTCGCGCTTCGCGAGGAGATAGGCGAGAACACGTCCACACCCAAGTGGGCGGTGGCGTACAAGTATCCGCCCGAGGAGAAGCCGACGAAGCTTCACGACATCGTTTTGCAGGTCGGCAGAACGGGCGTGCTTACGCCGAACGCGGTGCTCGAGCCGGTACAGCTTGCAGGCACGACCGTTTCGCGCGCAACGCTCCACAATCTCGATTTTATCCGCGAGCGCGACATTATGATAGGCGACACGGTAATCGTTCGCAAGGCGGGCGACATAATCCCCGAGGTCGTGTCGGTCGTAAAAGAGAAGCGTGACGGCTCTGAAAAGTGGTTCGATATGCCCGACACCTGCCCATCGTGCGGCGAGAGGGTCGTTGCCGACGCGGACGACGAAACGCAGTCGGGCGGTGCGGCGTACCGCTGTACGAGCTCGTCCTGTCCCGCACAGCTTCTCCGAAATTTGGAGCACTTCGCGGCGAAGGACGCTATGGACATCGACGGCCTCGGCAAGTCGCTTATCGCGCTTTTACACAGCGAGGGACTCGTTTCGAGCTACGCGGATCTTTACGAGCTCAAAGCCGAGCAGATAGTTCCGCTTGAGAGAATGGGAGAAAAGAGCGCGGCGAATCTTATCGCGGCGATTGAAAAATCCAAAGAGGCAGGATTGGCGCGGCTCATATACGCGCTGGGCATACGTCAGGTGGGCGCAAAGGCGGCGCAGGTGCTCGCGGCGAAATTCGGCGACGTTGAGGCGCTGTTCGATGCCACGGAGGAGGCGCTTTGCGAGATAGACGACGTGGGCGAGATAACCGCGAAATACGTGGTGGACTATTTCAGCCACCCGTCCACGCGCGAGCTTGTTGACAAGCTGAAGGCGCACGGGCTTGTAACCGTATACGAGTCGGCGCAGGTGAGCGACAAATTCGCGGGAATGACGTTCGTTCTGACGGGCACGCTTCCCACGATGAAGCGCGACGAGGCGGCGGAACTTATCGAGGCGAACGGCGGAAAGGTATCGTCCTCGGTGTCGAAAAAGACGACGTACGTCGTCGCAGGCGAGGACGCAGGCTCGAAGCTGACGAAGGCGAATTCGCTCGGCGTTACCGTCATTGACGAAGCGGCGCTTTTGGAGATGGTGAAATGATTGATAAAGACGTAAAAAACGAGCTTATAAATGCGGCGAGGGAAGTGCGCGAAAACTCGTACGCGCCGTACTCGCGCTACAAGGTAGGCGCGGCGTTGCTTGCGAAAAGCGGCAAGGTCTACGTCGGGTGTAATTTTGAAAACGCATCGTTCGGTGCAGGCACGTGTGCCGAGCGTGTAGCGCTCGGTGCGGCTATCGCGGCAGGCGAGCGCGAGTTTATCGCGGTAGCGTGCGTCGGCGGCGACGGCGTTACGCCGTGCGGCATATGCCGACAGGCGCTCGCCGAGTTCGGCGACATCGACGTCTACTCCGCCGACGCAGGTAGCGGCGACGTGCGAGAGTACACGCTCGCACAGCTTCTGCCGCACGGGTTTGAGATGTAAAGGAGTTCGGCTATGGGAGAACGCGGCTTTCTTGAAAGAAAGCCTGGCAAAGAACTTTAAATCGACGCTAGCGCTCACATTTGGTTTGTGAATGCAGAAGCGAGGTTTAGCGCTCTCGGTCGGCACACCACGCTTCGAGCGATGTGCACCGCGCTCTCGGTAGCCGGGAACCCTGCATCCCGGCAACCGGCTTGTGGTCGCCGAGCGTCTTGCGACATTTTAACGCGAGTGGGTGGCGCGCAGCGAAGCGTCCGCGCCCGGATAACCACTCCTGACGGGACATCACCATCTCTCGGTACCGCTAAATGGTCGCCGGGGTGTCGGCACGGGTGCCGA
>JAZNBZ010000262.1:0-2582 GCA_045587285.1 Candidatus Flemingiibacterium sp. | reverse complement strand
CATATTTCCGGATTGTTAAACAAGCCTTCGCCGCCTCCATCGCAATAATCGTACATTTCAAGAAACAAGAGCTTGTGATTCTCATCGTTTTCTATTGTATATTTATTGACGTAAATAGAGTTTGGCTTCGATGCATATGTGAAAAGTTGTCCTTTTGTCCAGCCACTGACCGCCCAATAGGATTTACCACCATCGATGAAATATATCTCATCTAACCAAGCCAAGTGGTTACATTTTGGTTTGCCATAAATAAAATGTTCGCGAGTGGGGAGAATATCGATCATCTTCCATTTTCCACACACTTCGGGGTCATCTACGAAAGGAATAATATCATCGCTGACATAAAGGCTCTTCTTTGTGCGTTCACATACGGGTACTTTTAATTCTACCGTTCCGTCCTCGTGGTAAATTTCATAATATGCACCACACACTTTATAGCTTGATCCATCAAGATGTTTGATCATAGCCTTATAAGCATCGTCAAGCTCGCCGGATTTACAAATTAAAGAAGCAACGTTCGCGCCAAGCGAGATTGTTTTTTCTGCATACTCGCAGGGCTGCGGAAGCTTAGCGACAATTTCTGCGCACGCAGCCAGATCAAAGTCGGTTTCTCTGTACTCGGTTTCGTAATTGATGATAATTTTTCTTTTGCCAAAAATTGCTTTAGTCAGATTGCTTTTGATTTTTTCAATATCATCAAAAGCATCGGATTTGGATAAATAATTCTTTCGGATATAAGCAACGCGCACCTCGTCGGTTGCTCTGACAATAATATTAAACATTTTCGACTCTCCTTCTGTCAGATTGTTTTTGATGGATTCAATTTTTCTTAACTGTGTTTGGGTGGTTTCAATCAATGCTTGCAGTTCGGCACGCTTCGCATTTAATGCGGCTGTGATTTTCTCGTTGTCATTTGTTGTCAACTGCACACGTATCTCATCCAAAGAAAAGCCAAGCTCCTTCAAGGCAATAATACGATAGCAATCTTCAAGCTTTGATGCAGAATAATAACGGTATCCCGTGAATTTATCGATCTCGTCGGGGATGAGCAAACCTGCGGCATCGTAATATCGCAACGTCTTTACCGAGATATTGCACAGCTTAGATAATTCACCTATCTTATACATAGCGTTTTCCTTTCATTGAGATTTTGCAGTATAGAAACAGCGCTATTTCTATCTTGCAAGCAAAGTATATCATTACAGTTAAGGGGAGAGTCAATAGGGTTTTGAAAATTTTTTTGATATATTTATTATACCATAAAAATATGTCTTTTTCAACAACGCGCAAGCCGATACCATAGTCAAAAGACCGCGGTATCGGCTATTTTCATTTCTTGCTATTAAAATTGGGATACTCAAATAAAACAAATAATCCGAACGCTTCTCCAAATAAGAGATTGTTCGGATTATTTTCATGTGGTCGGAGTGTTCATAGAAAATTTGATCGCGTATTAAGAAGCAGGAGTGATTCTATCTTCGCCATAAGCTAAAGACAGCGCACTTTGTGCTGACATCACTGTAATATCGAAGCTTTCATACAGCATATACGATATCTTTTTTTCTTCAGTATTGATACTGTATGACATGGCGTAGGCTACATTGGGAGCCTCGCCATAAAAAGTATAGCAATAATACAGGTCGCCATCAAAATAAAAGCGTTCGCGCCAACCTTCATCCTGCATGAGATACTGCTTGTCAAGCGTCTGCCAGGCTGTGTTAAAATCATCTGCATCATAAATTACAACTAAGTGAAGCATACTATCGCCTGGCAAAATAACACGATAGTCATACTCATATTCATAAAAGACGATTTTCTTTGTATCTAATTCTTCTTTTGAGGGCAGGACCGCGATGGCTGCATCTTCAAGAGGCGTACCGTTTTTTAAATATGAGTCGAAGTCAGTCGTTGTGAAGCTTTTTGCCCTCTCATAACAAACCAAAGCAGCACAAGCACCGATGACAAGTATCAACAAACACAAGAAAATACACAGAACTGTTTTTAACACTCGAGTAAATATGCTTTGGTTTTTATGAGGCATTATACCAGGTCCTCCTTGTAAAAAAATCAAGTCTTATATATCTGTATTATAACATGGTTCAATATGGATTGTCAATGACATGCAAAAAAAGCTTTTTAGAAAGGTTTTGTAAGAACGGCACTCGTGGAAATATTGCCACAAGTGCCTTTGCGTTACTTTTGCCAAGATCTAAACAAAAAATGAGTGTCCATAACCTAAATCAGTTATGAACACTCGCCATGGTCGGAGTGACAGGACTCGAACCTGCAGCATCTTGCTCCCAAACAAATCTGCACCGATTTTTCCTTGATTTACAAGGCTTTTCGGGGCTTTTGAGTCCAAAAACGATGCTTTCGGGTGCTCTTACAAGCACTGTTTCCACGTAGTCCGAAGCCGTAGATGGTCAAAGCTGTGGTCAAGCCCGTTTCGGTGGGATATGGATGCTATCAGGAAATCGAAAATCCGACTCCGCAAAAATTCTTTTTCTGCCGTTATTATACATACATCAGCGTAATAGTCAAGCGCCTTCTCTCAACACTCAAAATTTGTATCGCAGTAGTCA
>JAZNBZ010000261.1:0-3179 GCA_045587285.1 Candidatus Flemingiibacterium sp. | reverse complement strand
GCTTGTCGCGCACTGTGCCGACGTACGCGACGTTACCGAAACGATGCTCGGCGGTACGGTTGACGTGGCGGTGTCTAATCCGCCGTATATGAAGCCGACGGGCAAGGCAAACGAAAGCGAGCGAAAAAACATTGCTCGTCACGAGATAGCGGGCGGCATCGGCGACTTTTGCAAATCTTCCGCGCGGATACTTAAACACGGCGGACTATTCTACACCGTGTGGCGTCCCGACAGACTGTGCGAGCTGACGGGCGCACTTTCGGCGGCAAAGCTTGAACCAAAGCGTATAACGTTCGTACACGCGAGAGCCGACCTTGCACCGTGTCTTGTGCTTTGCGAAGCAAAAAAGGGCGCGAGCGCGGGAGTTTACGTAACGCCGCCGCTCATAATGTACGAGCGCGACAGCGTTTACACGGACACGCTTACAAAAATTTACGAAACGGGTGATTTCGATGAGCCTTACAAAAAACCCTGATCTCTACTACGCCGATACGGGCGATGAAAAAAATAAAGTGAACGGCGGCACGCTGTACCTCGTAACGACACCGATAGGTAACCTCGCCGATCTGTCCGAGCGCGCAAAAAAGGTGCTTGCAGGCGTGGATTTCGTCGCCGCTGAGGATACGCGCAATTCCGCAAAGCTGCTTGCCATATTCGGCATCAAAAAGCCAATGGTGAGCTACTACGAGCATAACAAGCGTGAGCGCGGCGAGGAAATATGCGCGCGCTTATCGGCAGGCGAGTCCTGCGCGCTCGTCACGGACGCAGGTATGCCCGGTATCAGCGATCCCGGAGAGGACATTGTAAGACTGTGCGCCGAGCGCGGTATACCCGTGACAGCAGTTCCCGGCCCGTGCGCCGCTATGACGGCACTTACGCTTTCGGGGCTCTTTACGGGAAGATTTGCGTTTGAAGGCTTTTTGTCCACAAATAAGGGCGAGCGCCGCAACCGCCTCGCCGAGCTTAAATGTGACACGCGCACGCTCATTTTCTATGAAGCACCGCACAAATTAAAGTCTACCCTTTCCGATCTTTACGAAGCCTTTGGCGAGAGAAAAATATCTCTCTGCCGCGAGCTTACAAAGTTAAACGAGGAAATTCTGCGCACCACCCTTTCCGATGCCGTCACAATGTATTCCGAGCACGAGCCACGCGGAGAGCACGTGCTTATCGTCGAGGGCGCAAGCAGTGAACAGGTCCGCGCCGAGGCGTTTTGGAGCGAAATGAGCATCGAAGCGCACGTCGCGCACTACGTTGCCGAGGGCAGATCCAAAATGGACGCGATAAAAGCCTGCGCCAAAGACCGCGGCATAGCGAAGAATGAGGTTTATAAGGTGGTTAATACGTAACCATTTTTCAGCCGAGCGAGCCGAGGCTTGAGGGGGTGGAGGGGGAGCGCGCATCGGCGTTTGAGAGCAGCGGCTCCCCCTCCCGAGCCGTCGGGTACGGCGGCGAGCACCTCACAAAGCGCAGTATACCGCACGAATTCGATAAAAACAGCTTTGTTTTATATCACTTTTAATGTCAATGTTACAAAATTGAAAAATTTTCCGAAAACCTCTTGTATTAAGAGCGAAAATGCGGTAAAATATTAAGGTACAAGTATGTCTTGCGATAAGTGTTAAATATTTAACGCAGACTGCTGTGACAAATAGTCAAAAAAATTTTTATATATTTTGGAGGATTTTAAAATGTCTGTTAAAGTTGCTATTAACGGCTTCGGCCGTATCGGACGTCTTGCTTTCCGTCAGATGTTCGGCGCAGAGGGCTACGAAGTAGTTGCAATCAACGACCTCACCAGCCCCAAGATGCTCGCTCACCTTCTCAAGTACGACACCGCTCAGGGTCGCTACGAGCACGACGTATGTGCTGACGATGAGGCTGGCACCATCACTGTTGACGGCAAGACTCTCAAGATCTACGCTGAGAAGGACGCCGCTAACTGCCCTTGGGGTGAGCTTGGCGTTGACGTTGTTCTCGAGTGCACCGGCTTCTACTGCTCCAAGGACAAGTCCATGGCGCACATCAACGCAGGCGCAAAGAAGGTTGTTATCTCCGCTCCCGCAGGCAACGACCTCAAGACCATCGTTTACAACGTAAACCACAACACTCTTACCGCTGACGACCAGATCATCTCTGCAGCTTCCTGCACCACTAACTGCCTCGCTCCTATGGCTAAGGCTCTTAACGATGCATACGCTATCCAGTCCGGTATTATGACCACCGTTCACGCTTACACCGGCGACCAGATGATCCTCGACGGTCCTCACAGAAAGGGTGACCTCCGCCGCGCTCGCGCAGGTGCACAGAACATCGTTCCTAACTCCACCGGCGCTGCAAAGGCTATCGGCCTCGTAATTCCCGAGCTCAACGGTAAGCTCATCGGCGCTGCACAGCGCGTTCCCACCTGCACCGGTTCGACCACTATCCTTATCGCAGTTGTTAAGGGTAAGGACGTTACCAAGGACAGCATCAACGCTGCTATGAAGGCTGCTTCCACCGAGTCCTTCGGCTACAACACCGACGAGATCGTATCCTCCGACGTTATCGGTATCCGTTACGGCTCTCTCTTCGATGCTACCCAGACCATGGTTGCAAAGATCGACGACGACACCTATCAGGTACAGGTTGTTTCTTGGTACGACAACGAGAACTCCTACACCAGCCAGATGGTTCGCACCATCAAGTACTTCGCAGAGCTTGCGTAAGCTTTAAAATTAAAAGAGCCGTGGTTGCCACGGCTCTTTTTTCTCCTCACGTATTGACATACAACTCGAAAAATGGTATAATAAGCTTGTAAATATATTTTAAAGGAGATATCGTCTATGGAAACCTTACAGAAAATTTTCCCGCTTTCTTACAAGTATTCCGACACCTCCGCTAACCTCGTTGTCGGCATCGTTATATACATAGCAGCCGGCCTCATCGCAGGAGCGATCCTCGCCCTTGCGGGAGTACTCGCAGGTCTTATTCCGGTTGTCGGATCTATCATCGGCGTTCTGCTCGGACTCATCGGCTCGATCGTTGAGCTTTACGTCTTCGCAGGCATCGTTATTTTAGTTCTGCTCTTTACCAAGGTCATTAAGTAAGCAAACGTTAAACCGGCGCGTGGCCAGCCACGCGGCGGGTTTTTTTTGTATAAGCATTCCCCTCATAGTGCGGAGGCTCTCGGAATATAC
>JAZNBZ010000260.1:0-3456 GCA_045587285.1 Candidatus Flemingiibacterium sp. | reverse complement strand
TCGTGCTTGGCGGCGACGGAACTATAATCAAGGCGGCACGTCAATGCGCGAGGGGGAAGATACCGCTCGTCGGTGTAAATCTCGGGCGCATAGGATATATGGCGGAGATCGAGCTTGACGAGTTATACTTACTTGAACGCCTTTGTACGGGCGATTATACCGTCGAGAGCAGAATGATGATAGAGGCAGAGCTTGGCGGCGAGCGCCTTTTCGCGCTTAACGAGGTAGTGATCGGCGGTGAGTCGGTGTTCAGAATAGTTGACATAGAGCTTTACTGCGACGGTAACCTCGTCAACCGCTACCGCGCGGACGGACTTATAGCGTCCACTCCGACGGGCTCGACCGCGTATTCGATGTCAGCAGGCGGTGCGGTAGTCGATCCGCGGCTTGAGGCGCTGCTCGTAACGCCTATATGCTCGCATTCGCTGAGCGCAACTCCGCTCGTATTTTCGGCACAGTCCGAGCTTAAAATAAAAAACGTGACGATGCGTGAGGAAAAGCTCTATCTTAACGCAGACGGCTGTGAAACGTATCCGCTTATGTACGGCGAGAGCGTAAGCGTGCACCGATGCAAGGAGTGCGTTGGTTTTATACGCTTGAAGGAGGGCGGATTTTACGAGGCGCTGCGGCACAAGATGGCAGACAGACGTTGATTTTTGGAGGGTGAACCGATAATGAAAGAATACCGTCAGAACGAAATAATGTCGCTGATTGGCGAAAAGGACGTGGAAACGCAGGAGGAGCTTCTTGAGTGCCTTCGCGCGAAGGGCTTTAAGGTCACGCAGGCGACCATCTCTCGTGATATACGCGAGCTTGGACTCGTCAAGGTAAACGGAAGTGCCGGCAGATACAAGTATGCGATGCCGCGCCGCGAGGGAAAGACGCTCAGCACGAAGTTCCGTATGCTTCTTATGGAAACCGTACAGAGGGTTGACCGTGCCGGTAATATCGCGGTGGTCAAGACCTATTCGGGTATGGCACAGGGTGCGGCGGCGGCAATCGACTCGCTTGAGCGCGACGACGTGCTGGGAAGCGTTGCAGGCGACGACACGATAATCATCGTAATGCGCACGCCCGAGGCGGCACAGTCGCTCGCGGACGACCTTTACGAGCTTATAAATACGAAATAATTCCGATGAATGAAAGGCGGTGAGGCTTCTGCTCTCGTCACTTCATATAGAAAACATAGCCGTTATCAAGTCGGCGGACATAGATTTCACGGGCGGCTTTACCGTGCTTACCGGTGAAACGGGTGCGGGTAAGTCGATAATCATCGACAGTATAAACCTCATCTGCGGCGCAAAGCAATCGCGCGAGCTTATCAGAAACGGCGAGGATACGGCTGAGGTCTCGGCTGTGTTCTGCGATATACCCGACGGTGCACTTTCGAGGATAGCCGGGCTTGGTATATCACCCGACGAGGACGGCGTGCTGATGTTCGTGCGTACGCTTACGAGCGCGGGCAAATCCACGGCGCGGTGTAACGGGCGTGTGATACCGCTTTCGCTGATGCGCGAGGCGATGTCCCACCTTATAGGGATACACGGTCAGCACGACAATATGGCACTTTTGATGCCCGAAAATCATATACAGTATCTCGATAAGTTCGCAGGCGTGGACGCCGAGCTTGCGGCGTACCGCGAATGCTACGACGAATACTGCGAGCTCGAGCGTCGCATTTCGGAGCTATCTCAAAACGAACGCGAAAAAGCGCAAAGGCTTGAATTCCTGCGCTTCCAGATAGACGAGATAGAGGCAGTCAAGCTAAAGCCCGACGAGGAGGAAAAGCTCCTCGCAAAGCGCAAAAAGCTTCAGAACAGTGAGAAGATACTCGAGCTGTCAGAGGGAATATACAACCTCATATACCAAAACGAAAAGGGCAACGCGGCGATGGAAAAATGCAAGCGCGCGAGCCGTGCGCTCGAAGCACTCGCGCCCGTAATGCCCGACGCGGACTCGCTTATATCGCGGCTTGATGCGGTCATCGGCGAGCTTGAGGATATCGCGCTTACGGTAGATGCGCTTCGCGACGACGAGTGCGACGATCCAACGGCCGAGCTTGACCGCGTGGAAACGAGGCTCGATGCGATATCAAGGCTTGAGCGCAAATACGGCGACAGCGTTGCCGACGTTCTCGCGTTTCTCGACGATGCCAAGGCACAGCTTGAGGATATAGAAATGAGCGAGGAAAAGCTCGATGAGCTGACGCACGAGCGCGAGGCGCTTATGCCGAAGCTTAAAGCGAGCGCCGAAGCGCTTTCGCTAAAGCGCGGTGCTGCGGCAAAAGAGCTTGCCGCGAAGATCGTTTCCGAGCTTGCTTACCTTGATATGGGCGGCGTTGGCTTTGAGTGTCAACTCAGACACCGCGTGGACGCGGACGGCGGACTCGGATACGCCAAAGGCGGCGTAGACGACGTGGAATTTCTTATATCAACGAACAAGGGAGAGCCGCTGAAGCCTATGGCGAAGATAGCCTCGGGCGGTGAGCTGTCGCGAATAATGCTTGCTATAAAGAGCGTGCTTTTCGAGGGCGACGGACTTGGAACGCTTATATTCGACGAGGTTGACACGGGTGTGTCGGGTAAAACCTCGGAGAAGATAGGCATCAAGCTGCGTGAGCTTGCCAAAAATGGCGGCGGACAGGTGCTGTGCGTAACGCACGCGGCACAGATAGCCGCAAAGGCTGACAATCATTACCTCATCGAAAAACGCGAGTCGGGCGAGCGGGTGTCAACCACGGTAACGCCGCTAAATCGCGACGGACGTATATCCGAAGTCGCTCGCATAATGGGCGGTATCAACATAACCGATACGCTTATCAAAACCGCAACGGAAATGATAGACGGCGGATAAAATATATCCCAACAAAAAGTAACTTTAACAATGCAACGCCAAAGATGTGGTGAAGCGATAGATTACCGCAAAACGGTCGTTGGGGTGCCGACACGGGTGTCGGCGAGGCCCCGGCGAGTTCGCTTGCGACTCGCGCAGTTGGCGAAGCCAATCTGCAAGCACCAAGAGCGTGAACTACGGCTTAGCCAAAGCCTCTGTGGTGGCGAAGCCAATTTGAAGTTTTTGAGGAGCTTTTTTCAAAAAGCGACCGTAACTCCTAAACAAACAATAAAATCTCTATACAAGGAAGGTACAAAACAATGAAATTATACGAAGAGCTCGTAGAGCGCGGACTTATCGCGCAGGTAACGGACGAGGAGCACATCCGCGAGATGATAAACGAGGGCAAGGCGACGTTCTACATCGGCTTTGACTGCACGGCAGACTCGCTCACCGCAGGTCACTTTATGGCGCTCACGCTTATGAAGCGCCTTCAGATGGCAGGCAATAAGCCCATCGCACTTATCGGCGGCGGTACTACTATGATCGGCGACCCGTCGGGACGCACCGATATGCGTAAGATGCTTACCAAGGAGGATATCGACCATAACGCAGAGTGTTTTA
>JAZNBZ010000259.1:0-3844 GCA_045587285.1 Candidatus Flemingiibacterium sp. | reverse complement strand
CTTTGCTCTGAGTTCTGCGCGTTTGCGGGCGGTAGCATCCAGCAGGCGCTTACGCATGCGGATGAAGTGGGGAGTGGCTTCCACCAGCTCATCAAATACGCCGATTTTTGCCCTTGCAATTTACAAACGCCTCGCTGCGCTTGACTGCCTCCACCGTGATATATTGCAATTCGCTCACTCTGATACCACTACCGCAGATCGTTTGAATAATCAGATTCAGCCGTTCGTTGCCCTTACGCCTTGCCGCTTCTATAAGCCGTATATACTCCGCTTTCGTCAGCTCCTTTTCTTCGGGGCAGAAAGCGGATTTTTGTATTTTATACTGCTTTACGCAAAGCTCGTAATAACCGAGATAGCGAAAAAATGCATTGACCGCCGCAAGCATAGAGTTCGCACTCGTTACCGCATACTTGTTTAATAGGTCGCTTTTGTACTCCAAAACCGCTGTTTTATTTAGCTCCTTGCCGTCCATAAATGCGTAAAATACCCGTAGGTCGTGTAGGTATTTTTCTACCGTTGCCGCACTCCGTTCCTCGCTGAATAGGTATGCTTCAAATTGCTGTATTTGCTCTGTGTTTAACTGTCTTTCCATTTCAAACCTCCGTTTACAGTTTTCAATAATTATTTTACTATAAACAGGTTTCAATACGCTTGTATTTCGGCTATCACAGAAAAAGCATCGGATTTTGCTCCGATGCCTTGTTCTTTGTATGTTGCTCCCCAGCATTTGGGATGCGGTATTATTTTCCGTTGATCATTTTTTGGCACACATTCGGTTCGTAGCGGATACTGTCAATCAATGCCTTGATTTTGGGATCATCCATAATCTCACGTACCTTGTTGCGGTCAGATTCCTCCTGTACCTCGTATTCTATGTAAAGCTCGAAGGCGTTCTGACCGTCCTCATTTTCGGGATAGCGCGTTCTTTCCTCGTAGTGTTCATACGACCACGAGTTATCTCTGTAAAACACACCTTTGCCGGTCATACCGCCACGGTTGACCTCGAAGATATCCGACATCGTTTCGTGGCATCCCATCTTGAGAAAACCATTCAATTCTTCATCGGGTGTTTTCTCTGTTTCATAGGGGCAAAGCATGAGTTGAAATTTTCCGTCAAGCGTTTCGAAGGTGAGGGTGTCGGGGGCTGTTGTAATGCTGTCGGGAACAAGACACAGTCCGTCCGGCATGATATATGAAATGCTATGTGTGTATAAGCGACCGTTCTTTAAGTATAACATTATTTCTTCTCCTTTGGTAGATATTGCGACCACGCTGTATTAAACGCTCCAAGAGACACAAGCTTGATCGCTATTTCTGTTCTTGTCTTTACTCCGAGATTTTTCACGGAGAGTATTTTTTCTTCTGTCAGATCCACAACGTCGGCAACCGTATCACAACCGATTTTCTTGAGGTTGTTGAATGCTCTGACCGAGAGGTCGAGTTCTTCGAGGGGGATGTTGAATCCTCGCTCGTTGTATTCTTTTTCTTTTTCTGCTTTTCTCTCGGCAATCAGCTTTTCGTAAGCCACTTTGCCGTATTTTATGTATCCAAGACGAGACGGAGAGGCTAACCTGTAAATTGCGCGGTGTTCCTGACTTCTAATTCGCTCCAAGGTTACGCCAACAATCTCGCCTATCTCACGCAGAGTTTTGCGTTCCTGATAGCGGAGCTGCAAGATCTGTTGCTCTCTTTCGGACAAAGAGGCTATGATGTGCGCGAGTCCGTCGAGCTTATCTTCCGTTATTTCATCAGCATTAAATTCAAAGCGTGTTTGCTCCGCTGCGATTACTTTGAGAAGGTTGATCGGATATTCATCACGGAGTTGTTCTATCCTCGCCACATCAAACATCCTTCCTGATTTCTGCGATGCATTTCTCGCACAGATTGAACTTTGTGCCTGCAGGGATTGCCGATTTGCAGATCGAACACACACACTCATTTGGGGTGAGGATGATTGAACCGTCTTTCAGTTCAATGTTCACATCGCAACCTGTACCAATATTAAGTGCCTTTCTGAATTCTACAGGGAGGACGATTCTCCCAAGCTCGTCTACTTTTCTTACCATCATTTTGATTCTCCTTTATTATAACATATTTTTTTGATTTTGTAATGGCATAGGGGTTCAATTTTTATGAACTGCTATGTCAGCTACTCTCGTTGTCGAATAAAAACGAAGGCACATTTCTTTTTCGACATATCATCACCGCCTTTCTATCGGTTTGCGATTGTTCCTATCGTGTTGCTAACAGTATAACACGGGTGATATGTCGTAATTTGTTGTAATTGGCTGTCGAAATAAAAAAATCTGCGATTTCTCGCAGACTTTTAGGAGTTTGTTATTATTTTCTTCTCGCCGTTCTCAAAAGCGCATCAAGCACTTCGAAGATTCGCTGTTGCTCATCGGTGGGGAGACTTTCAATTTCGTCAGCTAAACGAGAGGTGCGGTTCACATAACCGTTCTTAATGACATCACGGAAGAGGTCATCAGCCGTAATATCAAGACAGTCGATGATTAGAACCAACAAATCCAATTTGATGTTGTATGCTCCGCGCTCCAATGCGCACATATAGTTTGGTGATATACCAATCATCTCGGCAAGTTTCTCTTGCGGAATCTTCTTTTGTTTTCGAATTTCTTTGATTCGACGTCCGATCTCTTGTTCAATCATGTTTTTACCTCCAATTCAATCGGGATAGGATAAGTATAATTGATTTCCGATTGATTTAGAAGTAAGGTGTCCGATAGGAGCAATCGGAAACCGATAGAACGAATTGTTTTCCAAACAAAAAATGCCAAGACTGCGACAGCCATGGCATCTTGAGATGTATTTTGCCTTGTGGAATGTCAATTGCTCGCTTATATTATACCACAAAAATGTTAAGGATTCTATGCTTTATCACCGATTGTTGTGCCGGTGTTATTCTTTGATTACTGCTTATCAGCTTTTGAGTAGTGACGATCACGGCAGAAAAGAAGAAGGGTGAGTTATCCCACCCTTGTGTGTCTTGTTACTCCTTTTCCTGACTATCAATCAAGGCTTCGTGTGTTAACCTTGCTCCGAGTTTGAAGGCATACTCGAAGATGGCTGCTTCGGCAAGACTCACGTACTCGTTCCAACATTCTTGGTACTTCTCGTAAATCTCATTCTGTTCGTCGTTTAACAGCTTTGTCAGATCCTCGTTGTGTCTTGCGATATACCCAATGAGTTCCTTCATTTCCTTAGAGTTTGTTCGGCTGTCATCTTGTGGTACAATGTTTCCGTGCCACAGCTCGCTAATGGTTTTTCCCATCAGATCACCTCCTTTAGCACACAACAATACCACACATTTTCTCCATAGTCCAGATAATAAACTGTTAACTTTATTCTTTCTGCTCGTTATCTTTAGAGTGGGTAGTTCACCTTCTCCTATCATCATGACAAGTACCACCTGTCAGCGTATAGAAACACTTATCCCGTGGTAGTAAAAATCATATAAAAGCAGGTGGACTGCTTCCGCAATCCACCTGCCGTGTTCGTTAGTTATCAGAACACATTTTTCTTCTTGAGGATGATTACAACAACTACTCCTACTACGCCCAAGATCGCAAGGATGATGCCGATAATAGCACCTGCGCTGATGCTCTTTTCGATGGTAAAGCTGTATTCAGCCGTGTTGCCGATCTCGTCGGTTACGGTTACCTTGTACTCGCCGGGTTCAGTGATCTCGTCGCCGAGAGTATACTCAACAGGTTCACCATTGAGCATCACCTTAACAGTTGCATTCTCGGAGAGATTGCCGATGATAACCGCATCCTTGGTGGAGCCGCCGTTGTCAACACCGTCGAAGGTGATGGAAGGAGCA
>JAZNBZ010000258.1:0-4160 GCA_045587285.1 Candidatus Flemingiibacterium sp. | reverse complement strand
TCGTACCACAGAGTGCTTATTTAACGGCGCCAATTTCCTAACGGAAATGGAAATTGGCGCATTTCGGGGGTGTAGCGCGGACGCTTCGCTGCGCGCAGACGGACAGTCGAGGACGCCTGTCCCTACAGCCTCTTACCGTTCGCTAACTTAGCGGTGCGGCGATATCGTGCCGCACCTTGCGGCATAGCGCGAAGCGCTATTCCGCTGCTAGCCGTGGAATCGCGCACCGTCGCGCACGCAAAGCCACCCTTTTCACGCGCCGCCCTCTTTTAGGCGGCGTAAGCCATGGAAAACGGGGGTTCAAGGGGGTGGAAAACCGGCGGCGCCTGAGCCGGTTGTCCATCCCCTTGCGTTTCCCCGAGCGCGCAGAGCGCGCGGGGGCCACGCGAGCGGTAGCCGCAAAAAAATAAAAACGGGCTGACCTCGCGGTCAGCCCAAATTTTATTTTTTCTCCCCGCGAAGCTCGACACGGCGGATCTTACCGCTTATCGTCTTGGGAAGCTCATCCATAAACTCGACTATGCGAGGATATTTGTACGGCGCAGTGTGCGTCTTGACGTAATCCTGAATTTCCTTCTTGAGCGCGTCATTACCCTCTTTACCCTTGACGAGCACGATCGACGCCTTTACGACCTGACCGCGGATCTCGTCGGGTGCGGCAGTGATAGCGCACTCGAGAACGTACGGAAGCTCCATAATTACCGACTCGATCTCGAACGGGCCGATACGGTAGCCGCTCGACTTGATAAGGTCGTCGGTACGTCCGACGTACCAGAAGTAGCCGTCCTCGTCTACCCACGCGGTGTCACCCGTGTGGTAGTAGCCGTCGTGATGTGCGTCGCGAGTCTTTTCTTCATTTCTGTAATACCCTTGGAACAAGCCGCAGGGCACCTTTTCCTTGGTGCGCACGCAGATCTCACCCGTTTCGCCGACGGCGCACGGCTTGTCGTTTGCGTCAAGCACAACGACGTCGTAAAGCGGGCTGGGCGTGCCCATTGAGCCGGGCTTGGGAGTCGTGCCGACAAGATTTGCAAGCACGAGCGTGGTTTCGGTCTGACCGAAGCCCTCCATTAGCGGAACCTTGGTCTTTGCCACCCACTGCTGATATACCTCGGGGTTGAGCGCCTCGCCCGCCGTGCAGGAATACTTGATGCTCGAGAGGTCGTACTTCGACAGATCCTCCTTGATAAAGAAGCGGTACATCGTAGGCGGTGCACAGAAGGTGGTGATGTTGTACTTCGCGAACAGCGGAAGAATATCGTGTGCGTCGAACTTGTTGAAGTCGTAGGTGAACACAGCCGCCTCACAGAGCCACTGACCGTAGAGCTTACCCCAGAGGGATTTACCCCAACCGGTATCGGAGATGGTAAAGTGGATACCATTCGGATCAACGTTATGCCAATACTTCGCGGTGATAAAGTGACCGAGCGCGTACTTGTAGCTGTGAGATGCGATTCTCGGATAGCCGGTAGTACCCGACGTAAACATAAACAGCATCGTATCGTCGCCGCAAGCGGTGTCGTCGGTGCGCTCGTACTCGTCGGAGAAGGTCTTGTAATTATCAAAGTCAAGCCAGCCGTCCATCGTCTTTACTTCGTTGCCGCAGGCGAGGATCTTGGTCTTTACGGTGGGACATTTAGCGCAGGCAAGGTCTGCCTGATGCGCAACGTCGCCGTCGGCAGTGCAGATGACTGCGGATACCTCTGCCGCGTTGAAGCGGTACTCGAAATCGTGCTCAACGAGGAGATTGGTTGCGGGAATGATGATAGCGCCCATCTTGTGAAGCGCGACGATAGTGTACCAGAAATGAACGTGACGCTTGAGCACGACGAGCACGCGGTCGCCCTTCTTTATGCCGAGCGAGGTGAGGTAGTTTGCCACCTTGTTCGACTCTCGCTTCATATCGCCGAAGGTTACGCGCGTTTCCGTCTTGTTTGCCGACAAATGGAGCATCGCGAGCTTGTCGGGATTCTTGTCGGCAATAGCGTCAACGACGTCGAAGCCGAAGTTGAATTCGTCCTCGTTTTTGAACGTGATAGAGTTGAGCACTCCCTTATCGTTAAGCGTCGTTTCGATGAAGCTCTCCCAAACCGCGCCCGTCTTTTCCTCGGACACGACTGTGGGCGTTTTTTCGAGAGTCGGCGCCTTGTAGTCGTACGCCTTGCCCTCGGCGACGATAACGACGGCAAGGAATTTGCAGTCGCCGTCAACGGCAACCATACCGTGAGGCGTGCCGCTGTTGTAGTAGATAGAGTCGCCCTCTGTCAGCACCTCAACGTGGTCGTCGATCTGCACCTTGAGTTTACCCTCGAGGACGTAGTCGAACTCCTGTCCCTCGTGAGTGCCGAGCTTGATTGGCTTGTCAGCCTCGTCGGCGTGATAAGCGGCGGTTACTACGAACGGCTCGGCGGTCTTATTCTTAAAGAGCGGCGCGAGGTTATTGTAGTTAAAGCCCTTGCGGCGAACGATAGGTAAACCCTCGCCCGCCTTCGTTACGGAGAAGGACGAAAGCGTGGGGCTCGAGCCCTTGAGAATATCCGTCGCGTCAACGCCGAACGTCTGCGCGCACTTATGTATAAAGGTAAAGCTGAAGTCGGACTCGCCCGCCTCGACGGATATATATTCCGCCTCGGTAACGCCCGCACGCTCTGCCATTTCAGCCGTAGAAAGTCCCATAATCTCGCGAAGTGCGACGAGTCTTTCTGCAATTTCTCGAAGTTTGTTTTCCATAATAGTTCCTCCAAAAATATAGATTAATATTCGGAAGGTTACGCTTTTCGCAATCTGTGTGAGAAAAACAAAAAACGCCCCAAAGCAGGTTTACACCCAAGCTTTGAGACGGAATGTTTAACTATTCCGCGGTACCACTCAAATTGCGTCTTCACGCCTCTTTGCGGACTCCGACAAGCCCTTTGCTCTTACGCGGCATCACGTGGAAGTCTACTCGCATAGCGCTTTCGGTTCCCGGCTCGGAAGTGATTGGTCGTATCAGGAACACCGCATCGGCTCGCACCCACCGCCGACTCTCTGGAGAGGTTTTACCTTGACCGTCTTCGTCACAGCCTTTATTTACACATAGCATTATAGCACGCTAAAGCGCATTTGTCAAGTGGTTTTTGCAAAAAAATTGAGTTTTTCGCGCTTGACATCAGGCGGATTTTGGTATATTATATTGGTGTGGATAATTTTACACAGATACACAAAAGCCTCCCTCCTGGAGGGAGGTGGCACGCGAAGCGTGACGGAAGGAGCCCTCGCTGCAAAAAATGGCAGTTCACAAAGAACAGGCACGATCCGCTCGGCACGCTTTCTCCCTCAGTCGCCTTCGGCGACAGCTCCCTCCCGGAGGGAGCCTCAAGGTTAGCATACGAAAAACATCACACGGAGAAAATTATGACACAAAACAACAAGCTTAAATGGAAGGGCGGCACTCTGCTCGCTCCGCTCCCTGCCGTTATGGTGAGCTGCGGCAGTATGGAAAAGCCCAACGCCATAACCGTCGGCTGGACGGGCATCATCAACTCCGATCCGGCAAAAACGTACGTATCCATTCGCCCGTCGCGCTACTCCTATGAGATAATCAAAAAGACGGGCAAATTCGTCATCAACCTCACAAACGAAAGCCTTGCGCGCGCGACGGATTTCTGCGGCGTACGCTCGGGACGCGATATGAACAAGTTTGAAAAATGCGGTATGACTGCCGTGCCCGCGCACGAGCTGTCTGATACGCCCGTCATCGCGGAAAGTTCGATAAGCCTCGAGTGCCGTGTTACTGATATCGTACCGCTCGGCACGCACGATATGTTTGTTGCGGACGTCGTTGCGGTGGACGTTGATCCCGCGCTCGTTGACGAAAAGGGAGCGCTCCATCTTGAGCGCGCGAAGCTTATCGCGTACTCGCACGGCGACTATTTTGCGCTCGGGCGCAAGCTTGGCGATTTTGGATTTTCGGTGCGTAAGAAGAGCACCGAGAAGCGGCGCCGTGCGGCGTCGCGCAAAAAGCGCTGATATGATCGCGCGTTTCACGCGCTCGGGGAGACGAACGGCTTCGCTCCCCCCCCGGTAGGGGACGGCGCCCGCGACGTCCCGTTTGCGAGCGTGCACCGCTCGCGTAACCTCGCGCGTTTCACGCGCTCGGGGAGACGAACGGCTTCGCTCCC
>JAZNBZ010000257.1:0-11531 GCA_045587285.1 Candidatus Flemingiibacterium sp. | reverse complement strand
TAGTCAAGGCGCACAACCGTGTCAGCCGCATCGAGCAGCTCGCGCGAGAGTCCGCGCCGCTCACCGCCGACGGCTAAAAATAACGGCTTTCTGAGGTCAGCCTCGTATATCGACACGGAGTTTTTCATATCCGCGCATACGATCTTCACGCCGAGTCTTTTCATAACCTCAGCGCAGTCTGCGCACGACTCGCACACGTACGTGTCGCACAGCTCCGCCGCTCCTGCCGACGCACGGCAAACGATACCTGCCGCGCTCATCCAATTTCGCGGCGAGAGTATCACCGCGCTCGCACCTGCCGCGTAAAGCGAGCGAAGCGCGTAGCCGAAGTTGTACGGGTCCTCGATGCCCTCGATCATAACGAAAAACCGCTCGTCCTCGGGATATTTTGTAAGCGCGTCATACGTCAGCGTCGGGATAGTTCGTGCGGTAGCTTCAAGTAAGAGCCCGCCGTGGCTTGCACCGAGCGCGAGCGCGTCAACCTCTGCATCGGGCACACTTTCAACGCCAAAGCCGTACTTATGCGACATCGCCTTAATGTACGACAGCTCCTTCGCGCGCGCCCTCTCACGGCTTTCTGCCACGAGCACGCGGACGAGCTTTCTGTCCGACTTGCCCGACTCAATAGCCGCTATCACCGCGCGGATAGAGGTCATTCCCTCGAATATGAGATTCTCGCCGATAGCGAGCTTATCCGCTTCCTTCATCGAAGCTCACGTCTAACGTCGCCTGCCTTACCGCAGGTGTACGCGCCCTCGGAGCAAGCGCCGTACAGGCAGGACGGTCCCGCCTTGCCAAAGAGCAGGGGACAAGCCTCGCGAACGAGCTTCAACATAGCGATAGCAAGCTCGCGGATCTCCCACTGTGCGCGAGTGCAGCAGCGCAGACGGAAGAAGTTGTGAAGCGAGCGCACGTTCATCGTCATAATGATGCGTGTGTCGCAGGCGTTGGGAAGCACGAAGCGTGCGTCCTCGTTAGCCTTTTTTTCGGCGGCGCGTTTAGCCTCCGCCTCGGGCATACCTTGGGCGAGGTTCGTTTCGAGATGACGCGCCATAAGCTTCTGTCTGAGGCTTTCATAGTGACGTGCATCCTCCTCCATAGCGGCGATATATTCCTCGCGCGCCTCGGGAAGGGCATCTATTTCAGGTGGGATTATGTACGAAAAATCCGTCTTTGAAACGTATCTCTGGCTCTGCACCGAGAAGGATGCGATACGGTGGCGCGTGATCTGCGCGAGAAGTGCGCGCGAAACGCCCTCGATAGCGAAGGTGAAGGACGCGTGCTCGACGGGTGACTCGTGACCGAGGTCCTCGAGCATTTTTAAAAAGCTTTCGACCTTTTCGGGAGTGAGATTTTCGGTAAGTGTATCAATATCGCTTTTTGCGTAGCAGAGCTTTGCCGCCGCCGCAATGGTCTTTTCCGCATCGGGAGTGTAGGTGAGAAGCTTTACTTTCATTTTTTTATCCCCTTTATCACATCGTTTTTATGTTTTCCACGTATTTTAAACCAAATCACGCCGAAAAGGAATTTCGGCAGCTTCATCATTCTTCCGATTCTCGACGGCTGGCAGATAAGTCGGTAGAACCATTCAAGACCGAGCTTTATAAAGAATTTCGGCGCGCGCTTAACGTTTCCGCTGTAGCCGTCGAGGCTTCCGCCGAGCGCGAGGCAAAGCTTCACGCTTGTAAGGCGCTCGCGGTTGTTAAGTATCCATTTTTCCTGAACGGGTACGCCAAGGCAAACGTAGAGAATATCGGGCGCGGCGGCGTTTATCTTTTCAATAACGGCGTCGTTTTCCTCTCCCTCTTTTTTGAAGTAGCCGTCGTTTGTGCCGACAAAGCACGCGTTCGGATAGGTTTCCAGAAGCTTGTCCCTCGCCGCCTCGGCAATGCCGGGCTTACCGCCGAGGAAGAATATCTTAGCACCGCTCTCGTTTGAATACTTGACCATCTCAAGTCCAAGCTCGAAGCCTGCGCATTTTGCTTTGAGCGGTCTGCCGAGTATCTTCGAGGCGTAAACGACGCCGATACCGTCGGGCGTTATGAGGTCAGCCGAGTTGATAACGGAGTAAAGCTCCTCGTTTTCAACGCACGACTGTATTATTTCGCTGTTCGGCGTAAACACCGCCTTTGGAAGCCCGTCGGGGCTATTTACGAAGCCCTTGCATATTTCCGCCGCCTCGTCAAGCGTTACGTTATCGACGCCGACTCCGCGGATGATTACCTTCTCTGACATAGGAATTTCCTCTCGTCTTATATTCATTAAATTATATTATACCATATTCGCACGCGTTTTGCAAGATGTTTTTTCGCAAAAAATCTCGCCGTGAATATCACGGCGAGAAGGTATCAGTCGTGTACGAATTTGCGCCATTTACGCACTGCCAAAAATGCGAGAACGCTTCCAAGGCCCATAAACGCTCCAAGCACGATTACCGTGTTATTCCAGCCGAAGTTCTGCGCAATAATTCCGACGGCAAGTGCAGAAACGGAGTTTCCCACGTATCCGGCTCCGTTGAAATAACCGGCGAGCGAGCCTGCGAGCGAGTAGCGCGCAAAGCGGAGCGGAACGAGTCCGACGCACATAGTAGATGCGCAGGACGTCATAACGGCTACCACCATTATCGTCGTCATTACAAATCCGAGCGAGGCAAAGCCGACTATTACGATAAGCGCATACACGGCGGTGGCAAAAAGCATACAGTATGCGGTGGTTCTGATCTCGCCATGGAATAAGTGGTGATAGAGAAAGCGTCCGAGATACGCGCCGATAACGGTGCAAATGGGAAGGAGTGTTGACAGCATTACGCTGAAGTCGGCGCTCACACCGAACTCCTCAACGAGCATCGTGGGCACCATATCGGCAAAGCCCTTGTATGCGAAGCAGTTTAAAATAACGACGAAGAGAATGAATATACCGCCCGACATAAAGAGCAGCTTAAACAGGCTATGCTCGCTGCTGCTTTGCTTTTTCTCGTTCTTTTCGGGAGATACGAGCGTATACGATACGCAGCTTCGCTTTATCTTTAGGGTGGAAAAATAGAAGAACAGCGTGAGAAACAGCGCGGACAATGCCGAAACGAGGAAAAGCGTGCGCCAATCAAACGCACGAAGGACCTGCTGGGAGATAAGGTATGCGCCGATTATTCCGATGGTCGAGGACACGTAAAGATGCGAGCAGGCGTTAGCGCTTTTCTTTGCAGGCATAATAGCGGTGGTGAGTCGGATAAGTATGGGCCACACGCCCGACTGAACGTAGCCCGCGATGCCCCATATAACGACGAAGGGGATAATGCTCGGCGAGGGCGTCAGCGAGTATGCGTACATCAGCGCGCTTGTTCCTGCGGAAAGTCCGAAGGAGAAGGTTATGTAGAAAAAGGGCTGTACCTTTTCCGACAGATAGCCGTTTATGAACATTCCCGAGCCGTAGCCAATCATATAAGCGGAGGATACTATTCCCGCGACGTCCTTGGTGAAAAGTCCCGAGGGAACTATCTCGGCGAGCGCCTGCGGATAGTTGTTGCGCGTTGCGCAGTAGAGAAGGTAGCAGACGTAGGCGACTATGAAGAATAAACGTCCCGATTTTTCGCTTTGAAGCTCGGAAAGCACGAGCTTTTTTCGTGTTTTTTGAGTATCCATTTAACAAACTCCTCAACGTGGTTTATTATACCGAGATAATTGTAGCACACGCAAAAGTAAAAGTCAATACGCAAAACGGTTTTTTACGAAAATTCGTGGCATGGGTTTAACGGTTTAATTCCCTCGCGTTCATACGGCTGTAACAATTTTATTGTAAAATAAAATTTAAGAGATTTTTAGGGAGGTGAGACTGTGGCAAGCGTTAATATTTCGGTGCGCGAGCTTATTTCTTTCGTGCTTCGCGGCGGCAGTCTTGACCGCCCCCACGTTAGCTTTGCAAGGCTCAGACAGGGAACCGCGCTTCACCAAAGGGTGCAGGGAGACGCGCCCGAGGGTTATATGCCCGAGGTACCGCTTAAATCCGAGATAACGCTCGGCGGCGTTGCGTTTTGCCTTTCGGGCAGAGCGGACGGAATCATCGACTGCGGCACCACCGCTATAATCGACGAGATAAAGTCCACCTCGCGTGCACTTTCCTCGATAAAGCCGTCCGACTATCCCGAGTACACCGCCCAAGCGGAGTGCTACGCGTATATGTACGCCGCAGAAAAGGGGTATTCGCGCGTTACCGTGCGCCTTACGTTCGTTTCGACCGAAACGTACGAGTGCGAGCACTTTGACACCGTTCGCACCGTAGACGAGCTTCGCGGACGCGTCGTCGGGCTTCTGACGGAGTATCTCCCGTTTGCTAAAATTGCCGCCGAGGGAAAGGAAAATTTCATATCCTCGGCGAAGAAATTAAAGTTTCCGCATCGCGACTTTCGACTCGGTCAGCAGGACATTATCCTCGAAACCTTCGCGGCTGTACGCAAGGGCAAGCGCCTCGTCGCGCAAGCGCCCACGGGCATCGGCAAAACGCTCTCCGCGTGCTACGGCGCCGTTAAGGCGATAGGCGAGGGCGCGGGACGGCGAATTTTCTACTTAACGCCAAAATCCACGGTCGGCGCGGCGCCCACGGCGGCGTTCGACCTTATGCGCGAGCACGGGCTGAAGGCTCGTGTGATAACGCTTTTCGCTAAGGAAAAATGCTGCGTTGGCAGTATGGGACCAAAGGACTGCACGTCCGTCACCTGTGCGAATGCGAACGGTCACTACGAGCGTATAAACGACGCGCTTTTTGCGCTTCTGACAAGATACGGCGACGTTGACAAAGCCGCAGTTGACACCGTTGCACGCGAGTTTTGCGTCTGCCCGTACGAGCTTATGCTCGACGCGGCGACGTACTGCGACGTTATAATTTGCGACTGTAACTACCTTTTCGATCCGCGCGTATTCCTTCGCAGATTTTTCGACGATGACTGCGATGTGTCGGAGAACGTCGCGCTTATCGACGAGGCGCACGACCTCGTTGAGAGGGCACGGGAAATGTACTCGGCACAGCTTTCGCTTTCTGAATTTTCAGGCTTTGCGCCGCTCATTCCCGACAGCGATTTTATACTCTGTTCACCGCTTAAAAATATTATCGGCGAGCTTTCGTCGCTTCGGGAAAAATGCACCGAAAACCACGCCTTCGTCGGCGACGGCGAATACGGAACGCTGCTTTCGACCGAGCCGTTTAACGGGGTTGCCGAGGCTTGCCGCGAGTTCTTCTCGGCGGCGATGCAGTGGCTTCGCGTGAATGGCGACAACGCCGCAGAGGTGCCGTTTGGCTCGCACACACTCGCGTACGCGGTGCGCGAGGCGGCGTACAGCGCCAAACGGTATGCCGATGCCGCAAAGCGTGCGGACGGCAGCTTCCGACACCTTGCGGAAAGGCGCGGCGAGCGCGTGCGCGCGAGAGTTATCTGCATTGATCCGTCAAGCTTACTTGACTACTGTATGACGCGCGTGCGCTCGGCGGTGCTCTTTTCGGCAACGCTCGCGCCTATGGACTATTTCTGCGACCTGCTCGGCGCTAAAAACGCCGCTCGCTTACAGCTCCCATCACCGTTTGAGCGCGATCAGCTTTTTACCGCGATAATGAACAAGGTATCGCTTCGCTACGCCGACCGCGAGCGCACGCTCACTGCTGTCGTCGAGATAATCGACGCGGTTGCAAGCTCGCGCTTTGGCAATTATCTCGTCTTTCTGCCGTCGTACGAGATGCTCACGAAGGTCGTGCACGCGTACCGCAGATACGATCCCGAGGCGGATATACGCGTGCAAAAGCCGAATATGACCGAGGCGGAGAAGGCGAAATTTCTCGCGAATTTTAAAGAGGACGGTGCCGTAATCGGCTTTGCCGTGCTCGGCGGAATGTTTTCGGAGAGCATCGACCTTGCGGGCGACAAGCTTATCGGAACGGTTATAGTCGGCACGGGACTTGCAAGGCTCAATCTTGAAACGAATATAGTGGCGGACTACTTTCAAGAAACGCGCGAGGCAGGCTTTGAGTACGCCTACCTCTATCCCGCGATGAACAAGGTACTCCAAGCGGCAGGACGCGTTATACGCTCGGAGACCGACCGAGGCGTGTGCGTGCTTATCGACGACAGATACGCCACACCGCAGTATTCGCACCTACTCACCGACCACTTAAAGGACATACGTTTAGTGTCGTCCGCAGAGGCACTTCTCGGCGCACTCGAGGAGTTCTGGGAGGAATAATTACATCATCGACAGCCAAAGCTGCGGAAACCACCGCATTATCTGCCACACGCCGACGCCGCCGAGCGAGCGTGAGCGAAGCAGGTCGAGCTTTGCCGAGATAGAGCGCGCGTCCTCGAACCACACCTCGTGGCGCGAGTTATCCTCTGCCGTGTATCTGAAAAACGGCGACCGTGCCGCTTCGTCAAACTGTATCGGCGCACCGCGGTCTATAGCTAACTCCTGCGCGGCAACGTTGCCTATACTTCGCGCCGCCGTGCCCTCTACCCACGGAATATTCCAATCGTAGCCGTAATTCGGCACGCCGAGGTCAATTTTCTCGGCAGGGATAACCGACAGAGCGTAGTCAACTACCGCCGTGACGTTATTTATCGGCGCGACGGCACGCGGCTCGGAATATGTGTAGCCCCATTCGTACGTCATTAAAAGTACGCGGTCAGCCGCTGAACCGAGTGCGGCGTAGTCTACGCCCTCGTAGAGCAGCCCCTCCTGCGCGTCGGATGTTTTCGGTGCTAAGGATACGGTCAATTCTATGCCGACGTTATGCAGAGCGTCGGCTAAATTTTGGATAAACTCGCTGTATGCGCCACGGTATTCGCCGGGTATGTATTCAAGGTCGGAGTTTACTGCCGCATAGCCCTTTTGACGCGCGATATTTACGACGTTCTCGATAAGATTTGCCTGCACGTCGGTGCTCGCGAGCATCGAGGCGACTGCCGCGGAGGAAAAGCGTCCGTCGTCGCCTATTGAGGTGAGAACGAGCATCGGTGAGACGCCGTACTCGTTTGCGAGAGTGAGCAGACGCGTGTCATCGAGCGGAACGAGGCTTCCGTCGGCGCGAAAGCCGTAGCTGAATATAGCGAGGAAATCGAGATAGGGAAGCGTGGCGCGAAGAAGCGCCTCGTCGATGAACGGATATGCGTAGCCCGTGGTTAGTATGGGCGGATTATTCGTTGGCGGAAGATATACGACGAGCGTTTGACCGGGGTAGATCTGCACTCCTCCTGCGAGAGTGGGGTTCATCTGCCAGAGGCGGTTTAGCGTCAGAGCGAAGCGCGCGGCTATCGAATACACCGTGTCGCCTCTCTCAACGGTATAGGTGCGTGCGCCGTTCAGGATAAGAAGCGCCTGACCGGGTGTGAGTGCGTACGGCTCGCGAAGCCCGTTTGCCGAGGCGGGTACGCTTTGCGCCACTCCGAGCCGTGCGGACAGAGCGGCGAGCGTGTCGCCTTCTGTAACAACGTAAATATACATAGTGACTCCTTTCAAAAATTGATACTACATACTATGCGAATTTTTCGCGCTTGCTACCTTATTTTAAACTAAATCCGACTTCTTTGTGTTTATGGATAAATTACGGTATCATAAGGCTCCCTCCGGGAGGGAGCTGTCATCGAAGATGACTGAGGGAGAGGGCGTTAACGGTAGATTTGCTTGAATTATAAGATTGCGCAGGCTCCTTCCGTCACGGCTTACGCCGTGCCACCTCCCTCTCGGAGGGAGGCTTGGGGAAGTATTTCATAGGGAATATAATAATGAAATAGAGAGTTATTTTGAAAACTCACGCTACTTGTTCATACTGATGTAACAAACGTGCGATAAAATTAGAAAAATACATTTTAGGACGTTTTATGAAAAAACTTGACTACAAGATCTCGCTTGCGCCGATGGCAGGCGTCACCGACCACGCGTTTCGCGATATATGTGGGGACCTTGGCGCAGAGCTGATGTTCACCGAAATGCTCTCGGCGAAGGCGATACATTTTGAAGATAAAAAGACCGCCGTGCTCGGCGAGCTGTTTGAAAACGAGCCGACGGGCGTGCAGATATTCGGAAGCGAGCCCGATATTATGGCAGAGGCGGCGGCGAAGATAGCGACGGCGTCGTATAAGCACTGCCGCAGCACGAAAAAGCCGAAAGCTATTGACGTAAATATGGGCTGTCCCGCGCCTAAGGTTGCAAACAACGGCGAGGGCTCGGGACTCTTACGCACTCCCGACGTTGCCGCCGAGATAGTAAAAAAGGTAAAGCGCGCGGTGAGCGAGGTCGCACCCGACGTGCCCGTTACGGTAAAGATGCGTATCGGCTGGGACGACGCGCACGTTATCGGCATGGACTTCGCAAAGCGTATGGAGGATATGGGCGCGGATGCCGTGTGCGTACACGGCCGCACGCGAGAGGGAAGATTTTCGGCTCCCATTAACTTTGACGAGATAGCTCGTATAAAAGCCGCGCTGACCGTTCCCGTTATTGCAAACGGCGAGATATTCTGTGCGGCGGACGCTGTGCGTATGTTCGAGCGCACGGGGTGTGACGCGGTGATGATAGGCCGCGGTGCGATGGGCAACCCGTGGATATTCTCCGAGATACGCGCCGCCGTTTACGCCGAAAAGTACACGCCGCCGACGGATATTGAGCGCATCGAAACGGCGCTTCGCCAGCTCGACACGGCAATCCAAGAAAAGGGCGAGAAGTTAGCAGTATTACAGTCGCGCGGACAGCTTTCGTGGTACCTGAAGGGTATTCGCGGAGCGTCGGGCGCGAGAGGTGCGCTCAACTCTGCCACCACGCGTGAGGAAATGCGCGAGATACTTTTGTCGGTGGTTAAATAATTTTGCCATACATCATCTCCAAAGGAAAGGAGGACAGCCTGACTTGTCAGACAATAAATATAACACACCCGAGGAAAACGCACTTATAAAAGCGGCGCAAAACGGCGATCAGACGGCGTTCGGCGAGATAGTACGCCTTTACGAGCGGCTCGTTTACAACTCCGTGAAGCTAAAGGTCGTGAACGCCGACGACGCCTTTGACGTGTCGCAGGAGATATTTATAAAAATTTGGCGCTCGATCGGGCGTTATCGCGGCGACTGCCGCTTTGCAACGTGGGTTTATAAGATATGCCAGAATGCGTGTCTTGATTTCCTGCGGCATCAAAGGGCGACTGCAACCGAGGCTATGCCGACCTACATCGACAAGGACGGCGACGAGATCGAGGTCGAATTCGCCGACGAGAGTGCGAGCACGTCACCTGAAAAAATGACGGAAAAGCGCGAGCAGATAAAGCTTGTACGTGACGCTATCGCAAGGCTGTCGCCCGAGGCGAGAGAGGTGGTCGAGCTTCGCGACATCGAGGGCTACTCCTACGAGGCTATCTCCGAAATGACGGGACTTGAGGTCGGAACGGTCAAATCAAGGCTCAACCGAGCGCGTCTTCGCTTGAAGGAACTGCTGCTTGAGGCTTACAGCCCGTAAAAATTTTAAAAAAAGCTTCGAAAAATCGGGAACTTTTTTCGTTTCCCATCGTCTAATGATTAACAAAATACAGCGCGGCGCATAAATGCCGTGCGAAAGGATAGATTATTTTATGCTACTTAACAGAAAAACGGCAGGCTGTGAGGACGTTCGCGCGCTGATGTTCGATTATATCGACGGCACGCTGTCCGACTCCGACGCGGCAGTGCTCAAAGCGCATATCGCCGAGTGTGAGGCGTGCAGACGCGAGCTCGGTGAGCGCCGCGAGATGCTTTCGCTCGTAAAGAGCTCGGCAGACAGTGCACCCTCCGCGCTTTACGGCGCCGTTATGGCAGAGGTCGAAAAGACTCCGCAGGACGCAAAGGTGCTTGTGCCGAGGATGCGTATGAAGCCGTGGATGGGCTCGCTTGCGGCTATTGCGGCGGCGGTTATGATACTCGTCGTTGGCAGGGGCTTTATCGAGAGCGGTGCGAGCGCAGAGATGCTTGACCAAGCGCCCGGCGATGCAAGAGTCTTTGATGACGGAATCTTTGACGCAAGCGCGGAGGATGCGGATAACGCGGATGCTATATTGCCCGACAAGGTACAGTATAACTACGCCGACGCCGACATTTACGGCTCTGCCTCTGAAGATAAAATCGTTGAAACCACCTCGTCCTTTTCGGGATATGCGCCAATGCCTGCTGACACGGCTGCTGCCGACGTGCAAAACGGGGACGCTGTGGGCGCTTCGAGTGTAAGCGTGGACGTTCTTGACGATGTTTTCGCGGCGTGCGTGTCAGAGGAAAGCGCGCTGCTCGTGTGTGCCAAGGAGGAGCTTGAGGGCATAGTTCCGATGAGCGAGGCGCAGCCGCTGTCGGTAGAGGGCGTGTCCTGCATATACTACGCGGTTGACACCGACGCTATCGTGATGTTCACGGGCTACCTTGAGGTGCTCGAGCACAGAGGCTCGGCGTATCGCGCGTACGTTCCCACCGATGCGGAGTTCGACAAATGCGAGTTGATTCTCGTAACTGATACGAAAGAGTAAGATGAAGAAGATGATATGGTTTTTTATTGGCGGTGCAATTGTCTGCGCCGCCTTGGTTTTAGCGGCGACCTCAAACAGAATAAAGGTAAGGGAATACACCGTTTCCTCGCCGAAGCTTTCACACTCATTTACCGCCGTGCAGATAAGCGACCTTCACGAGTCGCGCTACGGTAAGAATCAGAAAAAGCTTATTGATTCGGTAAAGGATGCCGAGCCCGACGTTATATTTATCACGGGCGATATGATCGAGGACGACAAGAGTGATGAGGAAAATCCGATAGAGCTCACAAAGGACAATCCCTCGCTCGTAGCTTTGGAGGCACTTGCTAAAATAGCGCCGTGCTATATGGTGCTGGGCAATCACGAGGCGTATATACCGAATATCGATGAAATCTGTGCAGAGCTTGAGAAAATGGGCGTTAAGCTTATGCACCGCACCTCGTGTGAGGAAATATTTGACGGCGTTTTGCTCTGCGGTGTATGCGACCCGTATTTCTTTAAGGACGAAATACATCACAACAATCTTGCCGAGCGTTTTGCCGAGGACAAGGACAGGGTGAGTCCGATACTCACAGAATGGCGAGAGGAGCTTAAGGATGAATTTGCCGACGTTGCATCGGATGAGCGGTTTACCATACTGCTCTCGCACCGTCCCGAGGAGTATGGGCTTTACGATTCGCTTGGCTTCGACGCGGCGTTTTCGGGACACGCTCACGGCGGACAGTGGCGCTTGCCGCCGTTTATAAACGGTGTTTACGCGCCGCATCAGGGCTTCTTTCCGGATCACGCGGGCGGATTTTACGAGTACGAGGACTTTGCGCATATCGTGTCGCGCGGACTGTCGAAAAAGCGTATGGTGCGCATATTCAACCGCCCCGAGATTTGTGTGATTAAGTTTGAAATGGAAGGAGAAGAATGATGAAACGAAATGTTTTTATACTTTGCGCTTTGGTAACGGCGGTAATGTTTTTTGCGGCATCGTGTGTCGCCACGACAAACGACGACGCCTATGTAAATGATAC
>JAZNBZ010000256.1:0-26202 GCA_045587285.1 Candidatus Flemingiibacterium sp. | reverse complement strand
CAAATTATATACTTCGCCCTTTTCCATCGATTTGAGTTCTTTTTTCTCCGGCATTGGGTCGCCCGGATACACTTGGCAGCCGAAAACTTCTTGGGAAATATCGTAGATTTTCATTACTTATTCTCCGTCAAATTCTTATTTGTCATTCTGTTTTTATCGCAAGTTTCGCCTTTGTATTACAAAGGCATCGGGCAAAGCCCATACCCCTTAAAGATGCAGCGTGCAACCACAGGCTCCCCCGGGAGGGAGCTGTCGGCGCAAGCCGACTGAGGGAGAGTGCGTTACAATAAAATTAGCACACACCTAAAGTCACGCGGGCTCCTTCCGTCACGCTACGCGTGCCACCTTCCTCCCGGAGGAAGGCTTTTCGTTAGCATCATTATAACACAAATCGGCAGAGAAAACAATGTCTCTGCCGAATTTTTGTGTCTGCCATTTCTCCGCTAAGAATGCAGAGAGAACGCCGAGCTCTTTTGGTTTGCTTTTATCTTACGACGATATTAACTATCTTACCGGGAACGCTGATTTCCTTAACGATCGTCTTGCCTTCGAGGTACTGTGCCATACGCTCGTCAGCCTTGACGAGTGCGATAGCGTCCTCCTTCGAGGTGTCAGCAGGGATTTCTTTCGTAAACTTGAGCTTGCCGCTTACCTGAACTGCGATCTCAACGGTCGAATCAACGGTCTTTGCCTCGTCCCACTCGGGCCACTGTGCGAGTGCGCAAAGCGTCTTGTTGCCGAGCGTTTCCCAAATTTCCTCGCAGAGGTGAGGGGCAAACGGGCAAAGCAAGCGCGCGAAGATACCGAGCTCGTCGCGAGTGAGCGAGCCGTTCTCGTAAATTTCGTTGATGAGACTCATAAGCGTTGCGATTGCCGTGTTGAACTTCATCTCCTCGATATCGGTGGAAACCTTCTTAATCGTCTTGTGGAAGGACGTTTCGAGCTTCGCAGTAACGCCGTCTCCCTTTGCCATATCAAGAAGTCCCGCAACGCGGTCAAGGAATCTCTTACAGCCGCGAACGGAGTCCTCGTTCCACGGAGCCGCGGAAGCGTAGTCACCCATAAAGAGAATGTAAACGCGAAGAACGTCTGCACCGAACTTGTCAACGACCTCGTTCGGGTCAACTACGTTGCCCTTGGACTTGGACATCTTATCTCCGTCCGGGCCGAGGATAAGTCCCTGCGCGGTACGCTTTGCGTACGGCTCGTCTACGGGCACTTCTCCGATGTCGTAAAGGAAGCGATGCCAGAAGCGCGAGTAGATAAGGTGGCGCGTAACGTGCTCCATACCGCCGTTGTACCAGTCAACGGGCAGCCAGTAGTCAAGTGCTTCCTTGGACGCGAACGCCTCGGTGTTGTGCGGATCGCAGTAGCGAAGGAAATACCACGACGAGCCTGCCCACTGAGGCATAGTGTCGGTTTCGCGCTTTGCGGGCTTGCCGCACTTCGGGCAGGTGCAGTTTACGAACGAATCTATCTTCGCGAGCGGAGACTCGCCGCCCTCACCGGGCGCAAAATTCTCCATATTGGGAAGGCGAAGCGGAAGCTCCTCGTACGGAACGCCCACCATACCGCAATGCTCGCAGTGTACAATCGGAATGGGCTCGCCCCAATATCTCTGACGGTTGAACGCCCAGTCCTTCATCTTGTACTGTACGCCCTTTTCGCCAACGCCCTTCTCTGCAAGATATTCAAGCATCCTTGCGATGGCTTCCTTCTTGGTTGCGATGCCGTTAAGGAATTCGGAGTTTACCATCTCGCCGTCGCCCGTGTATGCTTCCTTCGAAATGTCGCCGCCCTTGATTACCTCAATTATGTCGATGCCGAACTTCTTTGCGAAGTCGTAGTCGCGCTCGTCGTGCGCGGGAACTGCCATAATAGCGCCCGTGCCGTAGCCCATCATTACGTAGTCTGCAACGTATATCGGAATTTCCTTGCCGTTTGCAGGATTGATAGCCGCAAGTCCCTCGATGCGAACGCCCGTCTTGTCCTTGACGAGCTGGGTACGCTCGAACTCGGTCTTTTTAGCACACTCGGTCTTGTAAGCCTCGAGCGCGTCCATATTGGTGATGCGGTCAGCATATTTTTCGATTATAGGATGCTCGGGCGCGATTACCATAAAGGTTACGCCGAACATCGTGTCGGGACGGGTGGTGTAGATACGGAGACTATCGTCGGTGCCTGTGATAGCGAAGTTTGCGAACGCGCCCTCGGAGCGGCCGATCCAGTTTTCCTGCTGAAGCTTAACGTTGGGAAGGTAGTCAACCTTGTCAAGTCCCTGGAGAAGCTTGTCAGCATACTCGGTGATACGGAGATACCAAACGTCCTTCGACTTCTGAATAATATCGCTGTGACAGATGTCGCACTTACCGCCCTGCGAGTCCTCGTTCGAGAGAACGACCTTACAGCTCGGGCAATAGTTTACGAGAGTGGTCGCACGGAACACGAGTCCCTCGTCGAACATCTTACGGAATATCCACTGCGTCCACTTGTAGTAGTCCTCCTCGGTGGTGTCAACGACCCTGTCCCAATCGAACGAGAAGCCGACACGCTTTAGCTGCGAGGTAAACTTTGCGATGTTGTTATCGGTTACCTGACGGGGATGGATACCCGTTTTGATAGCGTAGTTTTCGGTAGGCAGACCGTAAGCGTCAAAGCCTATCGGGAAAAGGACGTTGTAGCCCTGCATTCTTCTTTTACGCGATACTACCTCAAGGCCGGAATACGCCTTGATGTGTCCGACGTGCATACCCGCGCCCGACGGATACGGGAACTCAACGAGCGCGTAGAATTTCTCCTTCGAGCGGTCCTCGGTTGCCTTGAAAACGCCCTCGGCGTCCCATCTGTCCTGCCACTTTTTTTCGGTGGCGCAAAAATCGTACTTCATTTTTTTGAACCTCTGTATATGAATTTTTTATTTTACGAGAATATCGGAAATATCAACGCTTTCGGCGTCTGCCCACAGCTTTTCGAGCTTGTAGAAATCGCGGCTGTCGCGGTTCATTACGTGGAGTATGACCGAGCCGAAGTCCACCGCTATCCATTCACCCTCGGAGTAGCCGTCCATATGGCGAACCTCAACGCCGCAAAGACCGAGCTTGTATTCAGCCTCGCCTGCGAGCGCCTTGATGCCCGTATTCGACGTACCGCCGCAGATCACGAAATAGTCCGCGATGATAGTCTTGTCGGAAACGTGAAGAAGCTTTATGTCGCGTCCCTTTTTCATATCGAGCACGTGAACGAGCGTCTTCGCTATCTCAAGCGGCTCCGCGTTCGTAAGATCGGGGTGATTTTCGGGGGTTATCATATCAATATTAGTGTTTTCCATTTGTATATCCTTTCAAAATCAGTTCATCGGGATGGTAATTCCGCTGCTGTCAATATCGTCCGCGTGCTCGACCTTCACGTCGGTCGGCTCTGCAAAATAGATGCTTGCAAACACGCTGTAATCCTCATCGGTAAACGCGTGCGTCGGGTCGAACATCTCGTCGGTGATGGGCTTATCGTAAACGTTAAAATACTCGTTTATAAGCATCAGCGTGTCCGCTCTGTGCATAACGTAGTACCACGCGCCCGTGCTTGACGAGCGTGCATCTCCGCCCGGCAGCGTTACCATTGAAATATTGCTCATATCAACCCCGAGCAGCTCCTTCGCGTATATAATAACGTCCGCAAGTGATAGGTCGGTGGCAACGTATTTGAATAGCTGCTCAACGAGTGCAGGGGCAGTCGTGACGGTCAAATTATTCTTTAGCTGCTTAAACAGCGCGGTCAAGAACATCTTCTGCGCGTTGACGCGTCCGATGTCGCCCTGAACGTAATCGGCTCTAAAGCGCACGAACATCTCTGCCTCGGCACCGTTTAAGACACGCGGCCCTGCGGGCAGCGAAATATCAAGGTCTTGATAAGGATCGTGATATTCCATATCAAACGGAACGTCCATATAAACGCCGCCGATAACGTCGATTATATTGCGAAAGCCCTCAAGGTTGACCATAGCGTAGCCGTCTATCTGAACGCAAAGGCTCTTTTCAAGGCTTTCCACAGCGCCCTGCATTCCTGCGCGGAGAAGCTCGTCGGAGGAAAGCGAGGAATCGTTAGTATACGCTTCCTGACGCTTTAGCTTCATCATCGTGTTTATCCTGCCGCGAACACCGTCTATCTCGATGTACGTGTCACGCGGTATTTGCAGAACGCTGACGCTTCCCTCTCGCATATTAAAGTTGACGAGCATCATAACGTCGGTGTTCCACGCGTCCTTGTCACGGCCGGCGATAAGGAAGTTCACCGACTCCGTGTCGCGCACGAAGCCGTCGTCGGAGGGCGCAGTATCATCGCCCGTGTTATCGCCCGGAACGACGTCCACGTTGAAGGGCGGTGCATCCGTATCGACCGCGGGGCGATAGACGCGAAGGAAGGTTGCCGCGCCGATCACAGTGGCAAACGCCGTAGCGACAACAACGCCAAGCACTATCCAAAGAATGGGCAACCGCTTCTTTTTAGGATGTCTTTTATACGGCTCCGTGTTCATTTTTCAGCCTGCCTTTCATAATGAAACTGTTTCTCGCCGACACCGTATCAAGGTGTATCGGCTGCCTGCCCTCACAAAGCTCACGCACCGTCATATCGAGCGCTAATATCATAGTGTCGTTAAGATGCGCCAATTTATCCTCGGCGCCATCAAGTCCGCCCCAGAAAAACTCGCGAAGCTCAACGCACGACGGGAACGTACGCGTGTCCTCGATGTAATCCGCAAGGAACAGAAGCTGCTCCGAAAGCGTCATATCGGCGCGTCCCGTGGTGTGCCACCTTACCGCTGACAAAAGCTCGTCCGTGGCAAGCTCGGGGAAATCGCGCTTTATTATAGCCGGCGCGGTACGCGAATGAAATATTTTCGGGGTGGTAATTTCCTCTTCTGTGTATATTATACCAAACTCATCGCACAATTGCAACTGTTTTGTGATGGGAAGCTCCTTCGTTATATCGTGAAGCAGTGCCGCCGCGTGAAGGACGTACTCCTTCTCGGGTGCGTAGAGGGCCGCAAGCTTTTCTATCTCCGCCTCCACCGCCAACGTGTGAAGAAGGCGCTTGCCGCTCATATACGCGCCTATTTTATTTCGAAGCGCGTCAAGCGTGCGTTTGTTTTCCTCGTTCATCATCTGTTCGTCCTGTATAAACCGTTATCGTTAATGTATCCTATAACGCCGTCCGGAACAAGTCCGTCGAGCGCCTCTCCGCTTGCAATACGCTCGCGTACCGCCGCTGACGAGATGAGCATCGGCTCGGTGTCAATAACGCTGACGTGCGCGCCGTATTGCTCGCAGTACTCCGCTGCGCGCGCTTCGATCAGCGCGGTATTCGCCGCGTCGCTCTCGCGTCGCACCAACACGATATCCGCAAGTGCGAAAACGTCCTTCGCGCGGTACCATTTATCGAGTATCAAAAACATATCCGTGCCGACGAGCAAATAAAGCTGTCGGTCGGGCGCGGCAAAGCGCTCGAGCGTATCGGCAGTGTAGCATTTGCCCTCGCGCGATATTTCCGCGTCGGACACGCATATACGCCCGTCCTTATAGGCATCGTATTCGCCAAACGCAAGCCTTATCATAGCAAGTCTGTCAGCGTCAGTTGCGCCCTCAACCGCACTTTTTCCGTGCGGAAGCGAATTTGGAACGATATACAGCTTGTCGAGCGGCGTCGTCTCAAAAAAGCGAAGCGCCGCACGCACGTGTCCGAAATGTATCGGCGAAAACGTGCCGCCGTATATGCCGACTCCCTCTTTTTTGCTCATTACTTAACGAGCGAAAGGTCAATCTTCTTGTGGTCGATCGACTCGCGGTAAAGAACGAATCTCGTGCCTATAACCTGCACCACGTCCGCTCCAACAGCCTCGGCAATTTCGCTCGCTGCTTCCTTGGCGTTGTAGTCGCAGTTGTCGAGCACGCGGAGCTTTATAAGCTCACGCGCCTCAAGTGCGTTCGATATCTGCTCGCACATATTCTCCGAAACTCCGCCCTTGCCGACCTGAAATATCGTGTCGTAGGACTGCGCCATACCGCGAAGGTACGCGCGCTGTTTGCTTGTTAACATAGTATTCTCCTTGAGATTATGAATGGGAATTACGCGGCTTTCTTGAAAGAAAGCCTGGCAAAGAACTTTAAATTGGCTTCGCCGCCACAGAGTGCGTGGCTAAACCTTACCCGCGCTCCCACCAGTTGGGGACCTCGTCGGCACCCGTGCCGACACCCCAACAACTGTTTGGCGGTAACCGTTTGTATTGCCACACTACTATCGTTTGCGTCAGCGGCGCAGACGCTTCGCTGTGCGCCAAAGCGTTTTACTTCTCGTTTTTTTCGACGTATTTCGTAAACTTCTCAACAAATCCGCGCATCGCCTTGCCGCGGTGGCTGACCGAGTTTTTCTCCTCGGGTGTCAATGCCGCGAAGGTCTTGCCGAATGGCGCATAGTAGAACAGCGGATCGTAGCCGAAGCCGCCCTCTCCGTCGGGGGCGTGCAGGATAGTACCCTCGCACGTGCCCTCGATTTGAAAATAAGTTCCATCAGGAAACGCGCAGGTAACTACCGTACAGAATCTCGCCGTACGCTTATCGTCGGGTACGTCACAGAGAGCTTCAAGGAGTTTAGCATTGTTGGCGATGTCCGTTCCATCTGCGCTGTAACGCGCGGAGTACACGCCGGGTGCGCCGTCAAGTGCATCAACGGCAAGTCCCGAATCGTCGGCAATGCCGATATATCCGAGCCTTGCGGGTACGCTCGCCTTTATAAGCGAATTTGCCGCGAAGGTGTCGCCGTTTTCCTCGATTTCATCATAAAAACCGACGTCGTCAAGCGAGAGCACCTGTACTTTAGACGAAAGAGAGGCGAGTAAAGTTTCAAGCTCCGCGATTTTTTTTCGATTTCTCGATGCAAGTACAAGCTTTATCATATCAGCACCTCAATTTACGCCTCAAAGAGCGCGTTTACAAAGTCGGTTGCCACGAACTCCTGCATATCGTCCATCTGCTCGCCGACTCCGATGAACTTAACGGGAATGTCAAGCTCCTCTTTAATCGAGAACACGATGCCGCCCTTTGCCGTACCGTCGAGCTTGGTTAAAATAAGTCCCGTGATATCAGCGGCGTTCTTAAATTCCTTCGCCTGATTTACGGCGTTCTGTCCCGTAGTTGCGTCAAGCACGAGCATAGTTTCGCGCGACGCGCCGGGAAGCTCGCGCTCGATAACGCGGTTGATCTTCGCAAGCTCGTCCATAAGGTTCTTCTTGTTGTGAAGGCGTCCTGCCGTATCAACGATAAGCACGTCCGCTTCGCGCTTCTTCGCCGCGCTTACGGCATCGAACACAACAGCCGCAGGGTCCGAGCCCTCGGTATGCTTGATAAGCTCCACGCCGACTCTGTCTGCCCAAACCTGAAGCTGGTCGATAGCCGCCGCACGGAACGTATCCGCCGCGGCAAGCACGACTCGCTTATTCTGCTGCTTTAAGCGGTTCGCGATCTTCGCGATAGACGTGGTCTTTCCAACGCCGTTTACGCCGATAACGAGTATAACGCTCGGCGCGGTATCAAGCTTTAACGGCTCGCCGTCGCCTATCATATCGGTGAGTATGTCCACGAGTGCAACGCGGCAAGCCTCGGGCTCGGTGATACGCTCGTCGCGTATACGCTCGCGAAGGCGCTCGATTATAGCCTCGGTCGAATTAACTCCAACGTCTGCCATTATTAAAATTTCCTCAAGCTCCTCAAGTAGGTCCTCGTCAACCCTTACAAAGCTCTTGAAAAGGTTATCGACCTGCTTGAAAAGCGCGTTTTTTGTTTTGCTGAGTCCTTGTTTAAGGCGGTCAAAAAATCCCATTTACGTGTCCTTTCTCTATGGGGGTTATTTGCTGTCCTTTTCGAGGGTAGCCTCTGCCTGTGCCACGTCAAGCGGCAGGATAGTTGATATACCGCGCTCCTGCATCGTAACGCCGTATATGCGATCGGCTATCTCCATCGTACCGCGGCGGTGCGTGATAACGATGAACTGCGTGCGGCTCGCATAGCGGTGCAGGTAATCCGCGAAGCGGAATACGTTTGCGTCGTCGAGCGCCGCCTCAACCTCGTCGAAGATACAGAACGGCGTCGGGCTGAAGCGAATGATCGCAAATAGCAGCGCAATCGCAACGAACGACTGCTCACCGCCCGAAAGAAGCGTCATACTCTTGATGACCTTGCCGGGAGGCGCAACGCGTATCTCGATACCGCTCGTCAGCACGTTTTCGGGATCGGTGAGCGCAAGCTCTGCCGTACCGCCGCCGAAAAGCTCGGCGAAAACGATCTTGAAGTTGCGGTCGATCTCGGCGAACGCCGTCGTAAACGTTTCGCGCATCTCGTATTCGAGCTTGACGATTATTTCGAGTAAGTTATCCTTCGACTTTTCAAGGTCGCCGATCTGCTCCGACATAAAGTCAAAGCGGTTCTTGACCTCGGTGTATTCCTCGATAGCGTTGAGGTTAACGCTTCCGAGCGCACGGAGCTTGTTGCGGTATTCGGTAAGCTCCGTCTGAACGGCGTTTCTCGTTTCCTTCGTAACGGGAGGATATTGACACTCAAGCGCCGTCGAATAAGTAAGCTCGTACTCATCCCAGAGTCTCGAAGTGTGCTTGTCACGGCTTTCGACGAGATTTTTCTGGCGGTTCTCCGCGAGAGTGAAGTCGCGGAAGCAAAGCTCTCGCTTGCTCATCTTGTCCTTTATCTGAACGCGAAGCTGATTTAACTTCTGCTCGTATTCGAGATTTTTGGTAGACGTTGCGGCACGCTCGTCCTCGAGCCCCTCGATAGATGCCGCAAGCTCCGTCATCTGCGCCTTCATTTGTTCGATAAGCGAGGCTGCGCTCACGTTTTCCTCGGCTAATATAGCCGACACGCGTTCGTTTTCAGCCGTTTCGCTGTCGTTCTCCTCAAGACGCGCACGCATCTCGTCGAGCTCGTACTGACGAAGCTCAACGTCCTTGCCTGCCTCTGCACGCTTGACGAGCATATCACTGCGCTCGCGCTCACAGTCGTCGATAAGCTCCTCAAGCTCACCGAGCTTGTCCGCGCCCACGGTACGCTCTGCGACGAGCTTTTCGTTGTTCGCGGCAGTTTGTTCGACCTCTGCATTAAGCTTGGTAATACCGTCTGCGCGCTCGAGCGCGTCCGTCTTTATCGCTTCAAGGTCGCGTTCAAGCGAAGCGGAAAGACTGCGCTCACCGCCAAGCTGGCTTCTGATGACCTCAAGCTGTGTTTTCTCTGCGCCCATAAGCGATTCAAGCATCGCGTTCTGCGAGGCAAGCGCGGAGATCTCCTTGGTTTTGGAGGCGATTCCGTCGTCGCACTTCGTTTGCTCCTTCTTGATATCGTCAAGCTTTGCGGAAAGCGTTTCGACGTCGCGCGTTAATTTTTCCGTTTCAGCCTTTCTCGTGAGCATACCCGAGTCACGCTTCGCCGAGCCGCCCGTAAACGAGCCGCCCGCGTTGATGACCTGACCGTCGAGCGTGACAACGCGAACCTTGTAGCCCGTAGCCTTCGCCATAGCGGCGCCGTTGTCGATGTTATCGAAAATAAGCGTTGCGCCGAGAAGATTTCTGATAACGCCCGCGTACTTCTCATCAAACTCGATAACCGTGTCCGCCGTGCCGAGATAGCCCGCGTAGCGCTTACATTCCGCATCGGGAACGGAGCTGTAGCGCGGCTTCATCGAGCTTATCGGATAGAAGGTCGCACGGCCTGCGTTTTTGTCCTTCAGGTGGCGTATTGCCGCCTTAGCGGTGTTTTCGTCATCAACGATTATATTCTGAATATTCGCGCCGAGTGCGGTTTCGATAGCAAGCGTATAACGCGAGCCAACGCTGATAAGGCGCGACACGGGACCGTAAATGCGTCCGCTCTTCGCGTCAATATCGGAGATGCGCGAGGTACCCTGAATATGCCCTGCCTCGTATTCGCTCATAACGAAGCGTACGCTCTGCGCGTATCCCTCGAAAAGCTCCTCCATACGGCGGATAGCGTCGATGCGGTGCTTCTTCGCGGTGTATTCGAGATAGGTTTCGTTTGACACGTCGATAAGGTCCTGCTTTTTCTTTTTAAGCTCGTCCACCGACGCCGTCATCTTGGCAATTTCGGCGGTAAGCTGCTCGCTCTTCTGACGGTAATCGGCGATCACCTTATCCGCTTTACTTGCACGTGCTTCAAGCATCGCCGAGCTTTCGGCGTACTTGTCAAGCTCCAGACGAAGCGAGCTCGCTTTGTCGCTGTCGCTCTTTTCCGTGGTATCAAGCACAGAAAGGCGGATTTTTAATTCAACGATACGCTCCTCGCCGCGCTTTAATTCCTCAAGCTGTCTGTCAAGCTTTTCGCGAAGCTCGTCGCGCTCACGGCGTGCCGCCTCAGCCTTTGCCTCGAGTGCGGCAAGGTCAGCGCCAAGGCTGTCAGCGCCGCCCGTTGCGAGATCGAGCGCTTCCTTTTTAAGCCTGAGCTGCTCCTCGATCTGCGCCTTACGCTCGGCAAGCTTTAATTTAGCCTCGTTTTTATCGGAAAGCTGCATCTGTCTGTGAGCGACGTCGTTCTCGGTCAGCTTTATCTTGTTGTCAAGCTCGTGCGAGGTCTGACGCGCCGATTCGATCTGTGACTGAAGCTGCTCGTATTTATATTTGGACTCCTGCGACACCTCGAAAATGCGCTCGTTCTGATTTTCAAGCGATTCGAGCGCCTCGGTGACGATATCAAGCTCGTTCTTCGAGAGCTTTAACTGATCGTCCGCCTCCTTTAAGTCGGCGGAAAGCTTGTCCATATCGTATATCCAAAGCGAAACGTCGTCGCGCTTCTTTATCTCAAAATATTCGAGATATTTTCTTGCCTTCTCGGACTCCCTCTCAAGCGGTCCGACGCGTCCCTCAAGCTCGGACATAATATCGCGAAGGCGCGTTAAGTTATCGTCCACGGAAGCGAGCTTGCGCTCCGCCTCCTCCTTCTTATAGCGATACTTGGAGATACCTGCCGCCTCCTCGAAAATGGAACGGCGGTCCTCACTCTTTCTCGAAATAATTTCCGCAATTCGTCCCTGTCCGACTATGGAATAGCCCTCGCGTCCGACACCCGTGTTCATAAACAGCTCGTGTATGTCGCGAAGTCGTACTGCCTTGCGGTTGATGTAATATTCGCTCTCGCCCTTACGGTAGTAGCGGCGAGTTACCGACACCTCGTCAAAGTCGATATCCATCTGACGGTCGGTATTGTCGAACGTCACCGTTACCTCGGCGAAGTTCATCTGACGTCTGTCGTCAGTACCGCCGAATATTACGTCCTCCATCTTCGTGCCGCGTATCTGTCTTGACGACACCTCGCCAAGCACCCAGCGCATAGCGTCCGAGATGTTGGACTTTCCGCTTCCGTTCGGTCCGACTACGACCGTTGCACCGCGGTCAAATTTAAGCACAGTGCGGTCAGGAAAGGACTTGAAGCCGAACAGTTCAAGCGATTTTAAGTACATATTTGTTTTTCTCCTTTCCTTGAAGTTTGTGTATGGGGGAATTACGCGGCTTTCTTGAAAGAAAGCCTGGCAAAGAACTTTAAATTGGCTTCGCCGCGACAGAGTGTTTGGCTAAACTATAATTCACGCTCTCGGTAGATAGGTCCCCTTCCCCATCAACCGCATATACGAAGCCGTAACAACTTCACATCTTTGGCGTTGCGTGAATTAAAGTTCAACTGTAACGCTGTATTTTTCCAAATCCGCGCGTTCGAGTATCTTCACGCCCCTCGCGCCGTATTCGGCGCATATACGCATCTTGTTCGCACGCTTCTGCCCTGCCGCCTTTGACACCTCTCCGCGCGGCACGTACACGGTAACGTCACGTCCACGTATATTCTCCGCAAGCGATTTCTTTTCGATGTACTCGCGAATTTTCTCGTAGTATAGCTCGGAGTACACCATCTCGCCGAACGCGCTGTGGTACGCTCCGCCGACTATCGTGCCTTCCGTGAAAAGGTTGTCCGCGGCGCAAAGTCCAAGCCGTATAACGGGTACGTTATTCTCCGTGAATATCCGAAGCACCGCCGCCGCGCGCTCTATCGCGCCGTCCATTGTAAGCGGCGTGTATTCGCCGCGCGCCGTCATATCGGCAAGCTCGGTGTCGCAAAAAACGACTGTGGAATATATCCTCGCAGCATCGCATCCGAGCGAAACTATCTCTTTGGCGGTTGCTATCTCGTCGTCAATCGCAGACTCGGGAAGCCCCGTCATCATCTGCCCGACGAGATTAAATCCGCGCGATTTTATAAGCCTGCACGCCTGTCTTGCACACTCTGCGGTATGTCCGCGCTTCGATGCCGCGAGCACCTTATCGCTCATACTCTGAAGTCCAAGCTCAATATCGGTAACGCCGTGTGCGGCTAAAATATCGAGTATCTCACCGTCGATATAATCGGGACGGGTGGAGAGCCTTATCGCACGGACGCGTCCTGCATCGACGTGCTCCTTTGCAAGTCCGAGTAGGTATAGCATATCGCCGCGGTCAATGCCCGTAAACGAGCCGCCGAAGAACGCTATTTCCGCGTCGCAAGCCTCTCTGTCAACCGTTGAAAGCTCGTTTTCAAGCTCGTCCTTTACCGAGCGGATATCGAAGTCCATCTTTCCCGATATGCGCCGCTGATTGCAGAAAACGCAATCGTTCGGACAGCCTGCGTGCGGTATAAAAACGGGAACGTTTTTGTGCTTCATTATTTGTCGCCGAAAAGCACGAGCGCCTCTTTAGCCGCCATCTGCTCCGCCTCACGCTTACTCTTGCCCTTGCCGTGACCGATGACGTTACTGTTGAGTCTTGCCTCGACGGTAAATATCTTTGCGTGGTCGGGGCCTTCCTCGCCAACGAGCACGTATTCGAGTATCTCTCCGCGCTCTTGTTGTACTATCTGCTGAAGCAGCGTCTTGTAGTCCTTGTTCTTGCCGTTTTCGACGAACTGTATTATCTCGGGAATAACGCGTGGCATAAGGAATTTCTCCACCGCCTCACGCGAGCCCGAGTCAAGGTACATCGACGCAAGCAGTGCCTCAAACGCGTCTGCAAGTATCGACACGCGCTCACGACCATTCGACAATTCCTCGCCGTGACCGAGTCGCATAAACTTACCAAGCTCCATATCGAGCGCAAGCTTACCGAGCGTTTTCTCGCACACCGCGCTCGCACGGATACGCGTGAGGTCGCCCTCGGGAGTGTCGGGATAGTGCTTGTAAAGATAATCGCTGACGATTATCGAAAGCACCGAGTCGCCGAGAAACTCAAGTCGCTCGTTGAACTCGACCGCCTCTCCCTTCGGCTTACACTCGTTTGCAAATGAAGAGTGGGTAAGTGCAGTAATAAGCAAATTTATGTTATTGTAGCGGTATCCGATTCGTTCCTCGAATACCTCGACCGACAGCGGAAGCTTTTCCATAACCTTCGCCACTCCTTCTCTTAATTATCGTTGTTTACAAACGCGCCGATGCACTCGATTGCACGCGCGCCCATAGCCTCACCGCGCGCCTTTTTGCCGCCCTTGACTTTAACGCCGAGCGGTGCAACAAGACCGAAATTCGCGTTCATCGGCTGGAAGTTGACAACCCCCTCGTCGGACACGTATGCGGCAAGTGAGCCGATAACGCTCTCGCGCGGGAAGTTGACCGCATCCTCGCCAAGCGCCATCTTCGCGGCGTTTATACCTGCCACAAGTCCGCTCGACGCGGACTCAACGTAGCCCTCGACGCCGGTCATCTGACCTGCGAAAAAGAGTCCCGGGCGCGACTTCAGCATATACGCGCCGTCAAGCAACTTCGGGGAATTCATAAACGTGTTTCTGTGCATAACGCCGTAGCGCAAAAACTCGGCGTTCTCAAGTCCTGGTATCATACCGAACACGCGCTTTTGCTCGGGAAATTTGAGGTGCGTCTGAAAGCCGACGACGTTATACATCGACTTTTCGGCATTCTCCTGACGAAGCTGTACGATAGCGTACGCCTCCTTGCCCGTCTGCGGTACTGTGATACCGACGGGCTTCATCGGGCCGAAAAGCAACGTATCGTGTCCTCGCTTTGCCATAACCTCAACGGGCATACAGCCCTCGAATACCTTGAGTCCTGCCGCTTTGTCGAAATCTTTAAGCTCCGCCTCCTCAGCGCTGATAAGCGCCTCCCAGAAACGGTCGTACTCTTCCTTCGTGAACGGACAGTTGATGTACGACGCCTCGCCCTTGCCGTAGCGCGACGCGTAAAACGCCTTCGACATATCTATCGACTCAAAGCTGACTATCGGTGCCGCCGCGTCGAAGAAGCTTAAATAATCGTTTCCGATAAGCTTGCCGATAGCATCGGACATTGCTTCGGACGTAAGCGGTCCCGTTGCAATAACGGTAATGCCCTCGGGAATTTCCGTAACCTCCCCCTCCACGATTTCAACGAGGGGGTGATTTTTGAGCTTATCCGTAATATACCTCGAGAAAAGCTCGCGGTCCACCGCAAGCGCACTGCCTGCAGGCACCTCACACGCGTACGCCGCCTCGATTATAAGCGAGCCGAGGAGACGCATTTCCTCCTTGAGCACGCCGACGGCGTTCGAGAGCATATTCGAGCGAAGCGAATTCGAGCAAACGAGCTCGGCAAAGCCCTCGCTGTGATGCGCGGGGGAATACTTCTGCGGCTTCATCTCGTAAAGCTTCACGGGTACGCCGCGGCTGACAAGCTGCCACGCCGCTTCACAGCCCGCGAGTCCCGCCCCGACTACGTTTACGGCGGTGATATTATTCTGCATCGCCATTTGCTTCGACTTCTTTCTTGTAGCCACAGCCGTCCTTCTTGCATATCACGTACGGCTTGCCCTTCTTGCGGTAAAGCATCTCGCCGCACTCGGGGCACTTTTCGCCCGTCGGCATATCCCACGAGGAGAAATTGCATTCGGGATATTTTTCACAGCTATAGAATATCGAGCGGTTCTTACCCTTCTTGATAACGACCTTCGAGCCGCAAAGAGGGCAAGCAACGCCGAGGTCCTTTGCGACCTGACGGGTGGTCTTGCACTCGGGGTATCTCGAGCAAGCGTAGAAGCTTCCGAATCTGCCCGTGCGGATAACCATAGGACTGCCGCAGGTGTCGCACACCATATCGGTGGTAACGTCGGGCTTTTCGTCAACCTTCTCGGGCTCCTTCGCCGTAAGAGGCTTGGTGTTTCTGCAAGCAGGATAGTTCGGACAAGCGGCAAATTTGCCGAAGCGTCCGTTTTTAACGATCATCTTCGAGCCACACTTGTCGCAGATAATATCCGTTTGTTCAACGGGAAGCTGATACTTGTTCTTATCGACGTTTTCCTCCGCCCACTCGAGCGTCTTTGCGAAATCGTCGTAGAAGCCGTGGAGTACGCCGCTGACGGTGGAATCGCCCTCGGCGATCTCGTCAAGCTCGGTTTCCATATTCGCGGTAAATTCGTAGTCAACCACCTTAGGGAAGGAGTCTACCATAAGCTTCGTCGTCATTTCTCCGAGATCGGTAGGCTTCAGCATCTTACCCTCGCGCACGACGTAGCCACGCGCGATTATGGTCGTGATGATAGTAGCAAACGTACTCGGACGGCCGATACCGCGTTCCTCGAGGAATTTAACGAGAGAAGCCTCGTTGTAGCGCGGAGGCGCCTCGGTAAAATGCTGTGCGGAGTCGGTGCTTGCGTGCTTTAAGGTATCGCCCTGCTCGATTTTCGGGAGTCTTGCGCTCTTTTCGGGAGTGTCGGTATCCGCCGCGCTCTGTGCGACGTAATCCTCGCTCTCCTCGTAAACGCTCATATAACCGTGGAACTTTACGGTATAACCGCTCGAGCGGAAGATGTATCCGCCCGCCTCGATGTCTGCGGTTACCGTGTCAAGCTCGGCAGACGCCATCTGGCTCGCCATAAATCTGTCCCAGATAAGCTTGTAAAGGCGGTACTGATCCGTCGTGAGCATCTTCTTTATTTTATCGGGCTCAAACGCAAGCGTCGAGGGGCGAATTGCCTCGTGCGCGTCCTGCGCGCCCGACTTGGTCTTGTATACGCGGCGCTCGGCGGGATAGAACTGTGCGCCGTACTTTTCTACGATATAAGCCTGTGCCGCGTCAGCCGCCTCGTCTGCGATACGGAGCGAGTCTGTACGCATATAGGTTATAAGACCTTGCGTGCCGCCGCTCGATGCGCCGAGGTTGATACCCTCGTAAAGCTCCTGCGCAACGCGCATCGTACGGCTCGACTGGAAGCCGAGTCTGCGCGACGCCTCCTGCTGGAGAGTGGAGGTGGTAAAGGGCGGTGCGGGGTTTTTAACTCTGATCGCCTTTTTTACGGATTTGACGATGAATTCCTCGCCGTCAACGGCTCTGACGACCTTCATCGTTTCGTCCTCGTTCGTAAGGGCGAGCTTGCCGTCCGCGTCGCCGTAGAACTTCGCCTTTATCTTGCCGCGGCTCTTATTTTCAAGCACCACGTCAACAGTCCAATACTCCTCGGGAACGAACGCGCGGATCTCCTCCTCGCGCTCCACGATAATGCGCGTAGCAACCGACTGTACGCGTCCTGCGGAAAGACCGCTCTTAATGGTTTTCCAAAGAAACGGACTTAATTTGTATCCAACTATTCTGTCAAGGATACGGCGAGCCTGCTGGGAGTTTACGAGTCCCATATCTATCTCGCGCGGCGTTTTCATACCCGCCTTGACAGCCTTCTTCGTGATTTCATTAAAGGTAACGCGCTTGATCTTCGACTTGGGAAGTCCGAGCGTTTCCGAAAGATGCCACGCAATAGCCTCACCCTCGCGGTCGGGGTCCGTTGCGAGGAATACTTTATCGGCGTGCTTTGCTTCTTTTTTAAGGCTCTTTATAAGATCGCCCTTGCCGCGAATGTTGATATACTTCGCAGAAAAGTCGTTATCGACGTCAATACCGAGCGTGCTTTTGGGCAGGTCGCGGATATGACCGGTACAGCCTACTACCTTATAGCCCGAGCCAAGATAGCCCTTTACGGTGCTTGCCTTGGTGGGCGACTCCATAATTACGAGATTTGCCATTTGGGATTTTCTCCTTGCTTTGTTATATTAGTTTTCTGTAAAGCCCGCCCGGGAGCGCCTCGACAGCCGAGTACAATTCAAGCATCGTAAGCGATGCAAGCACCTCGTCCGTGGGGATTCCCGTTTGTGCGATATTGTCCGTGGTAGCTGCCACGCCGTCGGGGATAGCGTCGAGCACTCTGCGCTGTGTTTCGTCGAGGCAGGACAGTATTTCCTCGCGTTCCTTTTCGTCGTGTGCACGCGCTGACGGCTTTGGCTCCTCACCCGATTTTTTCGATGCACCGCGCTCGCCTTGCTTTCGGTAATCCGTAGGTGCCGGTACGTCGGGAAGCCGTTTCGTGTCCGCAGCCCTTTTGATCGGAGGAACCTTCATAGGCGGCAGCGCATCCTGCTGTTTCGGAGAGATGGGCTGATTTTCCGCCTGCACGGGTATGCTATGATTATATTCATAGCGAATGTATTTATCACTGCTTACTATGCGCTCGAGCTTTTTGAGGTTAAAGCTGTCGGCAAAATCCTCGATAATATCCTCGGCACACGTCACGAGCTTCGCACCGTCGCGAATAAGTCGGTTCGGTCCGACGCTGTTCGGCGCGCCGACGTTACCGGGAACCGCGTAAACCCTGCGCCCCTGATCGCACGCGCACCTTGCCGTGATAAGCGCACCGCTTCGTGCACCGCCTTCAACGACGATGACCGCATCGGCAAGACCGCTCATAATTCTGTTTCGTATCGGGAAGTTGCGTCCGTACGGCGGAGTGTTCGGCTCGAACTCGCTCACGACCATACCGTTTTCGCCTATCCAATCGAGCATATTCTTATTTGACGGAGGGTACGGCACGTTTACGCCCGTGCCGAGCACGGCAACCGTCGGCTCCTCCATAAACACGGCGGTATTGTTCGCCGCAGAGTCAACTCCGTACGCCGCGCCGCTTATAATGATAGCGCCGTACGCGATAAGCTGACGTGCAAGCGTGAACGCCATATGCTTTCCGTAGCTCGACATCGAGCGCGTTCCGACGATGCTCACGCAAAAGCGCTCGTCAAGGTCCTTTATCATACCGCGCGCGTAGAGCACGAGCGGCTTGTTGTAAAGCTCGTGAAGCCTTCTCGGATAATTCGGCGACGTACACGGAATAACGCGTATTCCGTTCATAAAGCAAAACTCAAGCGTACGCTCGGCGCGCGTAAGGTCGTGATCCGCAAGACGCTCACGGAATTGCTTATTCACGCTCTTGCAGGCTGCAAGCCGTTCATACGTTGCTTCGTAGATTTCCTTGGCGCCGCCCGGGAAATGCTCGAGCAGCTTTAAGGCGTCCGCAGAGCCAGCGCCGTTTTTATCGGCAAGCCAAACCCAGTAAATTATATCATTCATAGTCAAGTATTCCTTCTTGGGCGCATTTGATACCGAAATTGCACCAAAACGCCGATATCGTTCACTAAATAATATACCAAGTTATAGTATAACGCTATTGCGGATAAATTGCAAGGGTTTTTTCATAAATTTACAAAATTTCTTTATAATAATGAAGAAATGTATTTTATTTTCAATGTGTTTTTTGCACACTCACCAAAGAGGGCTCGTCCACACCCGAAAAAGCCACGGCAAAATCGGGGATGGACAAGCCCTGATACTATTAAATTCGGTTTATTTCACTTTAAGCGCGAGCACCGTTTTCTCGTCGGGCGTCACAAACGCCGTATAGTTGGTCGAGTACGTCACGAAGCCCGGCTTCGAGCCGCTAGGCTTCTTAATATTACGCACGAGCGTGTAGTCAACGGCAACGTTTTGACCCTCGCTGACCTTGGAGTAGTGCGCTGCGATCATCGCCGCCTCGGTAAAATCGCGCTCGCTCGGCTCCTCGCCGTTTATAAGCATCACGACGTGCGAGCCCGGCTGATTTTTTACGTGGAACCAATAATCGCCCTTTGCGGCAAGACGGGTGGTCAGATAGTCGTTCTGGTGATTGTTTTTGCCGCACAAAATTCTATATCCGCCGCTCGACTTAAACTCCATAAGCTTAGGCGCGGACATCTTCTTAGGAGAGTAGTTTTTCATCCTCGAAGCGTATCCCGAGCCGTGAAGCTCGGCGCGTATCTCTAAAATATCGCTCTCGCTCTCCGCGCGCGTCAGCGAATCGAACACGGTGTAGATATATTCGAGCTCCGCCTCGGCGAGCTTTATCTGCTTGGCAAGCTCTATTTCGGCGGTTTTGGATTTGTTGTACCTTTTGTAGTATTTCTGCGCGTTCTGCTGCGGTGTCAGGCGCTTATCAAGCGGTATTTCTATCGTAGGGCAGGCGTCGTCGTAATAGTTTTCGAGCACCGCCGTTTCCATACCGCGCGAAAGTCGGTAGATGTTTCCCGTGATAAGATCGCCCCACAGCTTGTAGCGCTCCTTGTCCGCGCACGCGAGCAGGTCCTGACGCTGAAGCGCGAGCTTCTTCTCAAGGCGAGCCTCTGCGTTGGTGAGCAGGCGGAAAATGTCCGCCGTACGCTGGCGTATGCGCTCCGCCTTGTCGCGGCGGCCGAAATATTCGTCGAGCAGCTCGCCAAAGCTGTCAAGTCGGCGTGCTTCGAAATTGGCGCCGTATTCAAGCGGCTCGAAGAAAAGGTATTCGACTGGCTTGCCGGATGCGTCGCAAACGAGCCACGGCTCGTACGCGCCGTCGTTCATTCGCCCCGTCACGAACGAAAGTGCATTCCAAAGCTTTTCGGCATCGCACGCCGAGAGCGGTGCGTCAACCTGCCCCGCGGCGCGGTACGCGATCTCGCGTGCGACTACTGCGGCAAAGCCGTAAAAGCTCGACAAAATGAACTTGTCCGCCGACACGTCGCCCGCCGAGGCGAACGCTTCCATAAACTGCTCCTTCGTCGCCGAGAGCGGACATAATTTCTTCTGCTCGGGCGGAAGCTCGTACGGGAAGCCCGGCAGTATCTGTCTTACGTTACTCGTCGCAAGGTCGATGATTTTCAGTGCGCTGACGACCTTTTTTTCGCCGTTTAACAGTATTACGTTGCTGTATTTGCCCATCGTTTCGGTGACGAGATATTTGGTGGTTTCAAAGCCCATTTCGTCGTAGCAGTCGAAGGCGAACTCCACCGCACGCTCAAATCCGAGCTGGGTGATACCCGACACTCGCGCGCCCGTCAGATGCTTGCGAAGAAGCATACAAAACATCGGCGGCGTCATCGGATTTTCCTTAACCGTCGCGGTTATATTAAAATGCGGATTGTTAGTACCCGACGAGAGCGCGAGGCGCATATTTTCGCGTCCGAGGTGCAAAAGAAGCACTATCTCATCGCGCTCGGGCTGTGTCACCTTTTCAACGCGCGCACCGATTATGCGAGCGCGGAGCTCGTGTACTATCGCAGACACCATTCCTGCGTCAAAAGCCATAATTATCCTCCAAAATCGGCTACTCGCCGAATCCTACAACGTAATATTTTTTATAGAGAGCCACTCCGCCAAGCCCTTCGGCGAGGCGTATCGACGCCGTGTTGTTCGAGGCGCACTCGTATATCGCCGTGTGCCCGAGGCGTGAAAGCTCGCTTGCAAGCGCAGAAACGCACGCCCTCGCGTACCCGTGACGGCGGTATTTTTCGGCGGTATCAACGCCGATTTCGATATCGCGCGCCTCGCCGTCTGTAGTCTCACCCGTGTTCGCCACGGCAACGATCTTATTATCGACCACCGCCGCATAAACTATATATCCGCCCGACAAAAGCCCGTCGATATCGGTATCTGTAAGGTCAACGAACCCCTCGCCGCCACACAAACGGCGCACGTCGGGTGATGCTGTAGCTTGCTTTACGCCGAGCGCAAAATTCACGTAATAATCGTACGAATCGGGACTTAATTCAAAGCCGTATTCGTTGAGGAACGCGCCGAATTTTTCCGTCGCCCACAATACGGCGTCGCGCGAAAAAAGCGTCGCTTCACCCTCGCCAAACCGCTCTAAAAATTCGCTCACGAGCGATTTTGCCGACGGGTAATACCACGCGGTCACGCCGTCGTCGTTCGCGGTTATTTCGAGCGGCACCGCGACCTCGCCGCCGTCGAGCCACGACTCATCGCGCTCGACAAGCTCTATTTTAAACTCCCGTGACACGGCACACCCTCCCGTACGATTGATATATTAATTTTACCGCATTGGCGAGGATTTGTCAATGCGTTGGCGGGGAAAATATTTTTGCGATATTTTCGGGAAGACCTCGCGCTTCGCGCTCGGGGAGACGCGAGGCTTCCGCTCCTCTGTAGGGGGCGACGTCCCCGACGTCCCGCCTACGAACGACTACCGCTCGGGGAAACGAAAAGGGAGCCTTATCCCCTCGCCCCAGCTCGGAACGTCGTCTTGCCGTAAGCTTCGTACCACAGAGTGTTTATTTAACGGCGCCAATTTCCTACGAAAATGGAAATTGGCGCATTTCGGGGGTGGCGCGGGCGCTTCGCTGCGCGCTTGCGGCATAGCGCAAAGCGCTATTCCGCTGATAGCCATCGAATCGCGCACCGTCGCGCACGCAAAGCTACCCTTTTCACGCGCCGCCTTCTTTTAGGCGGCGTAGCCAAGAGGTGAAGAGGGTTCAAAAGGGGGGAGGAGGAGCTGTCGGCGACTGAGATAGTTCCTCCTCCCCCTTTTCGTTTCCCCGAGCGCGCAAAGCGCGCGAGGTTATACGAGCGGTGCGCGCTCATAAAAACCCGAGGATAAAAAATACCCGATGCAAACGCATCGGGTATTTTTCATCATTAGTCAACGTTGATGACCTGCTCACCCTTGTAGGTTCCGCAAGCTCTGCAAACTCTGTGTGCGAGATTGTACTCACCGCACTTTGGGCACTTCACCATACCCGGCATTTCGAGCTTCCATACGTTAGATCTTCTCTTATCGCGTCTCGCGCTGGAGACTTTCTTCTTCGGTACTGCCATTCTTGGACACCTCCTTAACTGTATAACACTTTTTATTATACATCAATTATTTTTATTTTTCAAGTAGTTTTTGCAAAATTGCGAGCCTTGGATCAATTTCTTTTTTCGGACAGCCGCAATCGCCCTCGTTTAAGTCCTTGCCGCACTTGGAACAAAGTCCCTTGCACTCGTCGGAACAAACCTCTTTCATCGGGAACTCCATCATAAGCTGCTCAGCCGCCACAGCATCAAGCTCCAGCATACCGTCAACTATCTGAATGTAGTCGTCCGCCTCCTCGTCGCTTGTGTTGACAAGCTCGCCGCGATTAACGACCGTGCGCTCAAAATCCACCGTGAAGCTACGCTTCAAAGGCTTTAAGCAGCGCGCACACTCGGCATCGTAATCAACGCTGACCGAGGCGCGAAGTCCGATGTATCCGCCCATATTAACGATCTCGCCGCTAACACGTGCAGGCTTTTCAAAAACTACGCCGTCTACCTTGGTGTCAAATCCGAAGTCGCCCTCCATTAAATAAAAGCTGTAGTCAAACGGCAATTTTGTTACCTCACCCGAAAGGACGGATCGCATATCAATAGCCATTTTACCACCTCCGTTTTGTGGACACAAAAGTGCTAACTTGTATATTATATATTAAATTTTGCGATTTGTCAATAGTTATAGAAAAATAATCAAAATTTGTTCACATTGTCCTACGGCCCTCGAGCGCGCGCATAAGAGTTACCTCATCCGCATACTCGAGCTCGCCGCCCACGGGAATACCGTAAGCAAGGCGCGACACCTTTATGCCGAGCGGCTTTATGAGCTTGGTTATGTACATAGCCGTAGCCTCGCCCTCGACCGTCGGATTGGTCGCGATGATTATTTCGTTAACCTCGCCATCGCCGAGGCGAAGCATCAGCTCGCGTATGCGAAGCTTATCGGGACCGATGCCCGACATAGGCGAGATAGCGCCGTGAAGCACGTGATAAACTCCGCCGTACTCCTTGACCTTTTCAAGCGACATTACCGCCTTGGCATCCTCAACGACGCAGATGACCGAACGGTCACGCCCCGTATCGGCGCAAACCGGACAAAGCTCGCCGTCGGAGAAATTCTGACACACCGAGCAGGTGCGCACGCGCTCCTTCGCACCGCGAACGGCATCAGCAAACGCCTCTGCCTCCTCAGGCGTGAAATCAAGCACCGAAAACGCGAGTCTGACCGCGGTTTTCTTGCCGATTCCCGGAAGCTTCTGAAACTGCTCGATCAGCTTCTCAAGCGGAAGAATGTACTCCGCCATAGCGCTTAAAACAGACCGGGCATTCCCATGCCGATATCACCGGTGATCTTCTGCATCTCTGCGGCGCTCGTGTCCTCAACCTTCTTAATAGCCTCGTTTACAGCGGCAATAACAAGGTCGGAAAGCGTTTCAATATCGTCGGGATCAACGATCTCAGGCTTGATATCGAGAGCGAGAACTTCCTTCTTGCCGTTCATTTTGAGAGAAACCACACCGCCGCCGACGGATACGTCGTACTCTCGGCCTTCAAGCTCCTCCTGCATTGCCGCCATATCCTCCTGCATCTTCTGCGCCTGACGGAGCATAGCGTTCATATTCTGCGGGCCTCCGCCCATACCCTTGGGTAAACGTGCTTTCATAGTGTTTTTCCTTTCAGTATATTAGTTGTCGCCCATCGAAGTGCTTGCAAGCTCGTCGAGAGCATTGTTTGAATTGTCCTTTTTCTCGGGAACGTACTCAAGCTTTACTAAATCCGCAGTGAGCCTTCCCTCCTCAAAGGTGTTGAGTATCTCAAGCACTTGCGGGAACCTGCTCGTTATGATTGTAAGCGCCATTTGATTGCTCGTGCGTATATGCACGAGCTCGTCCGTGTTGACCGTGTATCCCTTGCACGATTCGCGAAGCAGACTTCCGAGCATCAGATCGCGCTCACAGCATTTTTGCACAAACTCCGCCCAATACGGGAGCTGTCTGTATTCCTTCTTAACAGATGGATCTGCCGCAGGCTTTTGAGCGGGAGCGGCCTCACTCGGCGCGCTTTGGGGCTTCGCCGATGCCGTATCGGCAGAAGGCACCGCATTTACGCGGTACGCGCCCGATTTGAGCTTATCCTCGAGAAGCGTAAGCCTGGAAGCGAGAGACTCGTTCGTGGTTGAAAATCTCTCGTCGCACATACGCACGAGCGTCATCTCGGCGATAAGTCGCTTCGACGAGTTGGACAGTCGCATAGCAGCAAGTGCCTCGTCGAGAAGCTTTGCGTGATAAACGAGCGTTTCCGTGGCAAAGCGTGTGGATATCTCCATAAGCTCTGCGTACTGCCGCTCGGAAAGGTCAAGATACTCGCGCGAACCCCTCGTCGTTTTTACAACGAGCATATCGCGGTAGAACGCGATAAGATCCGTCCAAAGCACCGAAATATCCTTACTTGACACAAACATTTTGCCGATCTCGGCGAATATCGTGTCGTAATCCTTGTCGCAAACTGCGTTAAGGAGCTTCATTATAACGTCGCGTCCGCCCGAGCCTGCTATCTCTTCGACAACCTCTACGGTTACGGGCTTATTCTCTCCCGAGCAAAGCTCGAGAAGCGATATAGCGTCGCGCATACCGCCCTGCGCCAAATGCGCGAGCATAAACGCCGCCTCGTGGTCAAGCTCAATGCCCTCCGCCTTGGCTATATGCTCAAGCCTTGCGGCGATGATCTCGCTTGAAATGCGGCGAAAATCGTAACGCTGACAGCGCGAGAGTATCGTCGCGGGGATTTTATGAATTTCGGTAGTCGCGAGTATGAACATAACGTGTGCAGGCGGCTCCTCGAGCGTGTTGAGAAGCGCGTTGGACGCGCTCTGCGAGAGCATATGCACCTCGTCGATGATGTAAACCTTTTTCTTAAGCTCGGCAGGCAGGTATTCAACCTCGTCGCGTATCTGACGGATATCGTCAACGCCGTTGTTTGACGCGGCGTCCATCTCAACGATGTCGATACAGCTTCCCGAATCGGCGGACAGGCAAGCGGCGCATTTACCGCAAGGATTGCCGTTCTCGGGGGCTTCACAGTTGACCGCCTTTGCGAGTATCTTCGCGCAGGTGGTCTTACCCGTACCGCGCGAGCCCATAAAGAGGTACGCGTGCGAGGTCTTGCCGTTTTCGACGGCATAGCGCAAAATAGCCGTTATGTGGTCCTGACCGCAAACGTCCGAAAAGGTCTGCGGGCGCCATTTTCTGTATAACGCCTGATGCAAAATAACACGTCCTCTCTAAAAAATTGACAAGCTATAAAATAAGACCATACACCCAAAGCTCGAACTGCTCTTATGTGCGTGAACGCCGGAATATACTCGGGACAGGTAACCTCGCGGCACACCGGAGTAACTGCTTAATGCTGCTTGGTTCCCCACCTGACATGGTTCACAGCCTCCGATTGCGCAAGACCCATCCGTCAACGTATAAGGCCCGTCGTGCAGACCACACAAAATCAGCCCTTACAATAGGAATCCACCCCTGCTGTAGCGGACTTCAGGTGCAAGGCACCGCTAATTCCCCGGCTGGTATGGCCTTATTTTATAGCTTGTCGCCAAAGGAAGCCGGCAGGCTTCCATACCAGTATATTATAACAGATATTTTTTAATAATGCAAGAGGGTTTTTGAAATTTACAGGTTCGTTATATTTATGCGGCGCCCTCGTGCGCCACAGGCTTGATATCGAATCAACGATGCCGCTTCTCGGCATCGCTTGGGGAGGCGCTGCGCTCAAACGCCGCTCCGCCCTCCCCAAGACCCCACCCGGCTCGGCTTCAGATATGGTTGAAAATGGCATTGACGGTTTAACGCTCACTTGCTGCCAAGGGCGCCGGGGGTTTTGGTCCATTCTTTGCTTGTGTCCTCTTTTATGTAGGTTCTCACGATAGTTCCGCAGTCGAGGCAGAGGTCGGAGTACGCCTGCACTACGCCCGTTATTCCTCCGAAAAATCCACCGCCAGCCCTGTATTTAAGCCCAACGTTTCCCGTTTCGGCGCTCTTTCCCCACGCGACACCCATTTCAATTCTTTCGCTTCCGCAGTGCGGACATTTCATAGCGTCACCTCCACTTTTACGCATTATACCTCTCGTAATAGAATAAATACTGCTGTGCTATGCCGGCATATTTGCCGAGCGCGGATATATCAAGCCCGTCGGGATAATATTTGGCGAG
>JAZNBZ010000255.1:0-8617 GCA_045587285.1 Candidatus Flemingiibacterium sp. | reverse complement strand
GCGTGTTATCCTTAACGGAGAACACGCAGTCAAATCCGTCTTCGACGGATGAAATCCACCTTTAGTGGGTGAAATCGCTTACGCGATGAAATCCTGCTTCGCAGGGAGAAGGAAGACGGATTTGATTTCATCCAAGGCGGTAGCCTTGGATTTCATCTGAACGAAGTGAAGATTTCATCGTGACTTGACACGATTTCATCAGAAAGCAGAAAAAGAGAGAACAGAATGGATTTCCATTTCGTTCTCTCTTTGTTATTTATCGCAAGTTTCGCATTTGTATAACAAATGCATCGGGCTATGACCATACTCCCTTTGTTTTCTCCAATAAGAATATCGCGCTTTGCCGTCGGGTGCTTTGCGTTTTAGGAGTAATATTCAGTTAGAAAGTCGCGTAGGGCGACTGCACGGTGCCAAGTCAGCTCGTACGATACCGCACTTCCGTATAGTGCGCTACCGTCAGATTGATACTGTTCCGCAAGCGCATCAAGCTCTGCTTGAAGCTCGGCTTCAAACGCGGCGAAATCATCCGCAAGTGAGGGATTTGCTGTAAGCAATGAGTCTACTTCGTTTTGCCATAATTCAAGATACGCCTCTGCACAAGCTATCATCGAAGCGGTAGAGCCGTCAGGCTCTGGCATAATTGCATTAAACTCTGCGTCAAGCGCGTCGATGCGGCTGGCAAAACTCTCGTTCTCGCGTTCATTCTCGCTTTCATTTGCAGTGATAGTGTCTAACGTAAAAGACGGTTCGCGATTTGAAGCGGTGGTTGGCGGAAAAGATGTTATATTTGATTTAGCAGGTGAAGCGCACGACGCGAGAACCAACGTAATCACAATTGTCACCGTGCAAATCTTACGGATACTTTTTGACATCAGGACCTCCATTATAATCAGCGTATAGGAATATTATACCATATAATTTTTGCTTGTCAATAGAAACAGCGAACCGCCGCAAGGCAGTTCGCTGTATTATCTTTTAAAATTTGTCGCTTTCCATACTCTTAAGTATCTTCGGCAGATTGCGGCGCACCTGCTCGCGGCTCATCGCGCGAACGTCCGCGGCGGTGAAGAAAGCCGCGCCCATTCCGTCGTCGTCCACCTTGCCCGTGGAGCGCTCGGCGTTCGCCGCGTTGACCTCGTCGGGCGTGGGTGTTGTTTCCGGTTCGGCGGTGGGTACGGGCTCCTCTACCGTTTCGTGTACCGCCTCGGCTTCGGTGGGCACTTCGGCTTCGGGTGCCGCCTCGGTTTCAACGGGTGCTTCTGCGCTTACCGCTTCTTCGGTTGCCGTTTTGATTTCCTCATTCATTTTCATTTACCTCCGTAATTTCAGATATAAGCGTGTCGCGGCCGGGAATTACGCCGTCGGGCATACGCTCGAGATATTGCTTTAGCGTGATGTGACCGCCGTCGAGCAGGCGTGCAAGCTCCGAGAGGGCGGACGCCTTCGAGTAGCGCGAGGACGCGCCGACGTCCACTCTCGCGCAAATGAGCTCCTCGCGAAGCAGGCGGCAGTCAAGCGCGGCTGCCTTGCCGTCGCGAAGAAGCAGCATTCTGCCGTCCGCGTAGTACGCGCACATAAAGTCGATCCATATAGCCGCAAGCTCCTCAAGGCAGGCGTAGAGCGAGGTGCGTACCGGATCGAGCGAAACGGAGTTCGCCTCCTGAAGCGCGATTATAGCGGACGTGTTGGTGGGAGCGGCGTCGCCGAGCGAAACGTCCGTCGCACCCATACAGTTCTTCGTGTGCTCCACGACGTCGCCGATTACGTCGGCAAAGCGCTCGCTCATCTGACCGGGACTCACCGTCGATGCAACGCTCGACAAATCTCCGCCGACAACGCCGATTGCCTGACCGACCTCGTTCGACCACTCGGGTATCCTCGTTTTGTCGTAAACGACCTTTGAGAAGGCGGTGTCTATCATATGCTTCATTAAAAGCGCATACGCCTTGTTGACGTACTTTTGGTTTTGGATAAGCTGTGCTATCGGCGAGGTGCCGTGATAAGAGTTTTTCGTCGGCGTCCAGTTGAACATACAAACGGGATACAGACGAAGCCCCGTGGATACGTGCTTTATCGTCACGTCGCGCGTCTGCTTTTCAAACTGTACGTATCCGTTCGCATCGCGCGTGAACTTGATTACGTACGTTGCCTTTTCGGCGGACGCGTCGGGGTTCTCCTGCATAGCGTAGTCGCCCGCGCCGTAGTGAATATCGCCGTCGGGGCGTATCTTTTCCGCCGTTTCGCGGCTCACGCCTGCGCGTACAGCCTCCTCGCGAAGGCGGCTTACGCTCTCGCGCCCCGACACTATCACGTACTCCTGCGACTGAATATCGGCGGAGTTTACGTTCGCCACGAATAGATTCGTCGCATCAAGCGTAACCGTCACGAAGTCGCCGGTGTACGCCTGTCCCGTGCGTACCGTGGGATCCCAATAGGTGAAGAAAATACCGTCGCCCGAGAGCACGGCGTCGCGAAGCGCCGCGCGGATAAGACGGTCAATGCGGCATTTTTCCCAACGGAACGCCGCGTGGTCGTTAAGAAGTCTTACCGCCTCGGATACGCGCTCGCGGTGCGCCTCACTCGTGATAAACGGCAGATTTTCGTCAGAGAAGGTCATATCGACGTTCGCACTCGCAATCTGCGAGATATAGTAGTCCGCGATACGCCTCACGTAGTTGAATACGGGCGTGGGAAGTCCTCCCGCGGCAACGTTTTTCCATTGGTCGCCGCGATAGAAGCGTTCGCATTGCGTGTAGTTTTCATAAAGTCCGATGCGGCGGTTGTATTCACGCCCCGCCTCGAACTGCTGCCAAGCCAAGCTGTTTTTCATATGTTAATCCTTTCAGTAATTGAGAATGTTTTTAAGAGCATCGTCGCCGTTTGGTGGTACCTCGCGCCGTTTTGCGGCTCTGATAAGCGAGAGCGTCCAAAAAAAGAGGGCGCCGCACAAAAATCCAAGCAAATACCACAAAGCTATCATATATTGCCTCCCATAACGCGGTACGCGATGAGTAGCGAGCGTAGGTCCGTTGGCGCGGCGTCGGCAGGCGAGCTTACGCGGCAGATGACGTAGTGGCAGTTGCCGAGCCGCGCGTGCGTACGCTTTACGACGGGCGTAGTATCGGCACTGCTTTCGTCTGCATCTATCCTGAACGTGAAGCTCGCACCCTTGTCGCTTTTCAGCGTACAGAGAAGCGCCGCGCCCTCACGGCGCTCGAAGGTCGCACCGAAGCTGTATACGGTCTTTTCGGCGAATACGTTGCCAAAATCGAGGTTTCGCGTTTCAACGTACGCTTCAAATCCTTCGCCGCCGTCAAGCCGCTCACCGACGGCGAACACGCCTATCCTGCCACCCTCGGTAAACGCCGTGGCGTTCTGATAGGTAAAAAACGCCATCGGGCAAAAGCCGCTGAAGCGATACCACTTTTTCGCCGTGAAGCTATACACCGCGCATTTTTCACCAAGCTGACACCAGAGCTCGTGATTGATACGGTCAACGTGCAGACGCACGTCTCCAAGCTCGTCGCGCCCGATACCGAGCGTGTCGGGGACGGTATGGCGGTAGGTGCTGTACTTGTCCTCGATTGGGTTGTAGGACATCGAATAAAGCCCGAGCGGATTTACGAGATATATCCTGCCGTCGTAGGTGACGACGCCCGAGCTTTCGCCGACGCCGAGCTCCTTATACATAGAAACGAGGCGAAATCCCTTGAGCACGGTCACGCCGTCTACGGTTTTTGTGTCCTCGGCGAGGTAATACGTCGCGCGGTCGGTGATAACGAGCGTTCTCGTTGCGAAGGGAAGAATATCGAGTATTTTTTCGCCCTCGCTCGGCGGGAGTATTTCCTTGCCGACGAAATATCTGTCGCCTATCACCGTGCCGGGCGTGAGCTCAAGCGTCTCACCCGTTTCCTCGTCCGTCGGCTTTACGCTCGCCTCGGAGTAGTAGACCGAGCCCTCGTCGCCCCCGTAAAGCATCACGCGCACTCCGCTTTCGCCGTCGTAAACGTAAGCCTTGGGTGAGTTTGAGTAGACGCCTTTCTTGCTTTGGAAATTTTCCCCCGCGACAACGTATTCCACGATAAACGTGTGCGTGCCCGTGATAAGCGACGTGTCCGTAAGCTTTATAAAGGCAAGTCCACCGCTTATCGAAACGCTGTACTGCGACTCAGTGAGCGTGACGCCGTCGAGCGTTACCGAGCATATATTCGCGTCCTCGTCCTTTATCGTAAGCACTTTTGCGCTTTGGGTAAACTTTCCGACGGCACGCGCACGCTCGGAAATGAGATTGTACTCCTCCTTGGTATAATCGCTGTGGTCAGATTGACGTACGGGAATATGCTCGAACGTTTTCGGCACGGCAAGCTCGTCCGTAGTGTCAAAGCAGTAGAACGCGCCGCCGCCAACTATGTAAATAACCCCTGCGTATTCGTACATAAGACAGCGCTCTGCTTCGTCCCCGAACACCGCCTCGGAAAGCACGCCGAGCAGAGTGGCTTCGCCGTTTACAACCCTGTAAAGCGACGAGCCTGCGAGAGCGTACAGCGTGTCGCCGCCGAGGTAGCAGTAGGCGCGTATATGCGCATCGAAGCTTGCGAGCACTCGAAATCCGTCGCGCTTCGTGAGCAGTCCGTCAGCGGACACTCGGTAGTTCTCGATCACAGCCGCGTTTTCGAAATTATCAATTACGATTTCCTTGAGCTCGTTCATACGCCCCACACCTCTTTGATAGAAGCGACGGATGTGCCCATCGCGGCAACGCTCGCTTTTTCCTCCTCGGCGCGCTCCTTGAGCATCTCGGAAACGCTCGGCGTCTTGTCGATTATAAGCAGGGAAGCAAGCTCGAGTGCCGCAGTCAGCACGAGGCGCCCGTCGAGCATAAAGAGCGTGTCAAGCGTTTCGATAAAGAATTCGTCGGCGTCTATAATCTCGCCGCCAAGACATCTGTGCAAGGGATAAAGGCTTGCGTTGATATGCGTGAAAAGACGTTCCGCTCTTTTCTGATAGTCGGCGGTCGCACTTGTGTTCTCGGGCTCACCGATCATAGACAGAGCGGTGAGGTATATATCGAAATAGGTCATAATTTTCTCCTTTCATAGGCTAATATTACGATAAGCAGCAAGGACACGCCCTGCTGCTTATCAAATGGTCGTTTATGCGTCGAGCGACATATCGAGCACCACGAACTCCTCGGGGTAAACGATCTTTGCGCCGTAAAGGTGAAGTCCCTTGATAGCATCGGCAAAGCGGGTTTCGGGGCGGTATGCCTCAACCTCGTTAAGCTGCTCGGCGAAGGCAACGGCACGCTTGGTGCGTGCAAGGCACTTGTAGCGGCCGTCGGCGGCGGCTACGTTCGGAGAAACGTAAACGTCAAATCCGATGAGCTTGCCGATAAGACCGTTCTCAAGTGCGCCTGCATTCTCGGTACCATTCAGAATCTTTGCGCGAAGGAGTACAGCCGCAACCTCGGGAGAAATTTCAAGGCTCGTCGCGATGTTGCTGTTCACGCCATTCGAGAGAAGCTGCTTGCGCGCCATAACGACGTAGTCGATAACGTTGTCAACGTTTACCGCGTCGCAGGGGAGAACATTGCCCTCTGCCGCGCTTGCGTGAAGCGCGTAAACGTAAGAGTCGGCGACGTTTGCAAGGGCTGCCGCCGCCTGCTTCATCGCACCCTCCATAAGTCTGGGCGTGGACTGTGCGCGGTCGATGTCGTCGATCTGGAAGTTGAAGGACTTCGCCTGATCGATGGTAAGGGTTACTGCCGCAGTCTGAAGCGCGTCGGGGGAGAGCATATCGGTGTTCTTATCGTAGTCGTATACGTTGATAGCGCCGATGTTTGCGATCTGTACCGCCGAGCCCTTGCCCTTGATCTCACCCTCGAAGTCGCGGTTACAGTTGGCAACGCCGACGTACTCGCGGTCGAGCTGGGAGAGGAGAGTTTCGCTCCATACGGTAGAAATAAAGTTGGTTAAAGCCATGGTAAAATACCTCCAAAAAATATATATTTTTATATTAACGCTCCGTCTCCGGATAACGGCGCGTGAATATACGTTTAGTAGGCGGCAATACCGCCGCCCGACATTTTCGTTACGCTGACGTCCGCGTCCGTGCGCGACATAACCGCGTAGCGAAGCGCCTCGGGCGCGTGCGTTATCTCGTGAGGCTGATCTGCCGCGTCTTCGACGGTGTTTTTGTCGAATTGGAGAGCTTCCATACAGCGAATCAGTTCCTCACAAGTGCTGAATATATACAGCTTGTCCGCGAGCCGCTCGCGAAGTGCGCGCCAGCCTGGTATGCGGCGATTGTCCGCACGCATAAGCGAGGGCGTGCCCGAAACGCGCGATATCACCTCAACGCCGCTGTAGCCCGTGTCCTGACGGCGGTTCCATAAATCGGGCGACGCGACCGCGTAGGAAATATCGTGCCCACGCTCGCGCTCCTCGCGCACTGCCGCCGCTAATTCCTCACCCGCCGCCGAGAGGGTGAGGTTCGACTTGCACACCTCGCGCGTCACGTAAAGCGCGTCGCCGACGATTGCGACGACGAGCAGCGCGAAGCGGTCGAAGCCGTAATCGAACGCGGCGAAATAACGGCGCGTTTCAAGCTCGCGCGGCAGGATAACGTGCCTCTCACGCGAGAACTCGGGGAAGAACTGCCCCTCGTATAAGTCCCACCGTCCGTCAAGCCACGCCGCGCGAAGCTTCTCCGGGAGCGTTTTAAGCATACTCACGTACTCGGGATCACGCTCGCAAAGCACCTCGTTGTCGTGTACTGACGCGCGTATGAAGCGGTATTCCTCGGGCTTTTCATCCTCACGAAAGTCGCGGTCTACGAAAAGCCGCTTTACCCAAGCGTGACCGATGCCGCCGGGATTGCAGGTGAGGTACATTCGCCGCGGATAATTGCCCACACCGCGCAGACAGCCCTTGAGTGCGGCGAACTGAAACTCCGATATCTGCGTTGCCTCGTCGATGGCGATTATGTCGTACTCCTGACCTTGGTAGTGCGACGTGTCCGCGTCGCACGCGAGATAGCCGAGGTCAATTCGGCTTCCGTTTTTAAAGCGCAGTACGCGCGCGCCCGCAGAGTAGGTCACGTATTTGCCGATCTCAGATAGGAGCGGCTGTACGTGATTGTCCGATAAATCCTTGAGCGTTCGGCGGATGATAAGGCAGTGTATGCCGGGGTAGCGGAGACAGAGAAGTATGAGCTTGCGCCGAAGCGCCCAGCTCTTGCCGCCCCCTCTCGCACCGCCATACGCCGTGAATTTTGCGGTCGAGCGGAAGAACTGTGCCTGCTTTTCGTTTGGCCTGCCGTGAAGATGCAAGCGCTCACCTCCTTATATTCCGTCCGCGAGAATATCGTGGTCGCATACGACCTCGTCCTCAGTTGGAGCGCCCCAAAAGCCGTACTGCCTGAGGTACATTCCGACGAGCGTTGCCGTCGCGCCCGAGTTGAGCGCCGCGTCCTCGAAGTAAGCGCCCGCACTCTCAAACTCGCGAGGGAATTTTCTTTTAAGCGAGAGAAACTCGCCCACCGATATTCCCGTGAATCGGCAAAAGCCCGCAACGTTTGCGAATATCGGCTTTTTAGCGTCGGCGTTTCTGCATTCGTCAACGTACGTTTTTATTTTGGAAAGCAGCTTTTTGCCGCTCGTTATCTGTGCCATCGTAGCACGTCCTTTCGTTATCAGTTTGCAACAGTATAGCACCCGATTACCGCCGCCGCGCGCCAAGCCCAACCGCGCCGCTCCGTCAGCAAGCACGAAAAAATACGCCCGCGCGTCAACAAATTTGCCAATATTCACACTCCCGTCACAAAGGTGCGGTATAATGACATTAAATACACGTTTTGATAAGGGGTACGCACTCAATGAAATATAAAATCATATCGGCGTTTCTTGCCGTTCTTTTGATCCTCTCGCTCGCTTCCTGCGCTAACACCGCGTCGGATTTTACACCGAGCGCGGCTGATAAGCGCGTCGTGATGACTGTCGGCGACAAGGACGTGCAATATCAGGAGTATAGATATTATCTTCTCAACAACAAGCGCGACAGCTTCGGTGAGAACGCAGAGCTCACGGAAGAACAGCTCCGCGAGCTTTCGGCACTCGTTGAGGACAACGTGCGCTACACCAAAGCGATCGAGATAATGGCGGACAAATACGGCGCAGCACTTTCAAAGGACGACGAGGCTGCCGTCGAGGCGTATATCGCCGAGTACCGCGCAACGGAGTGCTACAACAACGACGACACCTACCGTATAGCTCTCGAGGCGCAGTATATGACCGATTGGCTTTTCAGAATGTTCACGAAGAATAACACGCTCGCGTACCGTACCATCGAGGCTATGAAGGAGAGTGGCGCGATAAAGACCGACGACGCAACCGTAGACGCGCTTCTGTCAAGCGACGAGCTTCTTTGCATCAAGGAGATATATATCGGCTATAATGCCGAGGAAACCAAGACGGTCGCGCTCTCGCGAGCAGAGAAGGCGCTTGAAGCACTCCTTGGCGGCGAGGATTTTGCCGAGGTTATGCGCGATTATTCTGACTATAACGCTTCGCAGATGCCGCCCGAGCACGGATACTATACGACGGAGTACGAGATGCCCG
>JAZNBZ010000254.1:0-19802 GCA_045587285.1 Candidatus Flemingiibacterium sp. | reverse complement strand
GTCTCTGTTTTTCACTGCTTGATACCTATCTTAGAGCTTAATCGTTTGTTAGCTCTTTTACTTAATTTACCTTTTGTTCGTGTTCAAAAGAATTGTCGAGATTTTCTTTAGTTATCGTTTCCAATTTCCATTACAGCATCTCTCGATGCCTCACTTCTCTTTGTACTTTCCTAATCTCTTGTTGTTCAATTTTCAATGACCATTCTTGGCTTGCTTTGCTGTCGCTTTTCGCGGCGACTCGATTATTATATCACATCCCCGCTCCCTTGTCAAGCCCTTTTTCAAAACTTTTTTCAAAATCTTTTTCAAGGCCTCCCAAGCGGACAGCTTTATTAGTATAGCATATTGTCCCGAGTTTGTCAAGAGTTTTTTTGAAATTTTTTATTTTTCTTTTCAACGCAGTTTAAAGTAAGTATTTTCGACCAACATCTTGATTATGCGCCAAATATGTGTTATAATAATGGAAGATTATATTGAATTCGTTTTGAAAGTGACGGCTTATGGATGCAAAACTTATGAACGGTGCAACGCTCGCCTATCTCGGCGACGCTGTGCTTGAGGTTCTCGTACGCAAATATCTCGTTTCGCTCGGCGTCGCAAACGGCGGCACTCTTTCTCATTTAGCCCTGAATTTCGTTCGCGCCACCGCGCAAAGCGCAGGAATGGACAGGATACTGCCCACATTGACCGAGGACGAGGAATACGTTTACAAGCGCGGACGCAACGCAAACGGCATCGCCATCCCAAAAAGCGCATCCGCACGCGAGTACCGGCGCGCGACCGGAATGGAGGCTCTCTTTGCCTATCTCGACCTTACGGGACAGCAGGACAGAGCGAGCGAGCTTTTCAAAGTCGCGTACGCTGACGTTATGGAAAATTTAGAAGCAGAAATAAAGAATGCGCCGAATACGGCGAAATAACACCAAGGAGAACAGCTATGATAAAGGTTATGTCCGTTTTCGGAACACGCCCCGAAGCAATCAAAATGTGTCCGCTCGTCAAGGCGCTCGAGGCAGACGAGGCTATCGAAAGCATCGTATGCGTTACCGCACAGCATCGCGAAATGCTTGACGGCGCACTTGACTTTTTCGGCGTCAAGCCTGATTACGATCTTAATATAATGAAGAAGGGACAAACCCTCACCGGCATTACCGCTGACGTTATCATCGGTCTTGAGAACGTTATGAAATCCGCCACACCCGACATCGTGCTCGTTCACGGCGACACGACTACAAGCTTCGCGGCGGCACTCGCGGCGTTCTACGCGCAAATACCCGTCGGTCACGTCGAGGCGGGACTGCGCACCTACGATATCTACTCCCCTTTCCCCGAGGAGATAAACCGCAACCTCACGACGAAAATAGCCACGCTTCACTTCGCGCCGACCGAGCTCAACCGCACGCAGCTTGAACGCGAAAACGTCACGAAAAACGTGTTCGTAACGGGCAACACCGCGCTCGACGCGTTCCAATACACGGTAAAGCCCGATTACGTTTTCGAAAACGAAGCGCTCCGCGCTATCGACTTCGATAACGAAAAGATAATTACCGTCACCGCGCACCGCCGCGAAAATCAGAACGGCGGCATCGAAAACATCTGCCGCGCGATACTCGAGCTTTCCAAGCGTCACCCCGACCTCAAGTTCATCTATCCCGTACACCTGAGCCCTGCGGTTCGCAACGTCGTATTTCCGCTGCTTGATAACCATCCGCGCATTATCCTTACGGATCCCGTTGACGTTGCGGATATGCACAATCTTCTCTCGAAATCCTACTTCATTATGTCCGACTCGGGCGGAATTCAGGAGGAGGCTCCGTCCTTCCACAAGCCCGTGCTCGTGCTCCGCACCGAAACCGAGCGTCCCGAAGCCGCCGAAGCAGGCACCGTAAAGGTCATCGGCACGGATTTCGAGCGCGTCGTTGCCGAGGCGGAGGCGCTCCTTACGGATAAGGATGAATTCGACCGTATGGCGCGCGCCAAGAATCCTTACGGCGACGGAAAGGCGTCCCTTTACATCACCGAAGCCATCAAGAGCTACTTTTCGAAATAACAGCGAAAGGCAAAGACACCCATTATGAATATAATGCACCTTAAATACGCCGTCGAGGTATCAAAAACGGGCTCTATCACTCAAGCCGCGGAAAACCTTTTTATGGGACAGCCCAACCTCAGTAAGGCAATACGCGAGCTCGAGGAAAATCTCGGCATCACAATTTTCAAGCGAACCTCGAAGGGTATAATAACCACGCAGAAGGGCGAGGAATTCCTCGTTTACGCGAAGCGTATCCTCGCGCAGATAGACGAGCTTGAGCATATTTACAACAAAAACCACGACGAAAAGCAGTCCTTCAGTATCTCCATACCGCGCGGAAGCTATATGGCTTACGGCTTCACGAATTTTGTGAGGCGGCTCGATATGGATAAGGAGATAGAAATATATTATAAGGAAACGAACTCCGTCGAGGCTATCTCGAATATCGTTCAGTCGAACTACAACCTCGCAATTATCCGTTACCGCGACGTGTTCGAGCAGTATTTCACGCGATTACTGCGCGAGAAGGAGTTAAAGAGCGAGCTTCTGTGGCAGTTCAGATACATCGCGCTTATGTCTAAGGAGCACCCGCTTGCAAATAAGCCCGTGCTTACGTGCGCCGACCTCGCGAACTCTATAGAAATACTCCACAGCGACAACGCCGTGCCCACGCTCCCCACTATCGAAGCCAAGCGTATGGAGAACATCGAAAACTCCAACAAGCGTATCTACGTTTTCGAGCGCGGAAGCCAAATGGAGCTGCTGTCGAACATACCGAACTCGTTTATGTGGGTGTCCACCATTCCGCAGAAGATACTCGACCGCTACGGACTCGTCCAAAGATGCGTTTCCGACGCGGACTACAACTATAAGGATATGATAGTTTATCCGAAATCCTACCGTCTGTCCGAGCTTGACCGTACGTATATCGAGGAGCTTCGCTCGGTCATTGCCACTCTCGAGGGTATGAAAGTGGAATAATTCCACAAGACGTGCGTTTGCCAAAGCTCGAATTTTGGTAAAAATTGCCCGTTGACAGCCGCGTGCTTTAGTGATATAATGAACTAAACCGATACCGCAAGGTACCGTACGAAACAAGAGGTAAATTAAAATGACCGTTCGCAATTTCGCATTTGCATACTTTTGCTATTACTTTTACTTTACGAAGAAAAGGTAATAGTGATTTTTGCTGCGAAAAAGAACGTGTCACCGAAGCTTGCTTCGAAAAAGCGTAAACTAACTCCTCAGTGAAAGTCACTGAGGAGTTTTTGTTTTCATTTGTAAAAAATAATAACACGCATATATAAGGAGAAAAATTATGGTAGTAGTAATCAAACCCGGAGCAAGCGAAGAAAAGCTCACACAGCTTGTCGAAAGACTCAAGGCGCAGGGCGTGAACGTTCACGAAACGCGCGGACACTTCCAGACCATCCTCGGTCTCGTCGGCGATACGAGCCGCATCAACATAGACACGGTATCCGGCCTTGAGATAGTTGAAGCGGTCAAGCGCATAAGCGAGCCGTACAAAAACGCCAACCGCAAGTTCCACCCCGACGACAGCGTTATAACTATCACGGGCGCAAACGGCGATATAAAGATAGGCGAGGATTTCGTTTTCATCGCAGGTCCGTGCTCTATCGAGAGCGAGGAGCAGATCATCGCAGTCGCAGAGGCGGTCAAAAAGTCGGGCGCACAGCTACTTCGCGGCGGTGCATTCAAGCCGCGCACCTCGCCCTATGCATTCCAAGGTCTTCGCGACGACGGCATCAAGCTGCTTCTTGAAGCAAAAAAGGCAACGGGTATGCCTATCGTCACCGAGATAATGAACGCCGCGCACCTGGACCTTTTCGCAGACGTTGACGTAATACAGGTCGGCGCGAGAAATATGCAGAACTTCGAGCTTTTAAAGGAGCTTGGCCATTCAAACAAGCCCATTCTCTTAAAGCGCGGTCTCGCAAACACCATCGAGGAGCTTCTTATGAGCGCCGAATATATTATGGCGGGCGGTAACGAAAACGTTATCCTCTGCGAGCGCGGCATACGCACCTTCGAAACGCAGACGCGTAACACGCTCGACATTTCCGCAGTGTCGGTTCTGCACGAGCTGTCGCACCTTCCCGTAATCGTAGACCCGAGCCACGCGTGCGGCAAGGCAAACCTCGTTCTGCCGATGTCTATGGCAGCAGCCGCGTGCGGTGCAAACGGACTTATGATTGAGGTACACAACGATCCCGCGCACGCGCTGTGCGACGGACCGCAATCACTCACCCCCGAGCAGTTCGACGACGCGGTAAAGCGCGTAGTTCGCGTTTGGGAGGCGGCGAAATAAAATTCACGCTTAACGTTAATACAAGTAAGAAGGACAGAGAACGTAAAATTCTCTGTCCTTCTTTCTACACAAGCACTGCTTTTGTGCTGACAAAAGCCGTTAGCCTTTATCGGTCGAAGCCCTCTTTAAGCTCCGCCGCCTGCTCTGCCGTTATGACGCGCTATAGAATTGAATCAAAAAAGGAGCCAACGCAGGTTGACTCCAAAGAAAGCACAAATTGAGAATAGCAGAAAAAATTTCCGCCACCGCAGAAAAAGAAAAATAATTTTCTCTGTCCTTTTGCCTGAGAGCATTTAACACCTTCGGCACCCAATAATGAGCTTCTCCAGAGCGTCGTCCGTACCCGGTCCCTTTACCTGAGAGCGTTACTCCTTCGGCAAGCGTCGCAACCGCGCTTTTTCCCGAATACTTCATCCGACATATTTGCAAAGCCTATTATACACCATTATTCTTTATTTTGCAATACCTTTTGATAAATTTCTTCATATTTCATCATAAAGCGCCGCTTTCGCGCTAACTTCTATTGTTTTTTTGCAATATTTTCGGGGCAAAAATTCAAAACGACAAAAAAGCTCTCCGCAGCAGGCGCTGCGGAGAGCTCTCTCGTTTAATTACTTTGCGTAGTCGATAGCGCGGCTCTCGCGTATCATATGTACCTTGATCTGGCCGGGATACTGAAGCTCCGCCTCGATCTTCTGCACGATGTCGCGTGCCATAAGCACCATCTGCTCGTCGTTGACCACCTCGGGCTTGACTGCGATTCTGATCTCGCGGCCTGCCTGAATTGCAAACGACTTGTCCACGCCGGGGAAGCTGTAGGTAATTTCCTCAAGCTTCTGAAGGCGCTTGATATAGTTCTCAAGGTCCTCGCGTCTTGCACCGGGGCGTGCCGCGGAAATAGCGTCGGCAGCCTGAACGATGATCGCAGTGATGGTCTGCGGCTCAACGTCGTTGTGGTGTGCCTCGATTGCGTGGATAACGTCCTTGTTTTCCTTGAACTTCTTACAAATATCAACGCCAAGCTGTACGTGCGAGCCCTCGATCTCCTGGGTAAGCGCCTTACCGATATCGTGGAGAAGACCTGCTCTCTTTGCAAGAGTGCTGTCAACACCAAGCTCGTCGGCGATCATACCGGAGAGAAGCGAAACCTCGATCGAATGGTCGAGCACGTTCTGACCGTAGCTGGTACGGAAGCGAAGTCTTCCGAGCAGCTTTACAAGGTCAAGGCTGAGTCCGTGAATACCCGTTTCGTAGCTAGCGCGCTCACCTGCCTGCTTGATCCTACCGTCAACGTCGCCGCGAGCCATTTCAACCATCTCCTCGATGCGTGCAGGGTGGATACGTCCGTCCGCGATAAGCTTTTCAAGCGCGATACGCGCAACCTCGCGGCGCACGGGATCAAAGCTCGAAAGGGTAATAGCCTCGGGAGTATCGTCGATGATAAGGTCAACGCCCGTCATCGCCTCGATCGTGTGGATGTTACGTCCCTCACGGCCGATGATGCGTCCCTTCATTTCGTCGCTCGGCAGAGCAACGACGGACACCGTATTCTCGGTAACGCTCTCGGAAGCGCAACGCTGGATCGCGAGAGAGAGAATATCTCTTGCCTTCTGGTCTGCCTCCTCCTTGAACTGTGCCTCGTATTCGATAAGCTTCTGTGCGGTTTCGTGCTTGACCTCGTCGTCAATACGCGAAACGATCTGCGCCTTTGCTTCCTCGGCGGTAAGACCTGCGACCTTCTCGAGGGTTTCGAACTGCTTTGCCTTGATCTGTTCGATTTCCTCCTTGGTTGCCTCTACCTCGCGAAGCTTCTTGTTAAGGTTTTCTTCCTTTGCCTCAAGAGCTTCGATCTTGCTGTCGATCTGCTCTTCCTTCTTTGCTACGCGGCTCTCAAGTCTCGAAACCTCCGCGCGGCGGTCCTTGATCTCACGCTCTGCCTCGTTGCGCTGACGGAGTATATCCTCCTTAGCCTCGATGAGCGCTTCCTTTTTCTTATTTTCGGCGGTACGTTCACCGTCCTCAATAATTTTACGTGCCTGCTCTTCTGCGGAGCCGATCTCCGCCTCGCCGACCTTTTTTCTGTAAATTATACCGAAAACCACACCGAGCGGTAAGCATACCACTGCGGTGATAACAACACTGATTATAATTTCAGTCACTGATAGAACACCTCCTTGTTGTGTACTTTTGATTTTTAAATTCGTTTTAATAATGCAATTATTTTATAGCCAAGCCCGTGTTTTCCATCACAAAACACAAATAGGGCAGTATATATTTTAATTACATACACATATATTTTATACAAAAATCAAGCGTCTGTCAAGAGGATTTGCACAAATTTAATTAAATATATTAAAATTCCGCCCCGTAATAGGGCGGAATTTACAGAATGGAAATATTTTCATCAGCTCACTCATCTATGCGGATAACTATCGTATCGAGCGTTTCGTACGCTTCGTCGCAAAGCGCGTCGAAGTCGAGCTTCTTTTCCTCCTCAAGAACGCGCTCGAGCTCGGGACGCGTCTTGGGGTGGCGCGGTGTGAATACCGTACAGCAATCCTCATACGGCAATATCGACGTTTCGAACGTGTTTATTTTTCTTGAAATTTGGATTATCTCCTCCTTGTCAAGACCGATGCAGGGACGGTAAACGGGCATATTTACGGCGCTGTCCGTCACCTCGATAGCTCGCATCGTCTGACTTGCAACCTGCGCCAAGCTCTCACCCGTAATGAGCGCGTGACAGTGGTTGCGTCTTGCAACGCGCTCGGCAAGCGTCATCATATATCGGCGAAGTAAGAGCGTGAAGTAATCCTCATCGCAGGCGCGGCGAAGCTCCTCTTGAATATGCGTGAGCGATATAACGTGCACCTTTATCTGCGTAGTGTACTCGCACAGAAGCCGCGCAAGCTCGAGCACCTTCTCCTTGGCGCGCTCGGACGTGTACGGGAAGCTCTCGAAATGGAGCGCCTCGAGCGTTACTCCGCGCTTTGCTATCATATATCCCGCAACGGGGCTGTCGATACCGCCCGAAAGGAGCAAAAGTCCCTTTCCGCTTGAGCCGAGCGGCATACCGCCCGCACCCTTTACGCCGCCTGCGTGAACGTACGCACCGCGCTCGCGTATCTCAACGCGAACGGTAACGTCGGGGTTGTGCACGTCAACCTTAAGGCGCGGACAAGCCTCGAGCACCGCACCGCCTACCTCGCGCATAAGCTCGGGAGATTTGAGCGGAAACGTCTTATCGGAGCGTCTTGCGTCCGCCTTAAAGGTTTTCGCGCCAACAAGAAACTGCGGCAAATATTCCTTCGCCGCCGCCTTTATCGCCTCAAGATCCTTTTCAACCACGACCGCGCGGTCGATAGACACGATGCCGAACACCTTTTTCGCGTATTCGAGCGCAAGCTCGATATCGGCAAATTCGTCCTTAGGCTCGATGTATATCGTGCTTTGTGCCGAGCTGATGTCAAACTCGCCGGCACGCTTCACACGCGTGCGAAGCTCCTTCAGTAGGAGATTTTCAAAATAGGATTTATTGGCGCCCTTCAAAATAAGCTCGCCGTATTTACAGAGAAGAACTTCCTTCATTGTTGTCTATCCTTTCAAGATGCGGCACGCCGCATTTTTTAGAGCGTTTTTATCGTTGTTTAACCTTCCCAAAATGACGTCCTCGAGCAGGGCGTCGAGCGTTTTTCCGAGCATTATCGGCTCGTAACCGAGCGAGAGAAGCTCGCGCCCGTCAATATGGAGCTGTGCAATGGAATAGCACTCGCCGAGCTCCGTAATTTGGCGAAGGTACCCTCTCGCTGCCTCGGTATCCTCGCCCATAGCGCACTTCAGCGCAATCACGTCGCGTGCAATATCCGCTCCGACGTCGCGGCAGAGCCGTTTTACGGCGATTTTATCGCATATCGGCGAATTTTCGTGCGCGAGTATGCTTTTAGTCGCTCGCGCGGTTTTATTGTCAAAGCGAAGCCGCGCGAAAAATTCGCAAACGCCGTCGTCCGACGTGTCGGCAAGAAACGCCGCGAGATAAAGCGGCAGGGAAGCGTCCAAAATGCGCGAAATACGCTCGCTCGCCGACAAAATCGCATCCTCGTCAAGCATCGGCAATATGTGAAGCATTATATCCGCGTGACCTTGCAAAGCCCTCGCCGCGTCGCGACCGAGAAGAAGCTTTGAAAGCTCTGCGGTAATGCGCTCCCTTGCGATGTTGTCAAGCGTATATGCAAGCTCGCGCGCCGCTTTTGCGGTGTCCTTGTCAATTGCAAAGCCAAGCTGTGCGCTAAAGCGAAGCGCCCGCATTATACGCAGCGCATCCTCCGAAAACCGCTCGCGTGCATCGCCGACACAGCGTATCACCCTCGCATCAAGGTCGCGCACGCCTCCGTAGACGTCAACAAGTCCCCGCGCTGGCGAATACGCCATCGCGTTTACGGTAAAGTCGCGTCTTGCGAGGTCAGCGGCAAGGCTATCGGTAAACTCCACGCTGTCGGGATGGCGGCTGTCCGAATACTCGCCGTCAATGCGATAGGTCGTCACCTCAACGGGCTCGCCGCCGCACACGACCGTTACCGTGCCGTGGGCGATACCCGTAGGGATAGCGTGAAAGCCCTCCCGCTCGGAGAATATTTGCAAAACCACTTCCGGCTTTGCGGACGTGGTAACGTCCCAATCGTTTGGACAGCGCCCGAGAAGCGCGTCGCGCACGCATCCGCCGACGGCGTACGCCTCGCAACCGTTCTTTAGAAGAGCATCAATAACCGCCGCAGCCGACTTCGGAACCGTTATATTTATCATAGCGACCTCCATTGAACTCCTCTCCTGTGCATACGCGTTCGCGGTAAAAACAAAAATATTACACTACATTATAACACACGGCGCTGACAAGTTCAATAAAATAACTGTAAACATTTTCGCTTTTCCTGCGCGCCCGTACACTTGACAAAAATATCAGGGCGTGGTATAATATTGGCGCGACCTTGCCAGACGATCGCGCGGTATGGCGCCGAAAGGTATTACCGTGAGGAAAGTCCGGGCTTCACAGGGCAGGATAACGGATAACGTCCGCCGAGGGTGACCTCCGGGAAAGTGCAACAGAAATAGACCGCCGTCTTTTGACGGTAAGGGTGGAAACGCGAGGTAAGAGCTCACGAGTTCCTATGGCAACATAGGTCCGCTGTAAACCCTATCCGAAGCAACACCGTTGAGATCCGCGCACCGCGCGGCTGTTTGCCCGACAGATCTCATAGGTGGCATACGGCTTTCGCCGTAAAGCTTGTTGGCAACAATAAGCGAAGATAGATGACCGTCCTCGACAGAACCCGGCTTATAGGCAAAGTCGCATATATGCAAAATAAACGCTCCGATCAGCATCGGAGCGTTTTTACTATACGTATCAGAACATTGACTCGATCAAATCCCGAAGAAGCTCGGAAAGGTTCACCTCTCCGATGATATCGCGAATTATATCCGTTATACTCGACTCTACCTGAGCGCCTATCAGGGAAAGCAGCTCGGGGGCAAGATAGTTTACGATCAGTCTGAAGATTCCGGGGATCGCATACGAGAACAGCGCGGAAAATATCGCGGCAACGACCGCTATCACGGTGGTGATCGAGCCGAGAATAACGCCCGCTATAGCAAGTCCCTTTCCTCTTTGTGCGGATCTCTTTATCTGAACCAGTGCAACTATGGAAAAAACGAGTCCCGCAAGGGGAATAAGCACCGTAGCTTTGGTTGCGGCAAAGCAGCAAACGAGAGACAGAACGAAGCCTATGATAGCAAAAACATTGAAGCTTTTCTTTTCCTTCTTCGGCTTTTCCTTCTTTGACTTTTCCTTTACGGGCGCCTCCGCGACAGGCGCCTGCGCAACCGGCATTTGTGCGGTCGGCTTCTCTGCGACGAGGGAAACGCTTCCCTCCGTCGGTGTGGCTACGGTCGGCTGCTCCGCGTGCGTGCTAATCTGCGTGCCGCAAGCGGTGCAAAACCTTTCGCCGCGAACGAATTCTTTTCCGCAATTAGTGCAATACATTTTAAAGTCATCTCCTTTGAACGGTCTTGTCTGACGAATGTCTCTGTGCTCATTATAGCATTTTAGCGTCGAGTTGTCAAGGATATTGTCGAAGCACGCCCAACGGTGCTTTGCTGCCGCTATATTATTTTTTCAAGCAGTGTTTACAATTTCATCTTGAAAAAGCGGTACGCGTGAGGTATAATTATAGTAAATTTATTGATCTGCGAGGAAATTGATATGAAAAATATACTCAAGCTCTCTGCGCTTCTTTGCGTAATTTTAACGGCGGCTGCACTTTTCTGCGGCTGTACACAGCAGGACGGCGAAGCGCCTATGGGATTTAAGGAGATATCAAACGACGGTGTTTCTTATAATCTCTACGTTCCCGACGAATGGATAAGCGATATCTCAACGGGTGTCACCGCGGCTTATTACAGCAACGTTGATCCCTCGAACGTATCGGTAATAGCGTTTGACCTCACGGCAGACACCGCCACGAATATCGAGGGCTATTGGGCAACGTACGAGCCGAGCCTCAAGGCGCTCTTCTCGAATTTCGAATACGTCGGCGAGCCTGATAAAATAAAGCTTGACGGCACCGACGCAACCGCCTACACGTATACGGGCACGCTTACGGACGTGCAGTACAAGGTTATGCAGGTCGTTACGATAAAGGACGCGCAGGTATACGTCTTCACCTATACCGCAACCGCAGAGAAGTACGACACTCACTTCGAGGACGTCTGGGCTATCCTCGGCTACTTTGATTTCACCTGATGAGCACCCACGTTTACTTTGACAACGCCGCGACGACGCCGCTTTGCAGTGCGGCAAGGGACGCAATTTGCGCCGCGCTGGACGTTTACGGCAATCCGTCCTCGCTCCACACGCTTGGAGTTGAGGCAGAGAAGCTCGTTTCCGACGCAAGGCGCGCAGTCTTGACCTCACTCGGCGTTCGTCCCATAACGAAGCTTACCGAAAAACAGCTTATTTTCACCGCAAGCGGCACGGAGGCGGATAATTTGGCGCTTCTCGGTGCAATCTCCGCCAAAGGCTTTGGAGCGGGCAAAAAGGTTCTCATCTCCGACAGCGAGCACCCTGCCGTGCTCGAAACGGCGGCAGAGCTTGAGCGTCACGGACTTACGGTCGTACGCATCCCCACCGTTGGTGGCGAGCTTGACTACGCGGCAATCGAGCGCGAGGCAGACAAAAGCACCGTGCTTGCAAGCTTTATGCTCGTCAACAACGAAACGGGTGCACTTTACGACGTAAAGCGTGCCTCGGCTATCGTAAAGGCGGCAAATCCCGACGCACTCGTTCACACCGACTGCGTGCAGGCGTATATGAACGTACCGTTCACCGAAAAATCGCTCGGCGCGGATATGATAACCGTGTCGGCGCACAAAATCGGCGGACCTAAGGGCGTCGGTGCCCTGTACGTTACGGCGCACGTCTTAAAAAAGCGTCAGCTCGTACCGATAATACACGGTGGCGCTCAGGAATTCGGTATGCGTTCGGGAACTGAAAACCTGCTCGGCATCATCGGCTTTGGAGCGGCGGTAAAGAACGCGCTCGTAACGCGTGGCGAGGACGGCGCGAGAAAAAAAGAACTGCGAGAGTACATCATCACGGCGCTGTCGGACGGCGCGCGCTTCAACGGCGTCAGGCTGAACCTTCCCAAAAACGCCGCACCGCACGTTATAAGCATCACGCTTCCAAATATCAAAAGCGAAACGATGCTCCACGCGCTCTCACGCGATAACATTTTCGTGTCAAGCGGCTCGGCGTGCTCGTCTAATACGGGGCACAAAAGCCACGTTTTGCTCGCGTACGGTCTTACCGAAAAAGAGGCTGATTGCACGATTCGCGTAAGCCTCGGCGCACAAAACACAAAAGAGGAAGCGGACCGTTTTCTCGCCTCGCTTGAAGCAGCGCTCAAAACGCTTGTAAGAATATAACTTTTAAGAAGGACAAACAAATGCAGACAAACGACTACGTAAAAGGTCTATGCACCGCGGCGGCTGACGCAAAAAACGCGCTTGCAGGCGCATCGACTAAGGTAAAAAATGCGGTTCTCGCACGTATTGCCGAGCTGCTCGTCGCAGAAAGCGAGCGCATCATCGAGGCTAACGGCATCGACCTTGCAAACGCCGCCGACAACGGCGTTCCCACGCCGATGCTCGACCGCCTGAAGCTTGACAAAAAGCGCATCGACGGCATCGCAGACAGCTTAACACAGCTCATTATGCTCGACGATCCTATCGGCTCGGGCACGCGCACCACGCGTCCGAACGGGCTCGTTATCGAGCACATCCGCGTACCGCTCGGAGTGGTCGCGATAATTTACGAAGCGCGTCCAAACGTTACCGTTGACGCGGCAGCTCTCTGTATCAAAACGGGCAACGCGTGCGTGCTTCGCGGCGGAAAGGAAGCTATCGAAACAAACCGCGTACTCGCGTCGCTTATGAGGCGTGCACTCGCGGACAACGGCCTTCCCGAAAACGCGCTTGCACTCATCGAGGACACCACTCGCGAAAGCTCGACCGCGCTTATGAAAATGCGCGGACTCGTTGATCTTTTGGTTCCGCGCGGCGGCGCAGGACTCATCCGAAGCGTCGTTGACAACGCCACCGTTCCCGTAATCGAAACCGGCGCGGGCAACTGCCATATTTACATCGACAAAACCGCCGATCACGGTATCGGCGTTAAGGTCGCGGTAAACGCAAAAATGTCGCGTCCGTCCGTATGCAACGCTGTAGAAACGATGCTCGTTCACGAGGACGAGGCGGCAGAATTTCTGCCGAAATTCGTTGCGGCGCTTGAAGGAGCGCTCGAAATACGCGGCTGTGAAAAGACCTGCAATATCCTCGGCTGCACTGCTGCCAAGGAATCCGACTGGGCAACGGAATACGACGATTATATCCTCGCCGTCAAGGTAGTTTCGGGCATCGACGAAGCTATCGCGCACGTCAACCGCTACAACACGGGACACAGTGAGGCTATAATCACACGCGATATGGAAAATGCAAGTCGCTTCCGCGCTGAGATTGACGCGGCGGCGGTATACGTCAACGCGTCCACTCGCTTCACCGACGGCGGCGAGTTCGGATTTGGCGCAGAGCTTGGCATCTCAACGCAAAAGCTTCACGCGCGCGGACCGATGGGACTCGACGCGCTCACCACGAGAAAATATCTCATAACGGGCGACGGTCAGGTAAGATAAAATATTGTAAGGGACGGTTTACCGCCGTCCCTTTCTTAATTCGTTGACTTTATCTTTTGTATATAATTCGTCATAGTACCAACGAACAGGATTTTCATGTATATACCGAAAACATTCCTCGTAATCTTCACGATTTCTAATGATGTGGTCATAAAAAGATTTTTGCCAAATCGATGTTCCTGCTTTTTTAGAAACATACCCCTTTAGTTGATTTACAACCCGCAACATTGTAGGGGCGACCAGCGGTCGCCCGCACTCATCGGTACGAACTCGTAAAAGAATATGAATGTGATTCGGCATAATCACATAACTTTCAAGCGATAACACAGGATATGCAACGGTAATATTATTGATTGCCTCATTTACAATTTCGCCGTATACAGAGAGTTTAACGTCTTGCGGGCGACCACTGGTCGCCCCTACAGTTGTCCAAAAATAGTTTCTTCTTTCCAAAGTACATACCGTGATAAAATATACACCACACGAACTGTAATCATAACTCTTTAAACGATTCTTTTTACGTTTTGGCAAATAATTTTCATTTTCCTTCTTACCACCAAGACCTTTACCACGCACACCCACATTTTCCACAGCGCACGCTGTGGAAAACGTGGATAATTTTTTGCCGAATTTCAGGGCATTCCCGTGAGTTTTACACGGTTTTCCACACACTTTTCAACAAGATGAGTGGATTTTAAAGGCGTCCTTGAGGTTTTCCACAAGCCTTGTGGAAAAGTGCGGAAAACTCTTAATTGCCGAAATATTTGCGGTCAAGCGTGCGAAGCTGTATTGCCTCGGCGACGTGCTGCTTCTGTATATTCTCGCTTCCGGCAAGGTCGGCTATCGTTCTCGCCACGCGGAGAAGTCTGTCGTATCCTCGCGCTGAGAGTCCCATTTTATCGTATGCAACGCGAAGCACCGCAGACGCTTCGTCGTCAAGCTTGCAGAATTTCGCGAGATGCTTCGTTGACATATCCGCGTTCTTGCTTATCTTCGGCAGCCTCGGATCGCGCAAAACCGCGTCCTCACAGCGTTTTCTTGCAAATTCGCGCGCCCTGTTGACGCGCTCGCGCACGTCGGCGGACGTTTCGCTCGATTTCGGCTTTGAAAGCTCGTCGTACGTAAGCGAGGACACCTCGACCTGAATGTCCATTCGGTCGAGAAGCGGTCCGCTGATTTTTGAGAGATATTTTTTAATGTCCTCCTGCTTGCAGGTGCATTTGTGCGTCGGGTGACCGAAATATCCGCATTTGCACGGATTCATCGCCGCAACGAGCATAAACGAGCAAGGGTACGTCACCTTTCCGTTCGTGCGCGTTATCGTTACCTTGCCATCCTCGAGCGGCTGGCGGAGCGACTCGGTGACGAGCTTGTTAAACTCGGGCAGCTCGTCGAGGAACAAAACTCCGTTGTGCGCGAGCGATATTTCGCCCGGCTGCGGATTTGCACCGCCGCCGACAAGGCTCGGCGCGGACATCGTGTGATGCGGCGAACGGAACGGGCGTCTGTTTACGATAGATACGCCCTCCTTGAGCTTGCCGACTATGGAATGTATCTTCGAGGTTTCGAGTGCCTCGTCGAAGGTCAGCTCGGGAAGTATCGTCGGAAGGCGCTTGGCAAGCATGGATTTGCCCGTACCGGGTGGGCCTATCATAAGCACGTTGTGTCCGCCCGCGGCGGCAATTTCAAGCGCGCGCTTGACCTTTTCCTGTCCCTTAACGTCCGAAAAATCACAGAAGGCGTCCATTTTGCCGGGTGCAAATTCCGTTTTTTCAAAGCGCGTCGGCTCGATAAGCGCCTCACCGCGCAGGTGCCTATACAGCGTCATAAGGTCCTTCACGCCGTAGACGCTCACGCCGTCAACCACCGACGCCTCCTTCGCGTTGCCGAGCGGCACGTAGATATCGTGTATCCCTGCCTCCTTTGCGGCAATCGCCATACAAAGCACGCCGCTTGCCTCGCGTACCGCGCCCGTCATCGAAAGCTCGCCGATAAAGCACGAGCCCGACAAGTCAAGCGTCATCGGGAGTATATGATTCGACTGCATTATGCCCACAGCCATCGCGAGGTCGTAAGTCGAGCCCTCTTTTTTCTTGTCGGCAGGCGCTAAATTGACCGTAAGACACGTTTCGGGGAACATAAAGCCGTTGTTTTCGACAGCGGCTATTATACGCTCCTTTGACTCGCGCATCGCCATACCCGGAAGTCCAATAATCTCAAACTGCGGCATTTTATCCTGCGAATTACACTCGACGGTAACGAGAAATCCGTCAATGCCAAAAAGCCCTGCGGAATATACGATAGATAACATTTTTCACCCTCATTTCAAGCACCGAACTTTTGTTCTGTTTCTATTTTAACACATCTTTCATAAAAAATCAATACGTAATTTGAAATTTTATAAGATAATATTTTTATAGGCAAATTTATCACTAAAGAGAGGACGAAATAATGAAAAATCAAAAGACCGTCACCGTGCGTATTGCGGACGACTTACTCGAAAAGCTCTACTACGTCGCGGAGAGCGAGGGACGCTCACTCAACAATCAGTTTTTACTGCTCGCGCGCAACTCCGTCGCATACTTTGAAAAGACGAAGGGCAAGATCACGCCCGACAAGATAAAAAGCGTACGCGAAAAGATGGAAAAAGAGCTTGGCGGCGAGGAATAACACACCTTTCGTACCTTAAATATATATAAGTACATAAAAACATTCCAAAAATGTTCCAAACTTTTATCAAATTACATCTTTACTTTTTGTAAAAAAAGATGTATAATATTATCGTGGCGTTACTGCGCCCTTTTGTCCGTGCGCCCAAATGTGCGGACAAGCCCGCAAGGTAACGCATAAATATGACAAAAATTATTTTTTTAGGAGGAATTCCAACATGGCAAGAAAGAAAATTTCCATGGATGGTAACACAGCCGCCGCTCACGCGTCGTATGCGTTTACCGAAGTGGCAGGCATCTACCCCATTACTCCTTCTTCCGTAATGGCTGACGTTACAGACACTTGGTCTGCTACCGGCCTGAAGAACATTATGGGCGATACCGTAAAGGTTATCGAGATGCAGTCCGAGGCAGGCGCTGCAGGTACCGTTCACGGTTCTCTCGCAGCAGGTGCTCTCACCACTACTTACACCGCATCTCAGGGTCTTCTTCTGATGATCCCTAATATGTATAAGATCGCCGGTGAGCTTCTCCCCTGCGTTATCCACGTTTCTGCACGTTGCGTAGCATCGCACGCGCTCAACATCTTCGGTGACCACTCCGACGTTTACGCTTGCCGTCAGACCGGTTTCGCTATGATGGCAGAGTCCAATCCTCAGGAAGTTATGGACCATGGCGCAGTTGCTCACCTTGCAACCATCAAGGGCCGTGTACCTGTACTCAACTTCTTCGACGGCTTCCGTACCTCGCACGAGATCCAGAAGATCGAGGCTTGGGACTACGAAGACCTCGCAGAGATGGTTGACAAGGACGCTATCGCAGCATTCCGTGCACGTTCTCTCAACCCTGAGCATCCCGTTCTCCGCGGTTCCGCAGAAAACGGCGATATCTTCTTCCAGCACAGAGAGGCTTGCAACAAGTTCTACGATGCATTCCCCGCAATCGTCGAGGAATATATGGACAAGGTAAACGCTAAGATCGGTACCGACTACAAGCTCTTTAACTACTACGGCGCACCGGACGCAGAGCGTGTAATCATCGCTATGGGCTCCATCTGCGACGTTGCAGAGGAAGTTATCGACTATATGATGGCAGCAGGCGAGAAGGTAGGTCTCGTTAAGGTTAGACTTTACCGTCCTTTCGTTGCAGACAAGCTCGTTGAAGCTATCCCTGCTACCGCAAAGAAGATCGCAGTTCTCGACAGAACCAAGGAACCCGGTTCTCTCGGTGAGCCGCTCTACCTCGACGTTGTTACCGCACTTGCTCTCAAGGGCGTTAAGGCAACCGTTGTTGGCGGTCGTTACGGTCTTGGCTCGAAGGACACTCCGCCTTCCTCCATCTTCGCAGTTTACGAGAACCTCGCGAAGGACGAGCCTAAGAACAACTTCACTATCGGTATCGTAGACGACGTTACCGGTCTTTCCCTCGAGGAGAAGCCCGCTCCCGACACCGCAGCTCCCGGCACTATCGCTTGTAAGTTCTGGGGCCTTGGCGGCGACGGTACCGTTGGTGCAAACAAGAACTCCATCAAGATCATCGGTGACCACACCGACAAGTATATCCAGGCGTACTTCCAGTACGACTCCAAGAAGACTTCCGGTATCACCATTTCTCACCTCAGATTCGGTGACAACCCCATCAAGTCTCCTTACTACATCAACAAGGCTGACTTCGTTGCTTGCCACAACTCCGCATACCTCAAGAAGTACGATATGATCTCCGACGTTAAGCCGGGCGGCACCTTCCTTCTTGACTGTGCTTGGAACACCGTTGAGGAGCTTGACGCTAACCTTCCTGCGGCTGTTAAGTCCTACATCGCAAACAACAACGTTAAGTTCATCACCATCGACGCTACCACGATCGCTACCAAGAAGATCGGTAACGCAAAGGTTAAGAACACCGTTCTTCAGTCCGCATTCTTCTCGCTCGCTAACATTCTTCCCAAGGACGAAGCTATCGAGTATATGAAGAAGGCAGCATACAAGTCCTACATCAAGAAGGGCCAGGCTATCGTTGACCTCAACTACGCCGCTATCGACGCAGGCGCTGACGCTTACACCGTAGTTGACGTTCCCGCTGCTTGGAAGACCTGTGCTCCCGACGCTCCCAAGGCTGCATTCACCTCCGAGCGTGCTGACCTCGAGAAGTTCGTAAACAACGTAGTTCTTCCTACCAACGCAATGGCAGGCGACAGCCTCCCTGTTTCCGCGTTCACCGATTACGTTGACGGTACGTTCCCGCAGGGTTCGACCATCTCCGAGAAGCGCGGCGTTGCAGTTTACGTTCCTACTTGGATTCCCGAAAACTGCATCCAGTGTAATAGCTGTGCATTTGTATGTCCTCACGCTGCTATCCGTCCTTACGCGATGACCGCTGAAGAGGCTGCAAACGCTCCTGCAGCAACCAAGTTCACCGAAAAGCCCGTTATCAAGACCGACTACAAGTTCACTATGGCTATCTCGCCTGCTGACTGTATGGGTTGTACCCTCTGCGTAAAGGCTTGCCCTGTAAACGCAAAGGCTGAAAAGGACGGCACTGACAAGAAGGCACTCGAGATGGTTCTCGCTCCTACCCAGGCTGACCAGCAGGCTCCTTGGGGCTACGCAGTTGCAAACGTATCCGAAAAGCCCGAGCTTATCAACACCACCGTTAAGGGCTCGCAGTTCAAGCAGCCTCTGCTTGAGTTCTCCGGCTCTTGCGCAGGTTGTGCAGAGACCTCTTACGCTCGTCTTATCACCCAGCTCTTCGGTGAGTCGATGTATATCTCCAACGCTACCGGTTGTTCCTCCATCTGGGGCGGTTCCGCACCTGCAACTCCTTACACCGTAAACCGCGAGAGCGGCAAGGGTCCGGCTTGGGCTAACTCCCTCTTCGAGGATAACGCAGAGCACGGTCTCGGTATGCACCTCGCTCAGAAGACCATCAGAAACAGACTCATCGCTATGGTTGAGGAAATGATGGCTTCCGATAAGGCTTCCGACGAGTTCAAGGCTGCTGCTAAGGCATTCCTTGACACCAAGGACAGTTCCACCGCTAACGCAGCTCCCGCAGAGGCTCTCATCGCAGAGCTCGAGAAGGCTGCAAAGGACGGTTGCCCTGTAGCTCCCAAGATCCTCGCTGAGAAGGATTACCTCGCTAAGAAGTCCGTATGGATCTTCGGTGGCGACGGCTGGGCATACGATATCGGCTTCGGCGGTCTCGACCACGTTCTTGCATCCGGCGAGGATGTTAACATTATGGTATTCGATACCGAGGTTTACTCTAACACCGGCGGCCAGGCTTCCAAGGCTTTTCAGATCGGTCAGGTTGCTCAGTTCGCAGCAGCAGGTAAGGCAATCGGCAAGAAGAATCTTGCAGAGATCGCTATGTCCTACGGCTACGTTTACGTTGCACAGATCGCTATGGGCGCTAACATGGCTCAGACTCTCAAGGCAATCCAGGAAGCAGAAGCATATCCCGGTCCCTCACTCATCATCGGCTACTCACCCTGCGAAATGCACTCAATCAAGGGCGGTATGGTAAATTGCCAGGCT
>JAZNBZ010000253.1:0-3931 GCA_045587285.1 Candidatus Flemingiibacterium sp. | reverse complement strand
TAAGACGTTTGTTATCGTGGATACAAAGGGTTCTAAAACCTTTGCAGCACTGAAAACCAAAGAGATGTATACAGGCATCCGCGAAATAGATCCGGTGTATTCAAATACAATCGAATGGCAGACATTTGAAAATGTGCTCGGAAATGATGCACTCCGCCTTTCTTATGGGATTGGTGCGAATGCCGCAGATATCTGCTATTTCACATTTGAAAACGGCAACCTTGATCTGATACTGACCTGTAACAAGAGTGCAACCACGGTTGATGATATAGTGCTTGAAGCATACGGCTCTATGGGAGCCACTATGAATCTTTACAAGTACGAAAACGGCGAATTGCTTTGCTGTAATATCAACAGCGAGCTAAAAAATATTTTCCCCGACGCAAAGCAAATCTGGCTTTACCAGGGAGCTGACAAACAATACGGATCTCGCGATTTGATATTGACCGTGGACCTGCCAGATACATCGGAAAAATTCTACGGTTGGATTGAAAATGGCAGTCTGCATCTTGTGAACGAAATAGATATTGGCTGAAGCTATAGACTTTGGAGTAATCTGAATAAATGAACGATGTAATAACCGAACAGTACGATACCGCATACGAGCAGACCTGCTCTAAATGTATTGACGATCTGTACCGTATGGCGTATCTTGCACTTGCAGATGCCGCTGAAGCCGAAAAGTTCGTGACAGAAATCTGTGTAGCAGGGGTACACAAATACAGCGTATTTGAGGATGAGGCTGAAATTCGTTTTTGCCTTACTTCCGATTTGTACCACCGCATCAAAAGAAGGGTTTGGTTTGCCACACCGAAAACTGATGCTCTGCCGGAGCAACTGCAGGTTCTGACAAAGCAAGAAAGGCTTATTGTCGCATTGCGTTTTTCGTCCGGACTTTCGATGTCAGAATCCGCGCGTATTATTGGATTGACACAGGATGAATACCGCAGATGCATTAACGAGATCATGCAAAAGCCGTTGGATGTTCAAATATAGGAGAACAACAAATGATAACCCTTGTAAAATTTAAAAAACTGAACATAGACACATCCTCCATCGGCTGGGAACAGACCGATAAAGAAGCGGGATACTTCTGCACGCCGGAGGGAGCAAAAATCATCGGACGTGCCGGCGTGGACGGGATCCATTACTGTACCGTGCGAGGTCTTGGTGATACCATTTTTGCGATCAGCCCTATGAATCTACCCGGACAGTATGTCCATCCCATAGCGCGGAATTTCGAGGATTTTCTGCGCCTGCTTCTTGCATGCCTTGATCTCAACCTCATCGAACAGGCTTGGATGTGGGATAAAGATCAGCTGAACGAGCGGATAGAAGCCGTCCGAAGCAGCGAATATTTCGACGAAACGCCACTTGCCGCTATCCGAGAAAAATGTGGACTTACGCCGATGGAGAAGCCGTTCCGTTATCTGTACAGCGTTCAGAATTCCTTTGATTACGGCAGTATTCCGTTTACCAAAGAATACTACGAAACGGTAGATGATACCGAGTGGATACCGCCCGCATGGAAAGTAACCGTGGACGGCGATTTCTTCCCAGAGCGCGGCGAGGCCGGGCAGGAAATCGTGCTGAACAAAACCTTTTTGTGGGGCAATAAAACCTGGCACGTTCCGTCCGCCTACCTCTGCAAAGGGCAGGTTGTGGCAGTTGATTTCTTTGTACAAATCGATCCGGATGAGTATTTGATATTCCGCAGGGATGCGGAAGCAATGAATAACCGCGGCAACCTTACCGAAGAAGACGAAGAAAAACTGCGCCGTATGAATCCCGCAGGAATGATGATCCGCCCGACAGTTTCGGTGAACGGAACAGAACTGCAGAGCCGCCGCAGTCGGGGAGAAGTATGGATCCCTCAGATATTTCTTGACTATCTTGGTGCTTCTGAGAATGAAGACATCCGTGCAAAGGCGACTGTAGAGCATTATGGTTTCGATACCTCAAAAATCTATGTCATTCGCCGCTGTATGTTCCCGAACGAAGAAAAGTTCGGTGGGATCACATCCATGTGCCTTACCATGATGGGCGAAGCGGAAACATATCCGGGCATCCATTTTGCCGATCCCAAGGTCGGTGACACCTTTATCTTTACTCATCCCGTATATAACACCGAGCATACGCTGACTGTAGCTGAATACGAAGTCAAAGAAATGGAGTCGCACAAACTCTCCTCGGACGAATGGATCTTTCCAACTCATTTTGCGGTACTCCGCTATACTGTAACACCGGAGCTTCCCCAGGATGGGATCTGCGTGCGAGATTGTTCGCACGGCGACAGCCCCCGCCACAAAGAAACCTCACCGAAGCCGGGCTGCGATTTCTGCTCTGCCATCGGCGTGATCCGTTCATCCGACGGCCCGACCGCCGTGACAGTCGGGATGCTGCAGGAGGTGACCGCGCATTCGGCCTGCTCCAGCCTGTATTTTGAAAAGCCGGCGTCAATTGAGTGGCGCATAGGCTTCCGTGTTAAGACGGTGGAAGATAAGAAAGTTGAACTTTTGTAAGGCGTGTGCTTGATGAAACCTCCAATCTGTTTCTGTGAAATGAAAGAATGCGTAGTTCAGAGCAGCAGAAGCATTTTCACCACAGAACCTCATAAACTCTTCTTTTCACTGGATGGTATCATGAGTTGAGATGTAACCTTGTGCCGGCAAAACTGGACACGACCGACCAATAAAGCATTTCAAACGCAGGATTCGATTTACCACACCGAAAACAGATGCTTTACCGGAGCAACTGCAGATTCTGACAAAACAAGAAAGGCTTACCCTCGCATTGCGGTTCTCATCCGGGCTTTCGGTATCCGAATCCGCACGTATTATTGGATTGACACCGGATGAATACCGCAGACGCATAAACGAGATCATGCGAAAGCCTTTGGATGTTCAGTCGGGAGCAGGCAGGAACTAAAACGGCGAGGATTACGTCTAAATAGCAAAATAACGTTGTAAATACATCAAATTGCGAAATACATTCTTTTGTTGACTGTCTTGACATCACATCAATGAAAAAGGAGGAGCATTATGAAAAAATATAGCTGGGTCTGTCTGATTCTCGCACTTATTCTCACTTTGGGTACAGTAGGCTGTACAGATGACACCGCCCACGGTGATGATGGGAAACAAACCGAAAGTACGGAAAATAAACATGAAGGTTCATTAACAACATCGAATCTGCCCGAAAACTTCGTAGATTTTTACCATGAAGCCGAGCGTGCGTATGCCCTATTCACGGGCTACCGTTCGTATAGCTATACAGATAGCACATTTTCATATAACGGAGCAGACTACAGAAGCGTTGATGTCAACGGATATACCACACTTGCAGAGCTTCGAACTTATTGCGAGCATTATTTTAGCTCCGATCTTACAGATGAGCTGATGGCAAGAACCGTATCGTCAGAAGGACAGCACCCGCTTTTTAAAGAGCACAAAGGTAAGCTGTACCAGTTTGACGGCTATGCAGCCTTGTTCGGATATGACGTCGGCAGTGGATATAATATGACGCTTGAAAGCTTTGAAAACGATAGTTATACAGTCAGAATTGATGCAACCATGACCGAGAACAACCGCGAGATCCCTGCCACCGCATACTGCACCTATACCTTAACCGAAGGCGGCGAAATACGCTTTACTTCCTTTGAATTGATGGCAAAAAAGCTGTTTGAAGCTTTAGGACAAATGCCAATTGAACCTGAACCCTTCGATGCGGAAAGCTTTTTTGCTCATATTCCTGCGGAATGGTCACAGCGTTTGTTCTGGCATCAGATACGCGATACCAGCGATTATATGTATTTCTGCAATCATCGGACGATCAATGATTCATGGACGGGTTTTACGAAAGATCCGCCAAAGAGTTTCTCCGTCTATCATGTGGACAGCGAAAATAGGGATATTATCGGAAATATAAGTGC
>JAZNBZ010000252.1:0-6132 GCA_045587285.1 Candidatus Flemingiibacterium sp. | reverse complement strand
AGCAACGCCGGCATAGGGCAAAGCCCATAGTCTTGAGGCTCCCTCCGGGAGGGAGCTGTCACCGAAGGTGACTGAGGGAGAGTGCGCTACAATAAAGTTAGCACAAACTTAAAGTCACGCAGGCTCCTTCCACCGCTAACGCGGTCCCCCTCCCTCTCGGAGGGAGGCTTTCTGTTAGCCCCATTATAACACAAATCGGCAGAGAAAACAAGCTCTCTGCCGAAGTTTTCGTGCTACTAATTCTCCGCTAAGAATGCAGAGAGAATGAGCTGTCCTTTTGATATTTAACCGAGTATATCCGAGAGGTTGTTTATGATCTTTTCGGCAACGTCGGGCTTGTTCATCGAATAGACGTGAACGTTTTTGATGCCGTTTGCGAAAAGGTCGATTATCTGGTCGGTCGCGTATGCGATGCCTGCCTGCTTCATCGCGTCGGGCGACGAGCCGAACTTGTCAACGAGGCTCTTGAATCTCTGCGGCATAAACGAGCCGGAGAGCTTTATAGCGCGCTCGACCTGATTTGCGTTAGTTATCGGCATAACGCCCGGGATTATCGGCACGACGATGCCTGCCTCGCGAATTTTGTAAAGGAAATTGTAAAGTAGGTTGTTATCGAAAAACATCTGCGTCGTTAAAAACGAACAGCCTGCATCAACCTTTTCTTTAAGGTACTTGATATCCTCGGCTTGCGTCGCGCTTTCGGGGTGTATCTCGGGGTAGCACGCACCGCCGATGCAGAAATCAGCACCGCTTTCCTTTATGTCGCGAATGAGGTCGATAGCGTGACGGTACGCCCATTTGGAGCGGTCGCTACCCTCAAGCTCGGGCGTTAAGTCGCCGCGAAGTGCCATCACGTTTTCGATTCCTGCCGCCTTCATATCCTCGATACGCTCGCGTACGGTTTCGCGCGTGGACGACACGCAGGTAAGATGCGCGAGAGTTGGAACGGAGTAATGCTCCTTGATGTTTTTAGCGATCTCGAGTGTGTATTTGCTCGTGCCGCCGCCTGCGCCGTAGGTTACGCTCATAAAAGACGGGCGGAGCTTTGCAATCTCCTCGGTTGCACTCTTAACGCTGTCGAACGCGGAGTCGGTCTTGGGAGGGAACACCTCGAAGGACAGCGAGAGGGTATCTTTATTAAAAATCTCTGTGAGCTTCATTGTTTTGTCCTCGTTAAACTTTAGTATAGTATCATTTTATCATATAATTTCCGATAATGCAATAGGAAACGAAAAAGAACCCGAAAAATCGGGTTCTTTTTCGTTAAGTTGCGATACCTGCGTATTGGTTCTGATAAAGTCTGTAGTAAGCGCCGCCCTTTGCGAGAAGCTCCTCGTGTGAGCCGACCTCAGCGACCACGCCGTTATCAAGCACCACGATCTTGTCCGCATCGCGTATCGTCGAAAGTCGGTGCGCGATGATAAGCGACGTGCGGTTCTTCATAAGCGCGACCATTGCCGACTGAATGTGCATCTCGGTGCGCGTGTCTACGCTTGAGGTTGCCTCGTCGAGAATGAGTATTTTAGGATCTGCGAGCACCGCGCGCGCGATCGAGAGAAGCTGTCGCTGTCCCTGCGAGAGATCGCGGCCCGATTCGGAGAGCACCGTATTATATCCGTTGGGCAGACGCTCAACGAATACGTCCGCGTGAGCCATAGCGGCGGCACGCGCTACCTCCTCGTCGGTCGCGTCGAGCTTACCGTAGCGAATGTTGGACGCTATCGTGTCGGAGAAGAGCACCGTATCCTGAAGCACTATCGCTATAGCACGGCGAAGGGTGCTTTTAGGGATATCGTTTATGTTGACGTTGTCAATTGTGATCGCGCCGCTGTCGATATCGTAGAAGCGCGTGAGTAGGTTTACGACGGTCGTTTTACCCGAGCCCGTCGCGCCGACGATCGCGATCTTCTGTCCGCGCTCGACCGTGAGATCAAAGCCCTTCAGCACGGGCTCACCCTCGTTGTAGGAGAAGTACATGTCCTTAAAGCGTATGTCGCCGCGGATATGCTCGATCTCCATATCGTGTCTGCCCTTGTCAACCTCAGGCTCGGATTCCATTATCTCAAACACACGCTCCGCGCCTGCGATAGCGGTGAGTATCTGCGCGTACTGGTTTGCAATCTCGTTTATCGGGCGCGTGAACTGCTTGGAGTACTGAAGCACCGCCTGAATTGCGGGGATGCCTATCGAGCCGATAAGCGAGAGATAACCGCCGACAGCCGCAACGAGCAGGTATCCGAGGTTGCCTATCATATTCATACAAGGGCCCATTACGCCGCCCCAGATGTTCGCCTTGATGCCGACCTTGCGGTATTTGGCGGATATCTTCGTGAACTCCTCGACCGAGGACGCCTCCTTGCCGTACGCCATAACGGTCTTATAGCCCGTAACAGCCTCCTCGATGTGTCCGTTCATCTGACCGAGAAGCTTTTGCTGCTCGACGAAATACTTTCGCATAAACTTTGAAAGCTTCGTTGACACGAGAAGCGTGAGCGGTATGGTCACCATAGCAACTACGGTCAAAATCGGGCTGAAATAAAGCATAAGCACGAGCGAGCCGATAAGCGTGATAACGCCTGAAAAAAGCGATGCTATCGACTGCGACACCGAGTTTGAGATGTTCTCGACGTCGTTTGTCATACGGCTCATAATATCGCCGTGACGGTGCGTGTCGGTGTAGCGGATGGGGAGATAGGAGATCTTTGCGAAAAGGTCGTTTCGCATCGTGCAGACGGTATTCTGCGAGAGCTTTGCCGCCGTAATACCCTGAAGATACGTGAGTAAGGACGAGATAACGTAAACGACCGCCATCATAATTACCGTGGAGATAAGCTTTTCGAAATTGACGTGAAGCTGTCCCTCGTCAATGGTTATCGCTGAAATAGCACGCGCCTGAAGGGCAGGGCCTGCGAGCGTCAGCGCGGCGACGAGTGTAACTATCACGAGTAGTGCGAGTACGAGGTATTTGCTCTTGCCGATATAGCGGAATATCTTGCCAAGCGTTGCCTTCATATTCTTCGGCTTTTCGCGCACCATAGGTCCGCCCGGACCGCCGCCTCTGCGTGGACCCATTTGTACCATTGGGCGATCATTTTGCGTTCTGTTTTCGCCTGCCATTACTCGTCACCTCCCTCTGTGCTTCTCATCTGCGACGCGTAAATGTCGCGGTAGGTTTCGCTGGTTTTCATAAGCTCATCGTGCGGTGCGAAGGCGACTATCGTGCCGTTTTCGATAACGGCGATGCGGTCACAGCTTCGTATTGACGCGATGCGCTGTGCTATCATAATTATAGTGGTGTCCTTGATATTCTCACGCAGGGCCTTGTGGAGTCTTGCCTCCGTGCCAAGGTCGAGCGCGGACGTGGAGTCGTCGAAAATGAGTATCTCGGGGCGTCTGATTATCGCGCGCGCGATTGCTACGCGCTGCTTCTGTCCGCCCGAGAGGGAAGCACCCTTTTCTGCGATCATCGTTTCGTAGTCGTCGGAGAAGCCCATTATAAAGTCGTCAGCCTGCGCGATCTGCGCCGCGAGCCTAACCTCCTCGTCAGTCGCGTCGGGCTTACCCCAGCGGATATTTTCCGCGACTGTGCCCGAAAACAGCTCGGTTTTTTGAAGGACGAACGCTATCTTGTGACGAAGCGTGTCGAGATCCCACTCGCGCACATTTTTGCCGTCGATGAGTATTTCACCTTCGTCTGCATCGTAGAAGCGCGGGATGAGGTTGACGAGCGAGGATTTACCCGAGCCCGTCGCACCTATTATGGCAACCGTTTCGCCGGGTTTTACATCGAAGCTTACGTCGTGAAGTACCGGACGTCCGCCGGCGTTTGGATAGCGGAAGGACACGTTTCTAAACTCGATGGCGCCCTTGGTTTCGGTTTCGCTTGTAGAATTGCCGCCGAGAATAGCGGGATCGCTCTCGAGCACCTCGACGATACGCTTTGCGCTTGCTGCGGCACGCGTCATCGTCTGGAACATCATACTTACCATCATCATCGACATAAGTATCTGCGTTATGTAAGTGATAGCCGCCATCACGTCGCCGACCATTATACCGTCGATTGTACCGATAGCCGCCTCGACCTCCTTGCCGCCGATTAAAAGAATAGCGATGACGGAGCCGTTCATTATTATCATAAGAACGGGCGAGAGGGTAGCCATAAGCTTTTGTACGGTCATATTTACGTCGCGAAGCTCGGTGTTGGCTTTGTTAAAGCGACCGATCTCGTGCTTTTCCTTCACGTACGCCTTCACGACGCGCGCGCCCGAAACGTTCTCCTGAACGATAGAGTTCACGCGGTCAAGCTTTTCCTGAACGACGGCGTAAAGCGGGCCTGCCTTTTTGAGCATAATAAAAATGAGAATAAGCTGTATCGGCAGAGCGATGGCGAGCACTACGCCGAAGCGCGGGCTTATGGTTATCGCCATAATAATGCCGCCGATAAACTGCATAGGCGCACGCACGAACATACGTATAAGCATCGCTATAAACTGCTGAACCTGCGTTATATCGTTAGTAAGACGCGTTACGAGCGAGCCCGTGGTGAATTTATCCGTCTGCTGGAGAGAAAGGCTCATAACCTTTTTGAAAGCGTCGGCGCGGAGATCGTTACCAAAGCTCTGCGCGGCGTTGCTCGCGAACGCGGCGGAGAGTATGCCGAATAGACCGCCTACTGCGACGAGTCCGAGCATCGTAAGTCCCGTCGTTAAGATGAGCGCCATATCGTGTCCGATAACGCCCTCGTTTACGATTTTTGACATAAGCTTTGGCTGTAATAGGTCGATTGCGACCTCGCCGACCATCGTAAGCGGCGCGAGCAGCGCAAACAGCCAATACGGCTTTAAATATTTTGCAAGCTTCATAATTACCTACCTTTAATTTTCTTCGCCGTCCTCGGGAAGGAGATTGTCGATTACCTTATTGAGAAGCAGCGAGAGCGTTTCTATTTCGTCGTCAGTGAGTCCCTCGAGCGCGGCTGTGTCGCACTCGTTGTGCATCACGCGTATGCGGTCGTCTATAGCTTTACCTTTATCGGTAAGGTAGACGAGCGTCTGCCGCAGATCGTTTTCATTACTCCTTCGCGTAACAAGACCGTCGCGCTCCATTTTCTGAAGCGTTACGCTGACCGTGGGCGGCTTTAGGTGCGTCGCCTTTACGAGGTCAAGCTGTGTCACACCGGGCTCCATACGGACGAGGTGGAAGATAAGCATACGGTAGCTCGAGGGAAGTCCGTCCTGCTCGGACAGCCTTCTCATTCGGTCACGGTACAGCTTTGCCGCGTCGTGAATACGCATCATCGCGTTGTAGTTTGAGTCGAGTCGGCGCTTTGGTATGGCGTCGAAGAACTCCTTGGGCAGTGGTTTATGCTGCATATATACCTCCATAAAATTAGTTAGTAAACTAATAAATATTATACATCTAATATTTCCGTTTGTCAAGTGCGAGAGAGGGAAAATACAGAAACAAAAAGGACGCACCAAGGTGCGTCCTAATTTGATTATATCAGTTTTTAAGCGAGTGTATCGGTGCAGGAATGCGTCCGCCGCGCGCGATGAACTCTGCGGGAGAGTTCGTGTTGAGCGGAATAACGGGCGCGTGACCGAGCAGACCGCCGAAGCTTACTGACTCGCCGACACCCTTGCCGTACGCAGGGATAACGCGGACTGCGGTGGTCTTGGTGTTGGCAACGCCGATAGAGATCTCGTCGGCGATAATGCCGCTGATGACCTCGGCAGGCGTGTCGCCGGGGATAACTATCATATCAAGACCGACCGAGCAAACGGCGGTCATAGCCTCGAGCTTTTCGATAGAGAGCGCACCGCACGCAACGGCGTCGATCATACCTGCGTCCTCGGATACGGGTATAAATGCGCCCGAAAGTCCGCCGACGTGGCTGGATGCCATTACGCCGCCCTTTTTAACGGCGTCGTTAAGGAGTGCGAGTGCGGCGGTGGTGCCGTGTGCACCGCAACGCTCAAGTCCCATATTTTCGAGAATGTGCGCAACCGAGTCGCCGACCGCGGGAGTGGGCGCAAGTGAGAGGTCAACTATACCGAACGGAACACCGAGTCTGTTCGACGCTTCGGTCGCAACGAGCTGTCCCATACGGGAAGTCGGAGGCCAAGCGGTCTT
>JAZNBZ010000251.1:0-10247 GCA_045587285.1 Candidatus Flemingiibacterium sp. | reverse complement strand
AAGCTATCGCCTGATAGTCATATTCGGCGTCGGACTTTTGCTTCTGTATCTCGTGCGTATGCTGCTCAATTACTTCATACAGTACTACGGCCACGTTATGGGCGTGCGTATGCAGGCAGAGATGCGCTCGGATATGTTCCGACATCTCGAAAAGCTCCCGTACAGCTACTACGATAACCACGAAACGGGTAAGATAATGTCGCGTATGACCAACGACCTTATGGATATAAGCGAGCTTGCACACCACGGACCCGAGAATATACTCATCTCAAGCGTGTCCGTCATTACCGCGTTTATTTACCTGTGGACTATAAACGTTTGGCTGACGCTTATTATTTTTATCGCCGTACCGTTTCTTATAGCGATAGCGTCTATGCTCCGTACCAAAATGCGCGCGGCGTTTATGGAGAGCCGTCAGTCGGTTGCTAAAATAAACGCCGCACTCGAAAGCTCTATCTCGGGTATACGTGTGACGAAGGCGTTCACCAACGCCGAGCGCGAGCAGGAGAAGTTCGAGGAGGGCAACGTGCAATTCGTAGAGGCGCGCAGAAAGGCGTACAAGGCGATGGGACAGTTCCATTCCTCGACCTCGTTCATCACTGACGTTTTTAACGTTATCGTGCTTATCGCGGGCGGACTTTTCCTCTACGCAGGCAAGATCGAGCTTGGCGACTACACCACGTTTATGGTGTCCGTGGGCGTGTTCATCACTCCCGTTATGACGCTTATCAACTTTATGGAGCAGTATCAGAGCGGCGTTACGGGCTTTGAGCGCTTCCTTGAGATAATCGACGCCGAGCCCGAGGCTGACGCGCCCGACGCTATTGACATCGGCAGAGCCGAGGGCAAGATAGAGCTCCGTAACGTAACGTACGCGTACGACGGCGAGAATGACGTCCTTAAAAACGTCAATCTTACTATCGAGAAGGGCAGGACCTTCGCGCTCGTCGGACCGTCGGGCGGCGGCAAGACGACGATATGCCACCTGATACCGCATTTTTACAACGTAGAGTCGGGTGAAATACTTATCGACGGCGTGGAGATACACAGGATAAAGAGCGAATCCCTTCGCCGCAATATCGGTATCGTTCAGCAGGACATCTACCTCTTTAACGCGTCCATACGCGAAAACATCCTCTACGGTCGCCTTGACGCCACGGAGGAGGAGGTCATCGAAGCGGCAAAGCGCGCTAATATCCACGATTGGATAATGACGCTCGAAAACGGCTACGAAACCGAGATCGGCGAGCGCGGAGTACGCCTCTCGGGCGGACAGAAGCAGCGCCTTTCGATAGCGCGCGTGTTCCTCAAAAATCCCGCTATACTCATACTCGACGAGGCAACGAGCGCACTCGACAACACGACTGAAATTATGATCCAGGAGGCGCTTGACGAGCTCTGCCGCGGACGCACCACGATAGTCGTCGCGCACCGACTTTCGACTATCAAGAACGCGGACGAGATCGCGGTCATAGCAAACGGCGAGATTATCGAGCGCGGTACGCACGACGAGCTTGTAGCGGCAGACGGTATGTATGCAAAGCTCCACTCGGGACAGTTCAGGGAAAAGGCGTAAAACTCGCTGTGTAATCGAACGCAAGGACAACCGCGCCGATGCTTAATAACATTGTCGCAACCGCTCGGCTACAACAACGCCTCCTTTCGGGAGGGAGGTGGCACGCGAAGCGCGACGGAAGGAGCCTGCGCAACCGCATAACTTCTTCAATTTTGACGTTCGCGCACTCTCCCTCACCCGACTTCGTCGGGAGCTCCCTCCCAGAACAAGCCTTATAAAGCCGCCGTCTATGCAGTAAAACAATGTCGAATGAGAGCATAAAACGTATATAAGGAGGGGATAAATCACCGTGAAAAAGGATATGCTTTGCCTGCGATGCGGACAGGCGATGAACCACGTAAAGCGCGAGAAGCTACAGCTCGGACAGACGGGGTGGATACTTGGCGACCTTTCAAACCTGCTCGCAGGCGCTATGGAGGTCGATATGTATAGCTGTCCCGAATGCGGAAAGCTCGAGTTCTTTTTGGCTGACGCAACTGAGGAGGGACTGCCGCAAAAGCAGTGCCCGAACTGCGGTAAGCAGCACGATTTCGACTATCCCAAGTGTCCGTTCTGCAAGCATAAATATTAAAGCGGATCACGCACAAAAGACGACACCCAAGCGGCAAAATTCCGCTTGGGTGTTATTGATCGTTATTGTAGGGGCTTATCTCTGCCTTCTACAGTGGGAGAAGGCTTTTCATTTGCACTCGCAGACTCAGATAACGGCTCCCTTTGCACAAGAACGCCATTAAGTTAAGACCTACGCATTGTCATAACGTATAAAAACGTAGGGGGCGGTCTGTGACCGCCCGCGGGCGACCGCAGGTCGCCCCTACGGAAAGAACCTATATATTACGACAGTTGATTTGCTTGATTTAATGATATTGCCCACCGGGGAAGGCTTTTTTTGGTTGCGATAGCAGAAACGAAGTCTATTCGCGCTTCCCATACACGAACGCTTTGCCTCTCATACCGATATGCTCGATAAGCCCGAGGCGGATCAGCACCTGAAGCGCGCGCCACGCGGTGCGCTTCGTCATTCTCGCCGCTTTCGCAAACTCCGCGGCGGTGAACTCGTCCCCGAGCGTCGGCGGAATGAGCACGGCGTAATCGGACGGCTTTTCAAGCAGCATAATATCGCAAAGCTCGGTTGGGACACGCTCAAAACGCGTCGCGCCGAGGCTTTTTTTGTTCTTGCTCTTGCCCGTGAGCAGCTTGAATTCGTCCATATTCATAAACACGAGCATAAGGCGTACGCCGTCAAAGGGTAACAGCTCGCGCAGAGCGTACAATTCATAGAGCACGTCCCACGGACGGCCGCGCTTTGGCGACTTGTGCCGCTCCGACGTCTCGCCCGTTTCGGGATCTATCCAGGAGATGTGTTTTGCGTCGGCTATCGGGTAGACGACAGTTACCTTGTAATCGGGGCGGTACGCGCGCAGCTTTGGCACGAGTGCGGCGAAGGCTCGCGTTTGTATCTCGATTATCTCTCCGTCACGGCAGATGTCCGCGACGTAGCGACCGAGCTTTACCTCGTGGCAGGCGGTGTCGGGCTCGAGAAAGCACTTGAGCACCAAGTGAAGCGTGCGTTCGCCGAGCGTGCCGATGCCCTCGCGCCGCCGCTCGGATATAAGTGCCGTCCGCACGCATTTATCAAACTGCGCTCTTTGCTTATCGCTTACCATTGTCCGCCTCCTCTCGCCTTTATACGTTTATTGTATAACAAAACCGCAGAAATGTCAATGGCGCGCGAAAAAGCCTCTCTTTACACAAGGGAGCATTGAGGAAAGATTGCGTTACCCCTTATGAAAAATCACCAATCAATTCCGTAGGGGCGGTCTGTGACCGCCCGCGGGCGAACGCAGTTCGCCTCTACGAAACGTAGAACGCATAACGAAACGTCGGGAGCAAGCCCAAACGTCGTTGCATTAAAGAAACGCCCACTGTCATCCTTGATAAGCATCTCGGTCGGATTTTTCACTTCTCTCGGGAATGACAGACCGAGATACGCCGCAAAGACTTCGGTATGCCGCGTCACGCGAAAAACGCGGCGATAAGCGTCGTAAGCATACAAATAAGCATACCGATAGCCGTCGGTAGCACCACGGCGAGCGCGGTGTAAAGCACACTCCCCGTTTCCTTTTTTATCGTCAGCACCGTGGTCGAGCAGGGGAAATGGAACAGCGTGAGAATTATCATATTGATATATTGGAGCGCACCCCAGCCGTTGGCGGCGAGGATGGCGGCGATGCCTGCGTCCGTGCCGAGTACGCCCGTCTGCGAGTAGCCCATTACGACAAGCGGCAGGACTATTTCGTTTGCGGGAAAGCCGAGTATAAACGCGCACAGTACCGTGCCGTCAAGCCCGACGAGCGTGCCGATGCCGTCAAGCGCCGATGCGGCGTGCGAAAGCAGGGAAGCACTGCCGACGTGTACGTTGGCAAAAAGCCAAATAATAAGCCCTGCGGGCGCGGCGACGGCTGCCGCGCGTCCGAGCACGAACAGCGTGCGGTCAAACACCGAGCGAACGATGACCGAGCCTATTTTCGGTACGCGGTAGGACGGCAGCTCAAGCGTAAACGAGGACACCTTGCCGCGAAGGAGAGTCGCCGAAAGTAGGCGTGATACGGCGAGCGTGACGAGCACGGAAAGCACCACCGCACCGAGCATAACGACGGCTCCCGTGATACCGCCGAGTGTGCTCGCGCCAAGAAGCGCGGACATCGCGATTAGTATCGGAAAGCGTCCGTTGCACGGCATAAAATTGTTCGTCAGCACCGCGATAAGGCGCTCGCGCGGCGAGTCGATTATTCGGCACCCGATAACGCCGACCGAGTTACAGCCAAGCCCCATACACATCGTAAGCGCCTGCTTGCCGCACGTTTTCGCGCGCATAAACGCGCCGTCGAGGTTGAACGCGATGCGCCCGAGCAGACCGAGATCCTCGGCGAGCGTGAAAAGCGGGAAGAATATCGCCATTGGAGGCAGCATCACCGAAATCACGCGAAAAAGCGTGCGAAGCACACCGAGCACGAGCGCGTCACGCATCGCCGAGGGTAAAAATCCCGTATGCGAGTATATCCACGCCTCAAGGCTGTCGAAAAGCTCGCCAAGAAGCGCCGACGGGTAATTCGAGCCGACTATCGTGAGGTAGAAAATAGCGGCAAGGAGTAAAAGCATTATCGGTATCGACAGCACGGGATGCGTCAGCACGCGGTCGATTTTGTATTCGCAGCGCGAGTAGCCGCACCTGCCCGTGACGACCTCGCACGCTATCGCCTCGGCGAGTATCACGGGGCGCGCGAGGAGCACGCGCTCACGTTCCTCGTTCGCTTCGCAAAGCCAGCCGTCTATCACCTCGCCGCGCGTACGTCCGCCCGACGTGAGCCGAGCGATCTCGGCTTCAAGCTCGGGCGGATATTTGAGCGGTACGGGCGCGACCTCGGGCGGATTTTTTGCAATTTCGCGCACCGCCTTGCAAAGCTCCGTCAGCCCCTCGCCGCCCCTCGCGCTCGTTTTCACGACGGGCACGCCGAGCAGCTCGGAAAGCTTATTGATATTCACCGTAATACCGCGCCGCTTTGCCTCGTCCGCGAGGTTTACGCACACCACGACGCGCGCGGTCAGCTCGATTATCTGAAGCGCGAGCGGCAGCCCTCGCTCAACGTTCGTCGCGTCGAGGACTACGACGGTCACGTCCGTGTCGCCGCGCAGTATAAACTCGCGTGCGACCTCCTCCTCGGGCGAGTGCGCGCGAAGCGAGTACGTTCCCGGCAGGTCAACGAAGGTTATATCCTCGCGCACGGCGTTGCCGACGGCGAGCTCGACCGTTTTGCCCGTCCAATTGCCCGTGTGCTGGTCAAGTCCCGTGAGCGCGTTGAAAAGCGAGCTTTTGCCGACGTTCGGGTTGCCTGCGAGTGCACAGGCGTACGTGAGGCGGCTTGACGCACGCTCGCCCTCGCGTGCGCTTCTTCGCGTCAGTCCCATAACCCACCGTCCGATATGCGCTCTACGCGAACGGTGCTTGCGGCGTCGCGTCGGAGCGCTACCGCGCCGCCGCGTACGAGATACGCCGACGGACCGCCGAGCGCGGCGCGTGCGATGCAGGACACGCGCGTCCCAGCGACGAGTCCAAGCTCGGAAAGCCTTCGCCCGACGTCGCTTTTTTCTATATTGAGAACGAGCGCCGTTTCTCTCGGCGCAAGCTCGGATAAGTATGACATAATTACACCTCCACGCTTATTATATTCGCGCGCGTCGGTATAGGTTAGCCGCGCCGCGAGGATAATTCTCTGCCGTATTGCAGATTGTGCTTGATTTGTTTGCGTGAATATGGTATAATATCATATAACTTATTATTCGGAGGGATATTATGAAAATAGTAGTGCTCGACGGCTTTGCCGTCAACCCGGGCGACTTGTCTTGGGATTTTCTTAAAAAGTACGGCGAGGTCGAGGTTTTCGACAAAACGCCAAACGAGGAATGTGCCGAAAAATGCGTCGGCGCGACCGCCGTTTACACCAACCGCTGCAAGATCACGGCGGAGCTGCTTGACAAGTGCCCGACGGTCAAATACGTGTCCGCGCTCGGTACGGGCTTTGATATGATCGACGTCGAGGCGTGCCGTGCGCGCGGCGTTGCGGTGGTCAACATTCCCGCGTACTCGACCGCGTCCGTGGCACAGCTTACGGTGCAGTTCCTGCTCACGCTTTTCGCAGACCTTGACGGAATGCAGGGAATAGTAAAGGACGAAATGTGGACGGGCATACCCGGCTACGAATATCAGAGAGTTATGTTCACCGAGCTTCAGGGGCTCACGCTCGGACTCGTTGGCTGCGGCAACATCGGTATGCGCGTGGCGGAGGTTGCAAGTGCGCTCGGTATGCGCGTTCTCGCGCACACGGCGCACGCTCACGAGGATACGGATATAGTCAAATACGTGCCGCTTGACACGCTCCTTTCCGAGGCTGACGCGGTATCGCTCCACTGTCCGCTCACCGATGCGACGCGCGGACTCGTCGATGCGGAGTTCATCGCGAAAATGCGCGACGGTGCGCGTCTTATCAATACCTCGCGCGGTGCCGTTCTTAATGAGCGCGACGTTGCTGACGCGCTCAACTCGGGCAAGCTCAGAGGTGCGGCGCTCGACGTGCTTGCAAACGAGCCGGCTCTCCCCGAAAATCCGCTTCTCACCGCGAAAAATTGTATCATCACCCCCCACATCGCGTGGGCAAGCAAGGCGGCTCGCGAGCGCCTACTGTCCGTAATCGACGCTTCGCTTGACAATTTTGTAAGCACGGGTGTTGGGCTTAATAGAATCGTTTGATAGGGGGAACGGTCGCTTTTTGAAAAAAGCTCCGCAAAAACTTTACTCAACGCATTCGCTAAACTCTTGCTTGAAAAAGAAGCACCATTATTTAGCGCTCCCGATATGCACACAGCGCTCCGAGCATCGTATCCCGCGCTCTCGGTAGCCGGGAACCCTGCATCCCGGCAACCGGCTTGTGGTCGCCGTTCGTTTTGCGACATCTTGACGAGAGTGGTTGCCGGGCGCGCAGGCGCTTCGCTGTGCGCGAAAGTTAGATTTACGCATCACGCTGTTTGTGTGGCGTGTGCTTACTTTTGCCGACGAGCGAAGCAAGGCGGCATACACGCAAGCGCCAAAGATGTGAAGCTGTTTGATTTCCGTATACGCGGTTGTTGGGATGCCGACACGGGTGTCGGCCGGGCCCCGACTACCGAGAGCGTGGATAACGGTTTAGCCAAAATCTCTGTGAAGCGATAGCGTCTATAAAGTTTTTTGCCAGGCTTTTTTTCAAAAAAGCCGCGTATTCCCTACGTAACTCCCATACAAAAACATAAGGAGATAAAAGTTTATGAAAGCATACGAAAGACTTATGAAATATGCCACGTACGGCACGGCGTCGTGCGAGGAGAACGAGTGCTGTCCGTCCACGCCGTCGCAGATGGAGTTCGCAGAAGCGCTCCGCGACGAGCTTGTAGAGCTTGGACTTTCCGAGGTCGAGCTTGACGAAAACGGCTACCTTTTCGCCACCGTTCCCGCAAGCGCAGGATGCGAGAATGCACCCACCGTCGGCTTTATTGCGCATATGGACGTTTCGCCTGAGGTCGAGGATAAGGGCGTAAAGCCGCGGCTCGTCGAGTATCACGGCGGAGATATCGTACTGAATGAAAAGCTCGGCATAATTATGCGCGCCGACGAATTCCCCGTGCTCGAGCACTATATAGACAAAACGCTTGTCGTTACCGACGGCACGACGTTGCTCGGCGCGGACGATAAGGCGGGCGTTGCCGAGATAATCACCGCGTGCGAGCGCCTGCTCGCAGACGCGTCGATACCCCACGGAAAAATACGCATTGGCTTCACTCCCGACGAGGAGATCGGACGCGGCGCGGACCTTTTCGACGTCGAGCGCTTCGGCGCGAGGTGGGCGTATACGGTTGACGGCGCGTTCTTCGGCGAGGTAGAGTACGAAACCTTCAACGCGTCCGCCCTCAAGGTCGAGATAACGGGCAAGAGCATACACCCCGGCGAGGCGAAAAACAAGCTCGTTAACGCATCCGTCGTCGCGCACGAGTATATGGCGGCACTGCCCGCACTCGAGCGCCCCGAGCACACCTCGGGCTACGAGGGCTTTTACCACTTAACGGGTATGGAGGGCTCGGTCGAGCACGCGCGCCTCGCGTTTATAATCCGCGACCACGATATGGATAAGATGCAGTACCGCTGTGAGTACGCGCGCCGCGTTGCCGACGAGCTTAACCGCAAATACGGCGAGGACTGCGTAAAGGTCGATATCAAGGAAAGCTATCGCAATATGAAGGAAATGGTGCTCCCTGAGCGCCACCTCATCGACACCGCATACGACGCCGTTCGTGCACTCGGCGGCGAGCCGGTCAGCCACCCCGTACGCGGCGGCACGGACGGAAGCCGACTTTCGTTTATGGGACTGCCTTGCCCGAACCTCGGAACGGGCTCGCACAACCACCACGGAAAGATGGAGTTTGCGTGCGTGGAGGATATGGAGAAATGCACCGCGCTCGTTATAGAAATAGCCAAGCGCTACGCCTGCGTGTAAAACTAAATTTTGCTTACAAGACGGCTGTACGAAAGTACGGACGTTTTTGTGAATTCAGTTTTGAAGTTAACATTTTTTAAAACGCGCGTGTATATTAATAAAATGTAACCTTTTTTTTTGCGGGGAATGGAGTTTTCTTTTGCGAATATGGAGTTTCTTGCAAGTGATTTTGGTTATTTTGCAATAAAAAATATGCGCCCAATTGTCACATTGTTAGAAAGTGTTTTTTCGTACGCTTTTTTCTTGACACGGCTTTGTCAAAGATGATATAATAATACTGTATCTTTTTGGATATTTTTGCGCACGGCTGAAAATATAGTCCACTTTTCGGGCAGAAGGCCGCCGTTAATCTTTTTAAACGGCAACCTTTCTTTTCGGCTTGCGTAAAAGCAAAATCTTTTTTAGGTGGAAAAAGTAATGCAAAAGAAAATTTTAGCACTTCTGCTTACATTCTGTATGGCACTTACTTTGGTTCCTATCAGTGTGTTTGCAAATTCCGAGGAAGGAGGAACACTATCCTTCGGCGATGCAGTTGATCTTGCTGTTGAAGGCTGGACCGATGCAACTGTTCAGACCTATCGCCCGATGCTTATGCGCGGCGAAATTCTCGCTCTCAGCAACGTAAAGCTTTACGATGCTTCGAGCGCCGAGGAAGGTCTTAGCACGCTCGATGCTACCACGAGCTTCGACGTTAAGATTAAGATCAGAGCGTCCGACCTCGACGACGGCTACACCGCAGTTGACGCAGACGCGATCAAGACCGCGACCGGTCTTAACTTCAGAGTCGGCGTAAATCAGAACGGCGGTTGGCCGCTCAAGACCACTCTCACTGACGCAGAGGGAACCGAGCACAACGTTGAGATCAGATACAACGTTGTCAACACGGCTTCCAATGTTACTTGGGACGGAACGTTCCAGGAGATCACGTACACCGTTTCGTACGCTGATATGGACGCCAAGGCGGCTTCTTACATCAAAGAGTACAACGCGGAAACCGGAAATTACGACAAGGACGTATCCGACATCTTCCCGCTTGCTGACTACAGCGTTGCAGACGCATTCATCGCTGCAACGAGCGGCGTTCTCGCAGTAGGTACGAGCGGCGTACGCTACCAGAACCCCTCTCAGTACGCTCCGATGGACGTTGCAGGTATCGAGGTAGTTAAGCACTACACCGTTGGCGAGGAAAACAAGGACTACACTCTCCTCGTTTGGGGCGATTATTCCGAGGATAATTGGGATAAATCTGTTTCCCACACCACGGACCTTATGGCTGATATCGCAACCGAGTATACCAACACCACCGGTACCACCTCGTACGCTATCGACAAGACTCTTGCCGCAGGCGTATACAGACTCAGCGGCGACTTCGCAGCTCACGGCGGCGAGCTTATTCTCGACGCGACTCTTGGAGGCTTCAAGGCTGATGACGACGTTGCAGTTACCCTTGAGGGTACGAGCGGCGACATCTTCTTTAACGTAACCGAGGATACTTACGTTGACGTGCTCACCCTCACCTGGAGCGGCGACGGCGCGCTCGTGCTTGCTGATGCAGCGCTCGTTAACGTAGGCGTTAATGCAACTATCAC
>JAZNBZ010000250.1:0-4241 GCA_045587285.1 Candidatus Flemingiibacterium sp. | reverse complement strand
GGCTTTGGCTACCGCATCCACCCCGTAACGGGTAAGCCCCAGCATCACAACGGCATCGACATTCCCGCGCCGTACGGCACGGAGATTTACGCCGTCAACGACGGCACTGTCGTCGAGTGCTCGTACAACTACGCGGACGGGTACTACATAACCGTCAGCCACGGCGGCGGTATCGCGTCGTTTTACTCGCACCTTTCACGATACCGCGTGAGCGTCGGCGACAAGGTGACGCGCGGACAGGTCATCGCCAACGTCGGCACGTCGGGCTACACGACGGGCGCCCACCTCAACCTTAACGTGTACGAGAACAACGTTGCCGTTGATCCGATGAAATATTTTAAGTGAGTGGTATTCCGCTTGAATATAAGGCTCTCCCTAAGGGAGAGCTGTCGCGATAGCGACTGAGAGGGGATTGTGTTTAGCTCTTTCCGTCACGCTGCGCGTGCCACCTCTCCCGAGGGGAGAGGCTATATTAGGACAAATGCCTAAACCAACCAACCTTTTAACGAAAGGATATATACAATGCCAACCGAAAGACAGAAAAAAATACGCAACTTTTCCATAATCGCGCACATCGACCACGGCAAGTCCACCCTTGCCGACCGTATACTTGAATATACGCGTACCGTCGCGTCGCGCGATATGGAAGCACAGCTTCTCGACAATATGGACCTCGAGCGTGAGCGCGGTATTACGATAAAGGCGCGCGCGGTCAAGCTCGATTACCACGCGCCCGACGGAGAGGTGTACGCGCTTAACCTTATCGACACCCCCGGTCACGTTGACTTCGGCTACGAGGTGTCGCGCTCGCTCAACGCGTGCGAGGGCGCACTGCTTATCGTTGACTCGACGCAGGGCGTTGAAGCGCAGACGCTTGCTAACGCGTATCTCGCGATTGACAACAATCTTGAGATTGTGCCCGTTATAAACAAGATAGACCTTCCGAGCGCGGACGTTGAAAAGGTGCGCGGCGAGATTGAGGACATCATCGGTATCCCTGCCGAGGACTGTCCTGCGGTTTCAGCTAAGGTCGGTCTTAACATCGATCAGGTGCTTGACAAGATAATCTCCGACATTCCGTGTCCCGATGGCGACGAGAATGCACCGCTTCGCGCGCTTATCTTCGACTCGTACTACGACAGCTATCTCGGCGTGGTCGTAAATATGCGTATCGTTGAGGGTACTCTCCGCGCGGGCGACCGTATCCGTCTTATGAGCACGGGCGCGGAGTTTGACATCGTTGACGTTGGCTATATGGACGCGTTCGGGCTCAAATCGGGCGAGTTTTTGGCGGCGGGCGACGTTGGTTACTTCACCGCGAGCATCAAATCCGTCGGCGACACGCAGGTTGGCGACACGGTAACGCTTGCCGCGAATCCCGCGAGCGAGCCGCTTCCCGGCTTTAAGGAGGCGCGCCCGATGGTTTACGCGGGTATCTATCCTGCGGACGGCGCACGCTACGGCGACCTCAAGGACGCGCTTGAAAAGCTTCAGCTTAACGATGCGGCGCTGACCTTTGAGCCCGAAACCTCGGCGGCACTCGGCTTTGGCTTCCGCTGCGGATTTTTGGGACTTCTCCATATGGAAATAATCGAGGAGCGGCTTGAGAGAGAGTTTAACCTTGACCTTATCACCACCGCGCCGAGCGTTATTTACAAGATCGACTTAAAATCAGGCGAGCAGATACGCATCGACAACCCGTCGAACTATCCGTCGCCCGACGAGATAGAAACGGCGTACGAGCCTATGGTAAAGGCGTCGATAATCACGCCGCCCGAGTACGTCGGCGGTTTAATGGAGCTTTGTCAGGACAGACGCGGCGAGTTCATCAATATGACCTACATCGACACCGACCGCGCCGAGCTTCACTACAATCTGCCGCTCAACGAGATAATATACGATTTCTTCGACGCATTAAAGTCGCGCTCGAAGGGCTACGCGTCGCTCGACTACGAGCTTAATTCGTACGTGCCCTCGAAGCTCGTTAAGCTTGACATACTGTTAAACGGCGACATCGTGGACGCGCTTTCGTTCATCGTACACGAGGAGAAGGCGTACGCGAGAGCAAGGCGTATATGCGAGAAGCTGAAGGACAACATACCGCGTCAGCTTTTCGAGGTGCCGATACAGGCGGCGATAGGCGGCAAGGTAATCGCGCGCGAAACCGTCAAGGCGATGCGCAAGGACGTGCTCGCTAAGTGCTACGGCGGTGACATCACGCGTAAGAAGAAGCTGCTTGAAAAGCAGAAAGAGGGTAAGAAGAAGATGCGTCAGCTCGGAAGCGTCGAGGTTTCGCCCGAGGCGTTTATGGCAGTGCTCAAGCTCTCTGACGAGGATTAAAATTTCTGCATTTTAAATGCAGGTGAAAGATTTTGTGAGCGTGTAAACGCTCGTTATGGCTCGTGACCGCTTGCGGTCACTCGGCAGGGGGAAACCACCTGCTCTCTAGCAGGACGGCAAAGCCGACCTGCGTGAGTTCGCAAGCGAACTCACCACGCCGATCCATAGGTCCCCCCTGCACCCCCTACCTCCTTGGCTGGCGACGATGTTATTCGGTGCTTGCAACTCTGATTATATCTGATACGCGACAGCCGAGCCGGGTAGGGTGTCGGGGAGGGCGGAGCGGCGTTTGAGCGTAGCGCCTCCCCGACCGAGCACCCGTGAAACGGGTGCGAGCAAAAACAAACGGTTACCCAAAGCCAATCCCTCAGTCGCCTGCGGCGACAGCTCCCTTTACACAAGGGAGCCTTAATACGCGCGCCTATAAGGCGCAAAACAAGAGGAAGAAAATGCAAAAGAAGAAGCTTGGACTTTACGTCCACATCCCATTCTGCCACGCAAAATGCGCGTACTGCGATTTCTACTCGCAGTCGGGCGCCTCAGACGCGCTGATGCAACGCTACGCCGACGCGCTGCTTCTCCAAATGGAGGACTACTCGGCGGCGGCTCGAGGACACGTCGTTGACACCGTGTTCATCGGCGGCGGTACGCCGACGGCGCTTCCCGTTGACACAATGTGCGAGATAATATCGGGCATCAAGCGGAACTTTAACGTATCGCGCGGCGCGGAGTTTACGATAGAGGCAAATCCCGCGACGGTCAGCCTCGCGTCACTAAAAAAATACAGAAAAATGGGCGTCAACCGCCTCAGCATCGGGCTTCAAAGCGCTCAGGCGGACGAGCTTGCGGCGCTGTCGCGTATACACACGCTCGAGGATTTCGAGGCGAGCTATAAAGCCGCGCGTCAGGCGGGCTTTGACAATATAAGCGTTGATATTATGTACGGCATACCGCTTCAGACGGCGGATTCGTTCGCGCGTACGCTTGATTACGTCACTGCGATAGCTCCCGAGCACATCTCCGTGTACGGGCTGAAAATTGAGGAGGGCACGCCGTTCGCGCGCCTTCGCGACACGCTTATCCTGCCCGATGAGGACACCGAGGCGGATATGTACCTCGACTGCATATTGAGTCTCGCGGCGAGAGGGTACGGGCAGTACGAGATATCGAATTTCGCAAAGCCGGGGCGTGAGTGTCGGCACAACCTAAAATATTGGAACGCCGAGGAGTATCTCGGACTCGGCTGTGCGGCACACTCGTACTTTAACAATATGCGCTTCTCGATGAAGCGCGATATGATGCTTTACGTTGATTCAATGGAGGCGGATATGACAAAGGGCGGTATGCTGACGGGTGACGGTATCTTTATGGAGGAGCAGCACCTCAAAAAGGCACAGCCCGTTGACGAGATGTATTCGCTCTCGCCAAACGAGCGCGTGGGCGAGTACATTATGCTTCGCCTGCGCCTTTGCGAGGGCGTTTCCTCGACGGCGTTCGCGGCGCGCTTCGGTATGAACTTCGACGCGCTCTACGGCAGACGCTTACAGCTCTACATCGACAACGGCTTTATGGTCTACGACGGCGACAGATATTTCTTTACTCCCAAAGGGATGTACGTATCAAACTACATCCTCTCGACTATACTTGATTTTGACAAGGACAGCCGTATAGTCGGCGGTATCGCCGACGGCAGCGACAAGGCGTGAGAAACGGCAAAGGGTAACGAGGAGAAACGCGGCTTTTTTGAAATGAAAAGCGTCGTTTTCAACGACAGCAAAAAACTTTACTCAACGCTTCGCTCACATCTTGTCAGCGAATGTAAAGTCGAAATTCAGTGCTCCCGATTGGCACACTACGCTCCGATTTTCGTGTCCCGCGCTCTCGGTAGCCGGGCCCCACAT
>JAZNBZ010000249.1:0-3278 GCA_045587285.1 Candidatus Flemingiibacterium sp. | reverse complement strand
CCGCTCCCACAAACGGCAGCCTTGCGACGTTTGCGATGTCGGTGTAATACTCAATTATAATGTTGACGGGTATCGACAAAAGCAGGGTGACGCCGATGCCGAGCATACCTGCCGTGAAGCCGACGATGAGCGTTTCCGCGTTGAACACGCGCGCCACGTCACGCTTCGAAGCACCAACCGCGCGGAGTATGCCGATCTCCTTGGTTCGCTCGAGCACCGAGATGTAGGTAATGATACCTATCATTATCGACGACACCACAAGCGAGATGGCAACGAACGCGATGAGCACGTAGCTTATTGCGTTGATAATCGTCGTTACGGAGGAGAGCATAATGCCGATGTAGTCGGTGTAGTTTATCTGCTCGTTTTCTTCCTTGCCGCTGTTGTACTCGCTTATCTTGTCGGAGATTATTTCCTTGGAGTCGAAGTCCTTGGGGTATATCATTATCGAGGACGGCTCGTCAAGGCTTGATACGCCGAGCAGAGTGAGGTTGCCGTCGTACGTTGCCTCGGTCGTGGGAGGAGTGAACATCGCAACGAGTCTTTCGGCGATTTCCTCGTCCGACATACCCGACGCCTTCATTCCTGCAATGAAACCGGATACAGTTGTCTGCTCATCTGCCGGAAGGGAAGCCACATATGCATCGATATCTGCCACAGTGGGAGGTGCGTTTTCCTCAGTTGCAAACTCAATTCCCGTGAACACGTCAACCGTATCGTTTTCAAGCTGTGCCTTTACGATTTCGGATGCGTTATTTTCCTCAATGAGGTGCACCATTAACGAGGGCAGGTAGCCAACGTTGCCCGATACGCTCGTCGCGGTTGCGTCCTCGTTCGGGCGGATTATACCGACGACGGTTATCTTGTGCCCGTCGTCAAAGAGCGACTTCAGATACTCCTCGTCCTCGGAGCGGTCAACCCACGCGCCGCCGTCCTTTTCATACTTTGCAGAGTTCGGTATAAGATAATATTCGAGCGCTAAAATTTCGTCGTAGCTGTAGCTCGTTGCCTCGTCCTGATTAAAGTGACCGCTCATAACGTCGGTCATCATACCGTTAAGCTTTTTCTGATCCTTAAGACCGAGCGAAAAAAGTGCAAGGTCGGATATTTCGTTGTTTCTGTCTACGAGCACAACTACCTCGTTCCAAGCCTCAGGCATTCTGCCTGCGATAACGTCGTATTGGCTACTTAAAAGCTCCTCGTTGTCGATAAGCTCGTCCCAGACCTCGATGCCGCCCATCATAGAGCCGCCTATCGAGCCGCCCATAGCGTTTGCCATTTCCGCCATTTCGGTCATCTGCGACATTCCTGCCGCGTCGAATACCGTGCTCGGCTCGACCTGCACGAGCTTTTCGCCCTCGCCGAAGTCAGCGAGCGTGTATACGTTAAGCGGTGTGGAATAGCCGTACTTTATATCGCTCGTAAGCTCGGCAAAGCCGTTTTTCTCGTCGTCGAGATATGCCTTGAAGGATTTAAGGTCGTTGTCGGTGACCTCGCTGAGCATCGCGGAGAGCATATCGCCCATAACGTCGCTTGAGTATACGCGGTCAAGCTCGTGCGAGCCCGCCGCCGCGTTCTGTCCCATAAAATTCTCCATCATCGAGGACATATCGACGGTCTGCGACTCGATCATTATAGGGTAGCTCGAGAGGGTGTTCTCCTCGACGTCGTTTATATACAGCGTGATACCGTTTGAGATGGAGAGTATCAGCGCTATACCGATGATACCGATAGAGCCTGCGAAGGCGGTCAGTATCGTGCGGCCCTTTTTAGTCATAAGGTTGTTGAGCGAAAGCGAGAGAGCGGTGAAGAACGACATCGACTTCGTGCGGTCGCGCTTAGTCTTTTTGGGAACCGACGACAGCTCAACGTCTGTGTACGGATCGGAGTCGGAAATGACCTTGCCGTCGAGAAGGCGGATGATTCGCGTGGAATATTTCTCAGCGATCTCGGGATTGTGCGTTACCATTATGATGAGCTTATCCTTGGATATCTCCTTGAGTATCTCCATAACCTGCGCGCTCGTTTCGGAGTCGAGCGCACCCGTCGGCTCGTCGGCGAGGAGAATATCGGGATCGTTTACGAGCGCACGCGCTATTGCCACGCGCTGCATCTGTCCGCCCGACATCTGACTTGGCTTCTTGTGAAGCTGGTCGCCGAGTCCGACGCTTTCAAGCGCCTCAACGGCTCTGCGGCGGCGCTCCTCGCGCGATACGCCGGAAAGCGTCAGCGCAAGCTCGACGTTCGCGAGCACGGTCTGATGCGGTATCAGGTTGTAGCTTTGGAAAACGAAGCCTATTTTGTGGTTTCTGTAAGCGTCCCAATCCGCGTCGTTAAAGTCCTTCGTCGATTTGCCGCCGATTATGAGATCGCCCGTGGTATACTTATCAAGACCGCCGATGATATTGAGCAGCGTAGTCTTACCGCAGCCCGACTGACCGAGTATCGAAACGAACTCGTTCTTTCGAAAGTCGAGGGTAACGCCGCGCAGAGCGGCAACGGTTACGTCGCCGCAAGGGTAGTCCTTCGTGATGTTGCAAAGCTGAAGCATCTTGCTTTTTTCTCCTTGAAAATTTAAATACAAGTAATTTTAGCACGCAAATGTTACAGCCGTGTTAAAATAATGTTTCTTCTTTTACATTTTACAATTTTTGTAATGAAAATTCATATTAAGTAAGTTTTTTCGGCGTACGATAGCGTCTCCGCGCCACGTATGTGCTTCTTTTACGTGCACGGCATCGCGTGAGGAGATGCAGAGCACGAGCGTGTCGCCTTTACGCGTGAGGCAAAAGTCAGCCTGCCACGGCGTATACCGCCGGCGCTTACGGCGGTCCGTGCACTCGCGGTAAGCGTCCGCGGCGAGAGGGAAGAGCCGCTCCTCGACGGCGCGAGTGAACTCGCTTACGAGCGGCGTGTAAAAGGCGGCTTCGCCTTCGGCTAAGCCGTCGGGCGCGGACACGGTGAGCGTGAGCACGCACACTCGGTCGCGCGTGAAAAATCTACGGATGTTTGTCGGCATAATACGTACCTCGTTTTTTGGTACATTTTATGCACCGCAGGTGCGTAAAATGTGCGGTGCACTTTATCCTCACGTGCTTTGCGCGCTCGGGGTGACCAACGACTTCGCTACCTCGGTAGGGGACGGCGCCCACGACGTCCCGCCAACAAGCGCATACCGCTCGCTTTGTCCCCGCGCTTCGCGCGCGGAACGCTACCGCCTTACTGTAGGGGCGACCATTGGTCGCCCGCCTACGAACGGCTACCGCTCGGCTTGTCCT
>JAZNBZ010000248.1:0-24379 GCA_045587285.1 Candidatus Flemingiibacterium sp. | reverse complement strand
GCCGTTTTTCTCGGTAAAATCGAGATTTATCTCCGCATATGCGTTCTGATTTTTGCCGATGATAACCGCAGGCTCGTTACGCCACAGCATAATTATATCGTCCTTCGCACCGAGGACAAAATGCTCCTCGGCGGCAAGATTAAAGTGCGGATCGGTATGGGTGTTAAGATATAGTTTCATAAGTATGCTCCGAATAGTATAGGGGCGACCGAGATCGCCCCTACTGATATTGGTTTGTAAATTACAGACCGAGCTTGCTTCTGTTCATGCGCTCAACGTCGCTGCAGTTGGTCTTTGCAACGTAACCCGGAATGGGCATGAGCTTTTCGTGAATGATGTCGATAATGCCGTCAGCCTGCGGGAAGAACTCTGCGTCGAGCTCATAGCAAGGAGTGATCCAGTTGCGAGAGCCGAGTGCAACGGGAGGAGCGTCGAGGTAGTCGAACGCGAACTCTGCCACGTTAGCAGCCATATCCTTCATTACGGAGTTACGCTCGCAAGCGTCGCCGACGATAACGATCTTACCGGTCTTCTTAACGGACTCGATAACCTTGGTGTAATCGAAGGGAACGATGGTGCGTGCGTCGATAACCTCTGCAGAGATGTTGTACTTCTCCTGAAGGGTCTTTGCTGCGTCAAGTGCACGGTAGAGAGTAGCACCGATAGTCACGATGGTAACGTCCTTACCCTCGCGCTTGATGTCGGGATCGCCAAGAGTGATCTCGTACTTGCCTTCCGGAACTCCGTCCTTCATAAACTGCTCGCCGATACCGTAAATTCTCTGCGACTCGAAGCATACAACAGGGTCAGTGCCGTTAAGAGCAGCGGTCATAAGACCCTTTGCGTCCGCAGGAGTGTTCGGGAAGATTACCTTGAGGCCGGGGATGTGAGCGGTGATAGCGGTCCAGTCCTGAGAGTGCTGTGCGCCGTACTTGGAACCAACGGAAACGCGAAGCACGATAGGCATCTTGAGGATACCTGCGGACATGGACTGCCACTTAGCCATCTGGTTGAAGATCTCATCGCCTGCACAGCCGATAAAGTCAGCGTACATAAGCTCAACGATAGCGCGGCCGCCGCACATTGCGTAACCTACTGCAGAGCCAACGATAGCGGACTCGGAAATAGGAGAGTTGAAGAATCTGTGGTAAGGAATAGCCTCGGTCATCTTCTTGTAAACACCGAATGCTCCGCCCCAGTCACGGTTATCTTCACCGTATGCGATAAGGGTGGGATCCTCGTAGAACTTGTCGATGATCGGCTCAAACAGACCGTCGGTAAGGTTGTACATCTTCATCTTGGAAACGGGCTTGCCGTCCTTATCAGTAGCGGTACGGATCTTACCTGCAATCTCCTTAACGCGCGGGCACTCTTCCTTGGGCATAAGCACGTCGGGCTCGCGGTCGGGCTCCATGCTGGGTACGTTCTGGTTGGAGAACATAATGGAGGAGATAGCGTCGGGGTTCTTCTGGAGGTCCATACGAGGCGAGATCTCGTCGTTGATAGCGAGCTTCATGATCTCGGTCATACGGTTGGTAATCTGCTCGTGCATAACTGCAAACTCGTTCTCGGTTGCGATCTTGCCCTTGATGAGCTTGTTCTTAAATGCGACGATCGGATCTGCTTCCTTCCAAGCCTCGATCTCCTCAACGGTTCTGTAGGTGGAGGAGTCGGACGGGGAGTGACCGGATACACGGTAAGTAACAACGTCGAGAAGTGCGGGACCCTTGCCCTCGAGAAGGAGCTGCTTCTTTCTGGTAACAGCGTCGATAACTGCGAGCGGATCGTAACCGTTTACGCGCTCTGCGTGCATCTGCTGGGGATTGAAGCCTGCGCCAAGACGAGCAACCATATCGTAGCCCATGGTCTCGCCGCGGGTCTGACCGCCCATACCGTAGTGGTTGTTGAATACGTTGAAGAGGATCGGCATACCGTCAGCAGAGTACTTGCCGTCCATACCCCAAAGCTTGGTGATCTGATCCATCGAAGCGAAGTTGAGAGCCTCGAGAACAGGTCCGCGACCGGTAGCACCGTCGCCGCAGTTGGAGATAACGATACCGGGCTTGTGGTTGGATCTCTTGTAGAGAGCCGCACCGAGAGCGATAGGAGCGGATGCACCAACGATAGCGTTGTTAGGCATCAGACCGAACGGAATGAAGAATGCGTGCATCGAACCGCCAAGGCCCTTGTTGAAGCCGGTGGTACGCGCAAATACCTCTGCGAGTGCGCCGTAGAGAAGGAAGTTGATAGCAAGCTCCTTTACGTTGCCGCCTGCGTTCATATGCTTCTCAACTACGTTAAGAACAGTACCGTCGAGGAATTCCTTCATAATGTCGTAAAGCTCGGTATCATCAAGCTTGTGAATGGAGGAAAGACCCTTTGCGAGAATTTCACCGTGGCTTCTGTGAGAGCCGAACGAGAAGTCGTTGATGTCGAGGCAGTAAGCTTCACCGACTGCGGATGCTTCCTGACCGATGGAAAGGTGAGCAGGACCGGGGTTGTTATAAGCAACACCGTTGTACTCACTCTTAACCTTTACCTCGTTAAGCATGGTCTCGAACTCACGGATGATAGCCATGTCGCGGTAAATGCGCATGAAATCTTCCTTGGTGTAAATCTTCTTTTCCTGTGCAAGCGTCTTGTTGTACTGACATACGGGAATATCCTCAAAATGGATAAAACCGGGCTCAAACGCCTTGCCGGGATCTACGTATTGACTCTTTGGCATGATATTTTCTCCTTTATGTTTAGTTTTTTATTTTTGTAGGGGATACGGTCGCTTTTTGAAAAAAGCTCCGCAAAAACTTTACTCAACGCATTCGCTAACAGAGTGCTTGGCTAAACCGTAATCCACGGCACAGCCAGCCGGGGACCTCGCCGACACCCGTGTCGGCACCCCGGCAACTGTTTTGCGGTAATTGTCAGATTGCCACATCTTTAGCGTTGCGTCAGATAAAGATGCGATTGGTGTCGTTTTATCGGATTATATACCGAACATACCCTCGCGGATAACCTCGCAGACTGTGGGATGAGGGAATACGAAGTTGCGTACGTCCTCAACGCGCATCTGCTTTTCAACCATCATTGCCGCGCCGTAGATGATCTCGGACGCGTAAGTGCCGATCATATGTACACCAAGTACACGGCGGTGAGCCTTGTCGATGATGATCTTAACGATACCGTCGCCGCCTTCGTTCTCAGCAACGTAACGTCCGCTGTAACGGAGAGTGAAGGACTCAACCTTCGCGTCGATACCCTTCGCCTTGATAGTTTCGGAGGTTTCACCAACGGATGCAACCTCGGGGTTGGTGTAGATAACGGCAGGGATAGCGTCGTAGTTTACGGCGTCCTTCTTGCCGAGCATATCGTTGACAGCCGCCTCGCCCTCGCGGTATGCGGTGTGTGCAAGCATAGACTTGCCGTTTACGTCACCTGCCGCCCAAACGCCGCCGATGTTGGTGCGTCCGCACTCGTTTGTTACGATAGCGCCGCGCTCTGTGAGCACGCCGATATTTTCAAGACCGATGCCTGCGGTATTAGCGCGGCGACCAACTGCGCAGAGTACGCAATCAGCACTAACCTCAACGGTTTTGCCCTCGTATTCGCAGGTAACAGACTTTGTACCAACGCCCGTAACCTTTGCGCCGAGCATAAACTCAACGCCCTTCTTCTTGTAGTTCTTAAGAAGGATAGCAGCGATCTCGCTGTCGGTAGGACCGCCGATGTGGTCCATCATTTCGATAACGGTTACCTTCGAGCCGATGGAGTTGAAGTAGGAAGCCATTTCCATACCGATAACGCCGCCGCCGATAACTACGAGCTCCTTCGGAACGGTAGTCATATCGAGAATTTCGCGGTTGGTCTTAACGAAGCCGCTCGTTACGCCCTCGCGGAGTCCGGGAATCGGAGGAACAGCCGCGGAAGAGCCCGTGCAGATAAGGAGTCTGCGAGCCTCGTAGGTTTCAGTGCCTACTGCAACGGTGAATGCTTCACCGTTTCTGCCCTTGATCTCTGCGTGGCCGTTTACGACGGTAACGCCTGCGTGCTTCATCTTCGCGCCAATGCCGCCGACAAGTGTCTTTACGACCTTATCCTTGCGAGCTACAACAGCCGCGTGGTCAATAGAAGCATTAGGGAGCTTTACGCCGTAGTCCTCGCTGTGCTTTGCATAGTCGAAGATCTTTGCGGAGTAAAGAAGAGTTTTGGTGGGGATACAGCCCTCGTTGAGGCAAACGCCGCCAAGCGCGCGTTCTTCAATAACGAGGGTGGAAAGTCCGCCTTGAGCTGCACGCTCTGCCGCATTGTAGCCTGCAGGGCCGCCGCCGAGAATTATAAGCTCATACATTGTAGCAGTACCTCCGATTATTTAGCAAGCAGGAGCGAGAAATGCTCGAGATTTGCACAAAGATCCTTGAGGAAACGAGCCGCAGGAGCACCGTCGAGTGCACGGTGGTCGAAGGTAGGCGACAGACCCATTGCAGGATACGTAGTACCGTCAGCCTTTACGCGCTGAGTGATAGCGCAGACGCCGAGGATAGCAACCTGAGGCGGATTGATAACGGGAGTGAAGCTCTCAACGCCGAGCGAGCCGAGGTTGGTAACGGTGAACGTACCGCCGGACAATTTGTCGGGAGAGATCGAGCCGCCCTGGGTTTCCTTGATAAGAGTCTTTGCGTTTGCGGAAAGCTCTGCAAGGGACAAGGTTTCAGCCGCCATAAGGGTGGGAACCATAAGTCCGCGCTCGGTGTCAACTGCGATGCCGAGGTTTACGTTATCGAAGATACGCATAACGTCGTCAAGCCAGTGAGCGTTGAGGTCCTTGTGAGCCATAAGAGTCTTTGCAACAGCGTAAAGAACGATATCGTTAAGGGTGATGTTGCCCATACCGAGAGCCTCACCGTTTGCCTTGAGGTTCTTTCTGAACGCCATAACCTCGGTTGCATCGAAGGATGCATTGAGGGTAAGCTGTGCCATGTTGGAGAGCGATGCATGCATCGACTTTGCGATAACCTTTCTGATGTTGGTGATCTTAACGTCGGTGTAGCCGCCGGTGGTCTTAACGGGAGCTGCAACTGCTTCCTCTGCGGTTTCTTCAACTACTACACGCTCGCCTGCGAGGAACTTCTCAACAGCCTCGGTGGTAGTGGTCTTGCCTGCATCGAGAAGAGCGTTTACGTCGCGCTCAATGATTCTGCCCATAGGGCCGGTTGCAACGACCTTGGAGAGGTCTGCGCCTGCCTTAAGAGCGAGAAGCTTTGCTCTGGGCGAGATGCGGAGAATATCGCCGGTAGCCTCGGTTGCAGCGGGAGCAGCTACGGATGCTGCCGCCGGAGCAGCTGCGGGTGCCGCCTCTGCTGCGGGTGCGGGAGCTGCCTCTGCCGCAGGCGCTGCTGCGGGAGCATCCTCCTTCTTGGGAATAAGAGCCGAGATATCCTCTCCTGCGTCGCCGATTATACAAACGACCTCAAGACAGGGTACTTCATCTCCGTCACCTGCAAACACCTCAAGGATGGTGCCTGCTACTGTGGACTTCTCTTCGAAGCTCGACTTGTCCGTCTCGTAGGAGAAAAGCACGTCGTCAACTGCTACCGTGTCGCCCTTTTTCTTGGCCCACTCGGTGATGATACAGCTTTCAACGCTTTGTCCCTGACGAGGCATAATTACTGCGGTTGCCATATGTATTTTTTCCTTTCTGAATAAAATTTACGATATTGTTTAATATTACTTCGCAACGATGATCTCAACGCCGGCCGCTTCAGCCGCTGCGGTAAGATCGTCGGGCAAGTAATTATCCGTAACGATGGTATGTACCTTATCGAGATTACAGAACGTGAACGGTAAGCTTCGGTCAAGCTTTGCCGTGTCAAGCAAAACCACGACTCGGCGCGCCTTTTTTACGACAAGGCTCTTTAACTCGCACTCGGAATAGTTTCCGCTCGTGAAGCCGTCCTTTAAGGAAAGTCCCGAGGGAACGATGAACGCGATATCTATATTGATATCGTCGAGGAAGCGAAGCGCCTGATTACCGAGTATCGAAAGATTTCCGCGATTGACCATACCGCCGACTAGATTTACTATCGGTCGGTTCTTTTTTATAAGCTCAAGCGCGATATTCGGTCCCGTTGTAATAACCGTGTGGCGCTCATCCGGAAGAAGCGCCGCGAGCGTCAGCACGGTCGTTCCCGAATCGAGGAACAGCGAGCGTCCGGTTTCGATAAGGTCGATTGCGCATCTTGCTATCTTTTCCTTTACGGTCATATTCTCACGCATTCTCTGCTGGAAGGAGCCCTCCATAGACGTCGTGATGAATTTCATTGAGCGCGCACCGCCGCGCACCTTTATTGCATCGCCCTGCTTTTCGAAAAATTCGATATCGCGGCGAAGAGTCATACTCGACACCTCGGGAAAGCGCTCCTCAAGCTCGCGAAGCGAGATGAATGGCTTTTCCGCAAGAAGCTCGCGTATAACGGTTCTGCGAGAGGATTTCATACTTTTTTCTCCTTTCGTAAAGCGAAAAAATGTTAACTTGCCCCCTAAATTCACATTTTTGAGTTAATTTTAACATTTTACACCCTTATTGTAACACAGAACGCCCTTATTGTCAATGTGTTTTTTGCACGATAGATGAAAAAAAGTGAGAATTTTTTTGGTGTTTGTGAATTATTTAGCAGACTTCCTTGCCGCCGTAAGCGTATTCTGAAGAAGCATCGTGATAGTCATAGGTCCGACACCGCCCGGAACGGGTGTGATATACGACGCCTTCGGCTCAACGGTGGCGAAATCAATGTCGCCCGTAAGCTTGCCGTCCTCGCGGCGGTTCATACCGACGTCGATAACGACCGCGCCCTCCTTGACCATATCGCCCGTAATAAAATCAGCCTTGCCGATAGCAACGACGAGTATATCCGCGCGGCGTGTAACCTCGGCGAGGTCCTTGGTGCGCGAGTGGCACACGGTAACGGTGCCGTTCGCGTGAAGGAGCAGCATCGCCTGCGGCTTGCCGACTATGTTCGAGCGTCCGACCACGACGCACTCCTTGCCCGCAGGGTCGATGCCACTCTTTTTGAGAAGCACCATTACGCCCGCGGGTGTGCAGGGCAGAAAATCGTAATCGCCTATCATTATCTTGCCGACATTTATCTCGTGGAACGCATCGACGTCCTTTTTGGGATCGATATTCTGTATGATTATCTCGTCGTTAAGATGCTTCGGGAGCGGAAGCTGTACGAGTATGCCGTGGATATTGTCGTCCGCGTTGAGTCTGTGGACGAGTGCGAGCAGCTCCTCCTCGCTCGTCGCCTCGGGAAGCTCGTACACCTCCGAGTGGAAGCCGACCTCCTCGCAGCCCTTCTTCTTATTCTTTACATAAACCTTCGATGCCGGATCCTCTCCGACAATGATCACCGCAAGACCGGGCGTTACGCCCTTCGCCTTGAGTGCGGCGCACTCCTCGGCTATTTCGGCACGCACCTCGGCCGCTATTTTCTTTCCGTCAATTATGTTTGCCATAGTTATTCTCCTTGTTTTTTATAGGGGACGCGGTCGCTTTTTGAATAAAAGCGTTGTTTTCAACGACAGCAAAAACTTTTAAACAACGCATTCGCTAATAGAGTGTTTGGATAATCCGTAATTCGCAGCATAGCCAGCCAGGGACCTCGCCGACATCCGTGTCGGCACCCCGGCGACTGTTTCACGCCAACCATTCGCATTGCCACATCTTTGGAGTTTGCGTCTAAAAGGATGCTACTGTTTATTCTTCGCTTGTTTCGGTGTCCTCGACTTTTGCCTCGGATTCACTTGCCTCGTATGCAGGTGTATCCGTTTCTTCGGTGTTATCCGAATAAACGGGCGCGTACTCGAGTGCGTCCTGCTTTGCACGCTTTGCGCGAATACCGCAAATTATCATAAGAACGACTCCTCCGACCACGCACAGCGCCGCAACAGCCTGTGACACGCGAACGGTCTGTCCGAGCACGCCCTCAAGAAGGTACAGGCTGTCGGTACGAAGCCCCTCGATAAAGAAGCGTCCGAATCCGTACCAAACGAGATACCACAGCGTAGGCGCGCCGTCGTATTTCTTCCTTTTATAGAAGGACATAATAAGGATAAAGCCGACGATATTCCAAAGCGACTCGTAGAGGAACGTCGGGTGCACGCCGAGCGTACCCGCGAGCATTTCAAGCTGCTGATCTGCGGTTATCTGTCCCTTGCCGAGCATCTCGCTCGCTATCTGCGGCGAGCACATACGCCACGGAAGCGTCGTAACGTCGCCGTACGCCTCGGCGTTAAAGAAATTGCCCCATCTGCCTATCGCCTGACCGATGATAAGTCCGGGCGCGGCGATGTCAAGAAGCTTTGCCGTTTTTATCCTTTTAACCTTCGTAAATATAAATATCGTTGCCGCACCGGCGATAACGCCGCCGTATATCGCAAGTCCGCCGTTCCAGATAGCAATAACGTCATAGAACGATTTGAAGGTTTCGGGCTTCATAATGACGTAGTACAGCCTTGCACCGACTATTGCGGCAATTATAAGGTATATAGCAAGATCAAAAACGTGATCGCTGTTTATTCCCTCGAATTTCGATTTGCGGTAAGCGACCGTAAAGCCGACTATCATAGCAAGCGTAATGATGATGCCGTACCACATAATGGGATGCGTTTGCCCGTCCGTCCAGAAAAGCGGTATACGGAAGGCGACCGGATTGAGCTCAAGCCCCTCTATTCCAAAGCCGGGGAAAGAAATAATATTAGTAAGCAATGCACTCATTTCGTTATTCCTCCTCAAGCGGTTTTACTATACTGAGCGCGTAAAACTCATCCTTATACGATGCGTTAAGCAGCGCCGAGGCGTCCTCGTAGGTCACCTTCGAGATAACGTCAACGTAGTCGAGCAGGTCGCCGTCGTCAAGCTTGAACTGCAAGAAATTGTTGGCGATATCGTCCGTGCTGTCGAACCATCTTACCATATGCGCGTAGAGTGCGCGCTTTGAGCGCTCAAAATCCTCACGCGGCAAGCCGTTTGCCTTGGCGTTGTCAACGCACGACTTGAAGCGCGCGAACACCTCGTCGGGATTCGACGACTCGCCAAACATCGAGTTAAACGCATAGCTCTTGCAGATGTTGTAGCCCACGTCGAGAGCTCCCGAAATAAGTCCGTCCTCGTAGAGCTTGTTGTAAAACTCGCCCGACTTGCCGAACAGAACGTCGTTCACTATATCCGCCGCCGCGCTCTTTCTCATACGCTCGTATGCGTCCTCGGGAACGTCCACGTCCTTGACGCCGATCGCAAACAGCGGCTTTGATACCTGCATAGAATGCTCCAAGCGAGGCATATAAACCTCGGCGCGCTCGTCGGGGTACTCGCGTACTATTTCGACGGGAGCCTGCACCTTTAGCACCTTATCGCAGACTGCGTTTACCTCGTCCACGGTAACGTCGCCGCAGACGATGAGCATCATATTGGAAAGATTATAGAACACGCGGTAGCACTCGTAGAGAATATCCGCCGTGATGTGCGATATCGACTCGACCGTTCCGGCTACGTTGATGCGTACGTTGTGCTTTTCATACATCGCCTCAAGCAGCATCTGATAAAGCCTGCGGAAGGGGTGGTCGTCGTACATACGTATCTCCTGCGCGATGATTCCCTGCTCTTTTTCCACGTTTTCCACTGTAAAATACGGCGTTGAGACAAAATCAAGGAGTATCTCGAGATTTTCGCTGAAATTCGACGTACAGGAGAAAAGGTACGCGGTCATCGTGTTGCCCGTGTACGCGTTTGCGTCCGCGCCGTATCTTGCAAAGCGCGCGAAGGTATCCTCGCCGTTTGGATCCTCGAAAAGCTTATGCTCGAGATAGTGCGCGATGCCGTCGGGGACGGTTACGAAATTCTCGTCGCCCGCAAGCTTGAAGGTGGAGTCTATCGAGCCGTAGCGCGTTGCGAACAGCGCGAACGACGTGGAAAGCTTCTTCGGGAAAACGTAAACGTCAAGTCCGCTTTCGTGCCTGTAGCTGTAATATTCTTCTTTTAAGAATTCGCTTCTTTTGGTGGTAATATTATTCATCAGCTCGTCCTCCCTTCAGCGTTCCGTTAAGGAAGTAGACCGTATCGAGCGTCGTCTTATTTGCCGCTGCGATTATTTCTTCTCGCGTAACGCTTTCAATATCCGCGATAACGGCGTCCGGCGTATTATCGTCATTTGAAAGAATACGTCCGAGGTACCACGACTCAAGCCCTCTCGCACTGTCGGAAAGCGAGCGGTAGTTGTTTATAATACCAAGCCTTGCGCTTGCAAGCTCGTCATCGCTAAAATCGCCCGCCTTAACGGCTTCGAGCTGCTCGAATATAGCCTTCTCGGCTACCTCGCGCTTGTCCACCTCGATGCCGCTCGAAACGATAAGCAGCCCCTTCTGCGCCTCGGGAGCACTCGAGCAATAATAGCAAAGGCTCATCCTCTCGCGAACGTTCATAAAGAGCTTCGAGGTAATTCCGCCGCCAAATATTTCATTAAACATCATAAGCGCGGGATATTCAGCGTCGCCAAGCGCGATTCCCGTACGCCAACCGATAGAAAGCTTGCCCTGATTTACGGGCATATCCTCGGTAACGCTCTGCGGCTTTTCGCACGCTCTGATCACCTCGGTCTCGGGAACGTCGATCGGCGCGCGCTCCACACTCGCGAACGTCTCGCCAAGCTGTGCACAAAGCGCGTCAACGTCGCACCTTCCGACGAAGAATATCTCCACGGGATACTCACGAAGGGCGAGCTTGTACTGCTCGTACACGCTCTTTGCCGTACACGCCATAACGTCATCGACCGTGCCGTTTTCGTCAAGACCGAAGCGCTCGTTTTTGCACATCTCGGCAATACAGCGCTGGCGTGCGTAATACGCCTTGTTGTTTATCTTGGCGTTGATAGCGTCAACGAGATTGTTCTTTTCGCTCTCGGTGTACGCCGCGTCAAACGCCTCACCGTCCGTTACGGGGTTAAAGAGGATGTCGCCGAGCACGCCTATAAGCTCGGACAAAATATCCTCGCCGTCTATTGCATACGAGCTGTCTATCATCGAAGCGCAGATACCGAACACCTGCATCTCTCCGCGCTTTTGGTTGCGCGAGGACATACCCGATGCGTAGAGATAGTCAAGCTTTTTGCTTATCTGTGCCATATTCGGATACTTTTTCGAACCGCGAAGGAGAATGTTCGGGATAAGTGCATTCTTCGCCGCACTCGCCTTATCAAGCGGCGCGATAAAATTCACCGACAGAAAGCCCGTCTTGAATTTATCCGTTTCAAGATAATTAAGACTTACGCCCTCTGCGATGCGTTTCTTTAAAAGAGCCATTATATGCCGTCCTTTCACCGTATTCAAAGATACATAGTATTGTAAATACTATTTTACACCTATTATGCCATAATTTCAACAAATATACTGTAAATTTTTAAAAGAATATTTGCCCTTTAAGGTTTTACGTCAAACGAAAGCTCACTGCCTGCGATTATAGCACCCTCGAATCCTTCAAGCCACGGAGCGAGAACCGCGGCAAGCGAGCTATCGCACAAACAGACGACCGCCGTGCTTTCCTTCACGGCTCCCTCGGGCGCGCCTTTTATCACAGGTCCACACGCGCCGAATATCATATATTTCGCGCCGTTTGCGAATTCCCACGTTTCCGCGTCCTCCCAAGCACACGCGCCGACGTACGCCGCCACGGTATCGCCAGCCTCAAGCGTTATCGCCGTCAGTGCGCTTCCCGAGCGCGAAAGATACGCAGGCTTTGCAATATTCACGCTAATGTCACCGTGCAAAAGCTCGGCTGTATCGGAGCTGTCGTAAAAAACGATCCGCGAGCCGTATTCGTTAGCAAGGTCGGCTATATCCGCACACAAGTATGCCTCTTGCTCGTCTTTGGGCGTCGGGATAAATATCGAGTTAACCTTGCGAAGGTTAAGAAGCCTTCGCATAGAATTTACGTGCCGTCTTGAAGCGCTTGTCAAAACGAGCGTTTCTATTTCCGTCAGATTACGCTCGGATAAGAAATCAACCGTCGGATACACCGTCTGCGACGAGCCGTCGCCAATAAAAATTACCGCCGCAGAGCGCTTTGACGTCAGCGTTATCGCCTCGCTCGACGCACGGCTTATCATATCCACGCTCACGCGCTCGTCGTACACGGCGTCGTAAACGTATACTCCGCCGATAAATACCGCGACGGATACAGCAAACGGTATCAACGCATACAGCCAATTTCGGCATCCGCGTACGGTCATATAAATTATCACCGCAACGCAGATCAACATTATCGGCAAGACGAACGGGTATCCGAGCGAAACGAGAGCAGAGTGCTCGGACAGCGCGGCGGCTGTATCGACGCACAGCGCAGATACGGCGCGTATCACGCCGCCGATAACTGCGCACGCGAAATGCCAACCGAGCAGCGAGCACACGAGAAGCATCGGTATCAGAATGAGTAAAGCCTCGCATATCGGCGTCATAACCAGCGTCGCAATTACCGACGTAAGCGATGCCTCGCCAAAATAAAACCATTGGAGCGGCAGGACGAACATTATCGCGCCAAGCGAAGCCGCCGCGCTGCACGATATCCGTATCACCGCTCGAAGCATCGGGCGCGATTTCGTGCTTGGAGCAAGCCTCTCCGAAAGCCGTTCGGCGGGCTCTGCCACGAGCAAAAGTCCAAGAGTTGCGGCGAAGGATAGCTGAAGGCTTACGTCGAATATTGCCGTAGGATCAAAGAGCACGATCAATCCAACAGCTACGAAAAGCGAGGTGATCCTATCGCTGTCCGTGTTGAGGAACGAAGCAACGTACGTAAGCGTCAGCATAATCGCGGCGCGCACCGCAGAAGCAATAAAGCCCGTAAGGGCAACGTAAAAGAGGGCGAGCAAAATCGTCAGAGAATACCTTGCCTTGACGCCAACGCCGAGGCGCATAAGCAGACGCTCGAAGCCGCCCGCAATAACGTTCAGATGAAGTCCGCTGAGCGCCAAAAGATGCATCGCTCCTACGTAAGTGAAATCACGCTCAATTTTACCAAGGCCGTCACGCTCGCCAAGGAAAAGAGCGGTTGCAAGCGGAGCGCTGTCCTTATCAAGGTATAGCGAGAGCCTTGCCTCGAAGCGTTCACGAAGCCGCGCTAAAAGCGTGATGATCCCGCTATCCTCGCCGTATAGTCTTACGTCGCCAACCGTATTTCCGGTAAAGGCAACGCCGTTTGCAACGAACTCGAAGCGCGACGCCTCGCGGTAAGAATAAAACTCCTCAAGCGCGCAGAATACGACGTCCGCCTCGATAACGTCGCCGATATTAAACTGCGTTGCGCCGTCCGTGCCGATAAGCCCCTTTGCACGCTCTGCTCGTCCGTCGCGCAGGCTCATTCGCACCTCGTAAACAGCACCGTACGCCGTACGGCTCTCGACCGACGTAACCGTTGCTTTGATATTTGCGCGCGACAGCTCGCCGTACCTTGCGACGTGAACGTTAAAATATGCGAAGGATATAAGCGTCAGCACCATCACAAGTGCCGCGCTGATAATTACGAACGCGGCGGCAGACGTGTTGCACACGCTCGTAACGCCGCGCCGCTTCAGAAGCCAAACGGCAGTCGGTGCGGCGAGTGCGCTCAGGGCTATGAACGCTACCTTCAGATATCCCGGCAAAAAGTATACCGCCGCAGCCGCTAAAACACATATCGTAATTATAAGTGCAAGCGGTCTGCGACGGTAGAAATTCATAATCTTATCCTCTGAATCAAATCGTTATTTATAGTACGCAAGGCGAAAGCCTATGGTGTCGCCCTTTATGTCCCGTCCGTAGGAGCAGCTCGTTCTGAAAACGCCTCCGCAGCCGTAAATATACTCGTACCAATTTGCGCCCCTGCACGGGAACTGCTCCACCGACTCGTTCGGTCCCCAAAAGATGTCGTTTCCGTACTGCGCGCCCGTCAGAACGCGTTCAGGGCATACGCCAAGCTCTATAAGTATCTGCGGCATCTGCGGTATTTCGTCGGTAAAATCTATTTCGCGTATCGGACCGCCACGTTTTTGTTTTGTGTGCGAGGTTATTTTCGTCGTAACCCTCCAATGGCCGTCGGCGAAATCAAGCTTGAGCGACCTTTCGTCGCCCGGAGCACACAGACTGCCGTCGGGTAATATCGCGCGCCAACGAGCAGACGCGTACGACGTATCGCAGGCTGCGTCTGCCGCATCGGCGTTTGGAATCACCTGTAGCTCGCCGTTGCACCAACGAAAGCCCGAGCACCACTCGAACACGTTTCCGCACAGGTCGGCAATACCGTCCGCGCGGCCGTTGTGGTTCCACGAAAGCGGACCTGCGCCCGTCAGCGTATGGGCAATTCGCTCTACGCCGTCAAACGCTTTTATATCCGCGGCGGGAGCGGCGCTCCTTTCATTATCGTTCCACTGCCCGAAGTTTGTGTTTCCCTCGGGCATAGTGCCGTTTTTCTTGCACCAAAGCGCGAGCGCTCCCCACAGAGAATACGGCGTCAGATTCCAGCCGCCGCCCTTAGCCGTGCAAAAGGACACGCTCGTATCGTAATCGTACCCCGAGGCGGGCGTTTTGTACGGAAGGCTGTACGCTCTGCCGTTTTTGAGTGTGGACAGATACTTTCCCACGGCTACAGTGTCGTATTCGCGCCCGTTTACTATAAATCCGGGGTGAGTTCTTGAATCCAGCCCGTTTGAAAGGTTGGCGGAGTCCATTTTGGGAATCAGCACCATAACCGACGGAAGCCCGACGTCGTCGAGGATTACCGTGTTCGTTCCGCCTGAAAGAGCCTCAACGGCAAGCTTAAAATCAAGATAGTCGTCGCTTGAGGGGATATCCCTGCAAAACTCCCTAAGCCTTGCCTCGATAACAGCCGCCGCATCGCGGCTTTCGCTTCCGTCTGCGGCGAGAAAATCATACATTATTCCCTTTCTCGCGCGAAGAGCGGCGTCGTCCTCAACGTATATGCTCGCCATACGCTCACCTCCAAAAAAGCACGGTATAATACGTATACATTTTACCACAACACGCCGCCCAAGTCAAGTTTTCCCGCTCCATCGGTGCCCGAATTTCGCAAAAATGCTGAAATGTGCATATATTTCGGTGAAAAAAACATAGCGGTTTAGCCTTATTTATGTTAAACTTATTATGTAGAATTGTAAATATCATTCAAGGAGGAAAATACATATGGCAAAGAACAGATACGTTGGAGATTATCCCGTAATCGGAATCCGTCCGATAGTTGACGGCAGACGCGGACCGCAGATGATGCGCGAATCCCTCGAGCCCTTAGTTTGGGCAATGGCTGAATCCGCAAAGAAGCTTTTCGAGGAAAACCTTTTCTACTCGAACGGCGAGCACGTAAGAGTTATTATGGCAGACACCTGCATCGGTCGCGTTCCCGAGGCGGCGGCGTGTGCTGACAAGTTTAAGAAGGAGGGCGTTTCCATAACGCTTTCCGTAACTCCCTGCTGGTGCTACGGCTCGGAAACTATGGATATGGACCCTCACACCATCAAGGGCGTATGGGGCTTTAACGGTACCGAGCGTCCCGGCGCGGTATACCTCGCGGCAGTTCTCGCAGGTCACGCGCAGAAGGGCCTTCCCGCGTTCGGCATCTACGGTCACGAGGTTCAGGACAGAGATCAGGTAACAGAGATGCCCGAGGACGTTAAGGAAAAGCTCCTGCGCTTCGGTCGCGCGGCGGTTGCCGTTGCTACTATGAGAGGCAAGTCTTATCTGCAGATCGGCTCGCAGTGTATGGGTATCGCCGGCTCCATTATGGATCAGGCTATGCTTGAGGATTACTTCGGAATGCGCGTTGAGTCCGTTGACGAGGTTGAGATCCTTCGCCGTATGGAGGAGGGTATCTACTGCGAGGAGGACTATCAGAAGGCTCTCGCGTGGACCAAGGAGCACTGCAAGGAGGGCCGTGACGACAACCCCGAAGAGGTTGACTTCCTCGGCGAAAAGGTGAGAATCAAGTTCACTCCCGAGGAAAAGAAAAAGCAGTGGGAATTCACCGTTAAGATGTACTGCATCATCAAGGATCTTATGGCAGGCAATCCCCGCCTTTCCGACAAATTCGAGGAAGAAAAGGTCGGACACAACGCTATCGCGGGCGGCTTCCAGGGACAGAGACAGTGGACGGACCATTGGCCCAACTGCGACTATCCCGAGGCGCTCCTCTCCTCCTCGTTCGACTACGAGGGCGCACGCGAGCCGTACACTCTCGCTACCGAGAACGACATACTCAACGGTATGTGTATGCTTATGATGCGACTTCTCACACACAGAGCGCAGATATTTGCCGACGTTCGTACGTACTGGTCCGGCGAGGCTACCGAGCGCGTAACCGGCTACAAGCTCGAGGGCAAGGCGGCTGAGTCCAACGGTATCATCCACCTTCTCAACTCCGGTGCTGCTTGTCTTGACGCTTCAGGCGTTTGCACGGACGAAAACGGCAACGCCACTATGAAGAAGTGGTGGGAGGTTACAAGCGAGGACATCAAGAAGATGACCGACGCTACCGTTTGGTGCGAGGCAGGTCAGGATAACTTCCGCGGCGGCGGCTTCTCCAGCCATTACACCACCAAGGCGGAGATGCCCTGCACTATGATCCGTATGAATCTCGTTAAGGGCCTCGGCCCCGTGCTTCAGATCGCTGAGGGCTGGACCGTAAACCTTCCCGACGAGGTTTCGGATACGCTTATGGAGCGCACCAACCCCACCTGGCCCTGCACCTGGTTCGCGCCCCGGTGCGACGGCAAGGAGGGCAGCCCCTCCAAGCCCGCTTATGAGGTAATGATGAACTGGGGCGCTAACCACGGTGCTATCTCCTACGGTCACATCGGCGCAGACCTTATCACAATGTGCTCGATGCTTCGCATCCCCGTTTGTATGCACAACGTTCCCGCTGACGACATCTACCGTCCCGCGGCTTGGAACGCGTTCGGTATGGATAAGGAAGGTCAGGACTACAGAGCTTGCGCCACCTACGGTCCTCTCTACAAATAAACAAAAACAGTTACGCCCGACGGGTATCCCGTCGGTCGTGGTTTTTATTCTTCCTCATCATCCTCATCGTCCACCGCGCTCTTCCCTTTCGCGCGGAAGCTCGCGAGGGGATTAGCGGCAACCGCCTTTTTCATATTCTCGTCGCTTATGTGCGTGTATATTTGCGTGGTGTTAAGCTGCTCGTGACCGAGAATGTCCTTTAGCACGCGCACGTCCACGTTTCCCGTTTGGTACATAAGCGTCGCCGCCGTGTGGCGCAGCTTATGCGTGGAAAAATGCTTGTGTCCAAGACCTGCGGCATCAAGATACTTGTAAACCACCCACTGCACCGTTTTGTTGCTGATACGAGTGTGGCGCGAGGACAAAAACAGCGCGTTTCTGTCCTTTGGCTCAACCTGCTCTGTATCTCGCACGCGCAGATACGCACGTATAGCGTCGCGGCAAGCGTCGTTTAAGTATATCATACGCTCCTTCGCGCCCTTACCGATAACTCGGAGCGACTCCATCTCGCGGTCAATATCCGAAAGATTGATGCCCACGAGCTCTGAAAGTCGCATTCCGCAGTTTAAAAACAGCACGAGTATACACTCGTCCCTCTCGCGCGTTTTTGACGTTTCGTCAGAGCGCACCGCCTCGAGAAGCAACTCGCTCTCGGAAAGCGTGAGGTATTTGGGAAGCGTCTTTTTCTTCTTCGGTCCCTCTATATTTTTCGTCGGATCGTTCTCGCACGCACGGGCGCTTACCGTCAGATACTTGTAAAAGCTCTTGAGCGCGGACAGCTTGCGTGCGCGCGCCGACCACTTATTGTCGCGGATCTCCTGCGTATAATAAAGGAAATCGTAGACCTCCTTGCTCGTGACGGTGGAAATGAGCTTCATATCGACGTTGGATATATCAATTTTTTCAAAATCCTCGTCCGTCATCGCGGCAGCGTCCTTGCCGTTTCTCACGGCAAGAAGATATCGAAAAAACGTGCGCAGGTCAAGTGCGTATTCGTCCACGGTCTTTTGAGAGCGCTCCTGTACCGTCCGCTTGTATCTGACGAAGTCGTTTACCGCCTCGGGCAGCTCGTCGTAATTTATCAATGTCTGCATACGGCACCTCCGAAAATTTTGTATAATACGATTATACACCGTCCGCGCCCTTTTGTCAAGAGAAACTCCACGGTAAACCTTCAGCGAATAAAATGTAAACTTTTGCACACAGCTATTGAAAAAAGCGCGGCGTGAATATACAATATAGGTATATTACACGCGGTGTATTCCGCGGGACAACGGTGAATGTATTTATGAAATCATTTTTAAAGGAAAACGGCTACAGCATCGTCAAGCTGTTTTTAAATCAGATCGCAATCACGGTGTTTGCGCTTATGCTCTCTATGGCTACGTTTTCAAACAGAAAAACTCTGCTTTGGGTAAGCATTTTCTCCGTGCTTTTCTTCCTATATCTTAATTATTCGGCGTGCTGGGAGATCGGAGCAAAGGACAAGCTTCGCATCGACGCAGGCAGAATGCCTCTGAAGCCGACGAAAGGACTTTTCCTCTCGCTGTTTGCAAACGTGCCGAATTTCATTTCCGCACTGCTTATCGGTATCGGCGCGGCTATTGACACGAAATTCGGTCAGAGTATGAGTATAATCTGCGATATCGTATCGAGATTTCTGAATAATATGTATTTTGGAATAATGAATTTCCTCGAGTACGCCATCTACCGCGACGCGTCCGTTTCCAAGGCTGCCGAGCTGCTTCGCGGTGTGTCCGACAGCTCCGGAGAAATCGCAAAAGCGCTCGAGCTTATCGACAATCAGAATTATACCATTCTCAACATCCGCGACGCAATAAGCGCCGTTGGCGGTGCAAATGCGGACGCATCGGCCGTAGCCGAAGCGATCGAGCTGCTTGAGCACGCCGCGTATTCTCCGCAGATAATTGAGAATTTTTGGTGGTTCCTCGTCATTATAATCCCCTCCCTGCTCGTTTGTATGGCAGCGTATAATTTCGGAGCAAAAAATTTCAGAATTCTTTCCGTATTCGGTATTAAACCCGCCTCGGAGGCAAAGAATAAAAAATAAACGATGAAAGGCAGGAGCAAAAATGACAAGGCATTTAAAAAAAGCACGCGGCGCAAAGCATCGCCCGTCGCGCCTCTGCTCGCCAAGGCTTACACACACCTGGCGGCACACGCTCTCGCTTTATCCGAATGAAAAAAGTCGAAAGCCAATTTTCAGCGTTACGGCAAAGAACGACAAAGCCGTGTCCGTTTTAAAGCTTGCGCTTATACTCCTCGGTGCGGTATGCGTCGGTATTGCCGTCGCGTCGCTCGTGAAGCGCATCCGCGAAAGGCTACGTGCTAAGAAATGCAACGCCGAGCATCGCTGCTGCGGCGATTGCCTGTACGCGCAGATCGAGGAATAAACGAATACCAAAAACCGCCGCATTAAATTGCGGCGGTTTCGCTATCTGTTTTTCTTGTTTCTTTGCACGGTAACGTACGCGAGAGCGCCAACGTATGCAACGAGCGCGATGACGGCTAGCGTTGCGATCACCTTAAACGTACGCGTGCGAGTGAGCCCAAGCATCAAGTCGAGCACGTACAAAATATTATCGCGGTTTACGCTGTTGCGTGTCACGAGGTCTACCGTGGCAAGCTTTTCTCCCTCGTAGGAAACCGTTATCCTTCCGGCAACCTCACCCTCGCTTACGGGCGCGGTGAAGGATTCGCGCTCGAGCGTCCATTCAAGCTTGACGTCGTCGTCAACGTTAATGCCTGCCGGCAGGTAAAGCTCCACCGGCTCCGACGGGAACAGCGTTACGTAGTCAACCTTGCTTGAAAGCCTTACCGGTAGCTCGCATATCATATCGGACGTCGCCAGAACGTCCGTGTATTCGTACGCATCAAACGCCCAGTTGATAAGCTTCGCCGCCTCGGTATAAGAGTATATGTATTTCTCGTCGCGCGTTGCGTTCATCGCAATAACGACGTACGTCAGACCGTCACGCGTTGCGGTGGTAGCAAGGCAATATCCGCCCTCTTCGGTGTAGCCTGCGTTGAGTCCGCGCGGAATATTCCATATATAGAGATACTCGGTGAGCGTGGAGTAGAAGTGGTTTTTATTAAAGACCGTGCGCGCCTTCGCCTTGTTGGTTTTCGGCAGAGAGAATTTTTCGAGCGTTGACATCTCGGTTATCGGCTCGGTCTTGTAGGCGTACGCCGCGATAAGCGCCGTATCGTGCGCCGTGGTCACCATTTCGGGGTCGTGAATACCCGTGGGGTTGGTGTAGTGCGTACTCGTCGCGCCTATCTCCTTCGCCTTTTCGTTCATCAGCTCAACGAACGCTTCAACGCTTCCCGCCACCTCAAAGGCGAGAATATTCGCCGCGTCGTTGGCACAGCCGCAGATAAGCGCAAGCAGAAGCTGCTCTACCGTAAGCACCTCTCCGCGCTTGAGGGCGATATTGTTTCCGCGCACGCCCTCAAGTGCGGCGCTTGAAACGGTAACCTTACGAGAAAGCTCGCCGCCGAGCGCTTCAACGGCAACGATAGCCGTCATAAGCTTGACCGTGGACGCGGGGTATATCACCTTATCCGCGTTGTGGTCGTAAATATAGATATCGTTTTCAATATTATATACGGTTGCCGCGCCGACGTTTTCTATGATCGGCGGCTCGATTATGCCCTCCTCCGCCTCATCGGCGAAAACGGGCACGAGCATCAGATATGCCATTACGGCGAGAAGCATCGCCGATATAATACTTTTTTTCATACCGTCCTCTGTTTACTTTGAAAAATATTCTTCCGTTGCTTTAATATCGCGCTGTATCTGCGAGCGAAGCGCACCGACGCTTTCAAATTTCATCTCGTCGCGAAGGCGTCGATAGAAAGAAGTTTTTACGCTCTTGCCGTAAAGCTCGCCCTCGTAGCCTATGATGTGCGTTTCGCAGTTGATCTTATGCCCGTCCTCTTTAATAGTCGGGCGCACGCCTACGTTTGCAACGCCGCGATAGTCCTTATTGCCAATTTTTACGGTGCACGCATACACGCCGTTTTTCGGGATAACGTGACCGTCCGTAAAATTCTGATTTATCGTGGGAATACCGATAGTGCGTCCGAGCCGCTTACCCTTGACGACCGGAGCTTCAATGGAAAACTCGCGTCCGAGCAGCTTTGCCGCGCCCTCGACGTCGCCCGCTTCGATAAGCGCACGAACCGCCGTTGAGCTTGTGAGCGTGCCGTCAACGTATACGGCAGGCACGACGATGCAGTCGCGCGGCAACATAAGCCTTGAAAGCTCCTCGCTGTCGCCTGCTCCGCCGCGTCCGAAGCGGAAATTAAAGCCGCACACGGCGCACACCGCGCCGCATTTCTCTATAAGCATCTCGCTCACGAATTTTTCGGGCGAATAGTCCCGCACTCGGGAAAACGGCACGAGAAACGCATAATCCGCGCCAAGCTCTCTAAAGAGCGCAAGCTTTTCCTCGGTCGAGGTAATGCATCTTGCGCCCGACTTGTTTGGCAACACCGCCGACTCATCCGCAAACGTCCAAACGGCGGACCTTATCCCGTGCTCGTGCGCGTACTCGACCGCGCGCGAAATAAGCGCGGCGTGCCCGACGTGAACGCCGTCAAAATTTCCAAGCGCTACAGAGAGAGGAGAGCTGACGCTCTCCTCTTTCTCAAATTTGTGAAGATCAATAATTTCCATAGGAAGCATCAAACTCCGAGATAGTCTCTGACCAGAGTATTGAGCAGCTCGTCGCGGTCAATGCGGCGAATAAGGCTGCGCGCGTTCTTATAGTTGGTGATGTACGTGGGATCCTCAGAAAGGATATAGCCGACGATCTGGTTTATCGGATTGTAACCCTTTTCGCGAAGAGCCTCGTATATGGTGATAAGCGTGCGTCTGGTTTCGTCCTCTCTGTCCTCGGGAACGGTAAAGGTTAAGGTCTTGGAACCGTCGTGCGAGATACGCTCCTCACGGTCTGCTGTTTGCATCGGCACTAAAATCATTCCTTTCGAGTATTACACCTCTTTTATTTCTTGATTATATGATACACTAGCCAGACGAAAATTTCAATAGCCTTTCGGGTTTTGTAAGAATAATGTAATCTTATGATACACCTTAGCGCCGCGTCTTATTCGCCGGCTTTTTCTTGTCGGTCGGACGCTTACCGCCTTTAGACGGTCCGGCGGCGTTTTTGGCGTTACTTCTTTTGCCCTTCGCAGTGCGTCCGCCGTCACGACGCGACGGTGCAGAAACCGTACGCTTCTCCTGCGGGCGGCCTCGCTCGGGCTTTACAAGACAGCCCTCTCCGTATCCGATAAGGTCCTCACGTCCGCACTTCTTTAGTGCCTCGCGCACCATATTCGCATTTTCGGGACGGTTAAACTGCAAAAGTGCACGCTGCATCTGCTTTTCCTTGTAGTCGCGCACGCAGTAAACATTCTTCATCGTGAGCGGATCAATGCCCGTGTAGTACATAACCGTCGAAGCCGTGCCGGGCGTCGGGTAAAAGTCCTGCACCTGCTCGGGCGCGTATCCCCACTTTTTGAGGTAGAGTGCTAACTCGACTGCGTCCTCCATACGGCTTCCCGGATGGCTCGACATAAGGTACGGCACGATATACTGCTCCTTGCCAAAGCTCTTGGTAAGCTCGAAATAGCGCTTCTTGAACGCTTCAAAGCTTTCGACCGCAGGCTTGCCCATATAGGACAGCACGTGCGCCGAGCAATGCTCGGGCGCGACCTTTAGCTGTCCGCTTACGTGGTCGCGTACGAGCTTTTTGAAGAAGCTCTCGTCCTTGTCGGCGAGCACGTAGTCAAAGCGTATTCCCGAGCGAACGAATACTTTTTTAACCTTAGGCAGGCTCTCCACGCGCCGCAACAGCTCGATGTACTCGCTATGGTCGGCGACAAGCTGCTTGCACGGCGTCGGCGCAAGGCACTTGCGGTTCTGGCAAACGCCCGATTTAAGCTGCTTGTCGCAGGCAGGATAGCGGAAATTAGCGGTAGGACCGCCGACGTCGTGGATATACCCCTTGAAGTTCGGCGACTCGGTTATCTTTTTCGCCTCGGCAACGACCGACTCTATCGAGCGCGAGCGCACGGTCCTTCCCTGATGGAAGGCAAGCGCGCAGAAATTGCACGCGCCAAAGCAGCCGCGATTGTGCGTTACCGACATTTCGACCTCGGTTATCGCAGGCACACCGCCGACCGCCTCGTACGACGGGTGATAACGGCGAGTGTACGGAAGCGCGTATACCGCGTCGAGCTCCTCGCGCTCAAGCGGCGGCATCGGCGGATTTTGCACGAGCTGCTTGTTATCGTAGTATTCAACCATCGCCTTACCGCTTATCGCGTCGGTGTTGCGGTACTGTACGCCGAACGCCTCGGCGTAGGCCCTTTTGTCCGTTTTTATATCGTCGTAGTCCCACGAGCCTGCCACGTCAAAGTGCACCGCGTCGCCCTTCGCGGCGGCGTAGACCGTTCCGCGTACGTCGCGTATTTTTTTGATCGGCACGCCCTTGTCAAGAAGCGCCGCAATACGGCGAAGAATATTCTCGCCCATACCGTAGGTCAGAATGTCGGCGCGCGAGTCGATAAGCACCGAGCGGCGCACCTTGTCGTCCCAATAATCGTAGTGCGCAAAGCGGCGAAGCGACGCCTCGAGTCCGCCGAGGATTATCGGCACGTCGCCGTATGCCTCGCGAATGCGGTTACAGTATACTATACACGCGCGGTCGGGGCGGTTGCCCATCTTGCCGCCGGGAGAATAGTAATCGGTGGAGCGGCGCTTTTTCGATGCGGTATAGTGCGCGACCATCGAGTCGATGTTGCCTGCGGTGACGAGGAAGCCAAGGCGCGGTCTGCCGTACTCGCGAAAAGCGTCGCAGGATTTGTAATCGGGCTGTGAAAGTATGGCAACGCGAAAGCCCTCTGCCTCGAGCACGCGCGATATTATGGCAACGCCAAAGCTCGGGTGATCGACGTAAGCGTCACCCGTGACGTATACGAAATCGGGACGGTCCCAGCCGCGTGCATCCATATCGGCACGTGAAAGCGGTAAAAATTCGGTGTTCATATAAATCTTCCTATTGTAGTTAGTGGTATGAGTATAGTATACCACAGTTTCGGCGCGCCGTCAAATGTTTTATTTCAATAAATATATTACGCTCCAAAACTTTTTTCAAAAAAGCTATTGACAAAAGCTCAAAAGTGTGGTAGAATATTTCTACCTCTGCGAGAGGGTTCTTTTTTTGCGCAAAAATCGCCGCGAGATTTGTGCGAGTTAAGTCCGCTTTCGGGAGGGAGGTACGTGACCTAGCCGCGCGCTGCC
>JAZNBZ010000247.1:0-2459 GCA_045587285.1 Candidatus Flemingiibacterium sp. | reverse complement strand
CGATAAGCTTGTGCGCGTAAAACGTGCCCTGATTGCCGAGTCCAATAACTCCGTATCTTACCTTTTCCATTTTAAAGTACCTCTCTTATGTATTTAATACTCTGATTTACAAGTCCAAAGGGATCGTCAAGCTCGGGAGCGTTGTCCTGCTCAACGAGGAAATATTTAGCTCCGCTCGCCTTTGCCGCCGCAACAGCCGCCTTAAAGTCAAGAGTGCCGTCGCCAACGGGCGCGAATACAGGCTTTACCTCATACTTGCCGTCGTCCTTTTTAGTGGTGAGCATCTTGTAATCCTTAAGATGCACGCACTCGATTCTGCCGCTTAACTTCAAAAGGAAATCCGCAACGCTTACGCCGCCGTACTGAAGCCAATACGTATCTGCCGTGAAGTTTATGTACTTGGTCGTGCGAAGCATATAGTCGAATACGGTCTCGCCGCCGTACTTCGTGAACTCGAACTGATGGTGGTGATAGAAGAACTTAAAGCCGTTCTTTGCCATTTTTTCACCTGCCGCCTCAAGCGCTTCTATCTTCGCTTTACACTCTGCCTCGTCGTTAATGGTTTCGATAGGCATCATACCAAGTCCGATGTTAGTGCATCCAAAGCGCGAGTGCTCCTCCATAAGCGCGTCCGTGTCGCCGATTATTCTGTCCATCGGAACGTGCGTAAGCACAACGGGAAGTCCGCTCGCGTCGGACACGCGCTTTATCACGTCGGGGTTAAACGGCGCGCCCGAGAACTGCATAAACGCGTAGCCCATATCGCGAAGGCGAAGTGCCGTTTCAAGGAAATCCTCCTCGGTCTTTATCGCGTGTCGGAGCGTAAATAAATTAAGTCCTGCTTCCATTATTTTGTAAAGCCTCCTTCTGTTTCTTCGTATCCAAGCTTTGTAAGTATGCCCTTCAGCGCATTCACAGCCGCGTCAAAGGACTCGTTATTGTTATCGAAATGGAATTTATTTTTCATAACGGTGTTGTCAATTTCCGAAAAGCCCTCGAAAATTGCAAGGTGAGGCTCGATGGTGAGTACCTTGTCGGTGTCGATGCGCGCAATAATGTCGCCGATGCGTCCGTCGCCGCAGCCTGCGGGAACGAGCTCGCCCGTTTCGGAGATAACGTCCTTGATGTGGAAATACTCCGTTTTAACGTGAAGCGCGTCGAGCGTTACCTCGGGAGCCTCGCCCACCTCAAGATAGTTTGCCGGATCGTATATAAGACGGAGTCCGGGAACGGCCTCGGCTATCTTCAACACGCGCTCAAGCGTGTCGCCGAATATCTCCTTCTCGTTTTCGTGGCAGAGGGTAACGCCGTACTCGGCGGCGATAGCGACCATACGGCGAAGGTTGCCGACAACCTTTTCCTCGCATTCGTACGCCTCAAAAAAGCTGAACATTCTGATCTTATCAGCACCGAAAATATTTGCAAGCCTGCAAACGTGGTGCACGAGCTTTGCGTACTCCTCGAAATCCTCGCTTATCTTGACCTTGCCGAGCGGCGATCCGATAGACCAGACCTTAATTCCTGCGTCCTCGAAGCGCTTTGCGTAGCCCTTCGCCTGCTCCTCCGTAAGCGCTGACACGTTCGTGCCGTCAAGTCCGCGAAGCTCGATAAGTCCGATGCCGTTTCGCTTGAGCGCGGCTATCTGACCGTCTACGTTAGAGTCCGCCTCGTCGGCAAAAGCACAGAGCCTTATCATAAAAACATCCTCCTTCAAAAAAAACGTTGACTTCTGCATTTTTATGTGTTATCATAATTATAGCATTTTTTTAATAAAAAAACATACATTATCTTAACCAAACGAAAGGATATTAGCATTATCTTAATATGATGTCAATAAACGTAATGTACGCGCATCACCGCGCAGACGTGTACGCGATGAAAATATCCCCCACGCAAATACCGTACTACGATCTGACTATCCTTCTGCGCGGCACGCTTAAATATGAAATAAACGGTGAGGTGCTCACGCTGAATGCAGGCGACGCGATATGCTTGCCGCCGTCAACGCGCCGTTCGCGTGAGGCAGGTACACAGCGCGCCGACTTTATAAGCTTTAACTTCACGCTTGAAGGCGAGCTTCCCCTTCCCCACAAGATGGAGAAGGTAGTCGGCAACGATATTTCGCTGCTTATAGCGGCGTACGACGAGCTTTCCCGACACTCTCACGGTGACGCGGATAAAAAAACGGCACATCTTATTGCCTGCATTCTTCTCGTGCTCGAGGACAGAATGACGGAAAAGCGTTACAGTAGTCTGACACTGAAAATAATGGAATATCTGCACACGAATCTTTCCTCAAGGATAACGCTCGAGCAGATCGGCGAGATGAGCTTTTTCTCGCCCGTTTACTGCGATACGGTATTCAAGCGCGAAACGGGCAGCTCGATAATCGACTATTTGATAGAAGCGCGCATAGCCGAAGCCAAGCGGCTTATAGCCGAGGACGTGCTCACGCTCGG
>JAZNBZ010000246.1:0-5906 GCA_045587285.1 Candidatus Flemingiibacterium sp. | reverse complement strand
AACGTAATCTGGGTAGGTATGACGGGGCTTCTAGAAGAAAACAAGCTCGACGACGAGATACTTATCGACGTAAAAGACGGCGCGGGTGTCATTACCGGCGCAAACGAGCGCGCGGTGCTTATCGCGGCTTACCGCTTCCTTCGCGAGCTTGGCTGCCGCTGGCTTCGCCCGGGCGACGACGGGGAAGTGATACCCGAAAAAAAGCTTGAGAAGTCAGCGCTTTCGGTGAGCGTTCGCGAAACGCCGTCGATACGCCACCGCTGTGTCTGCATCGAGGGCGCGGACGCTTACGAGCACGTTTACAATATGCTCAAGTGGATACCGCGAAACGGTATGAACACGTACTATTTGCAGATCTTGCCGCCAATGCCGTTCTTTAACCGTTGGTACGCGCACACGCACAATCCGCTTCGCTCACCCGAGCCGTTCGGACTGCCCGAGCTTAACGCGACGGTGGCGCGAATAGACGAGGAGATAGCAAAGCGCGGACTGCTTTATCACGCAGGCGGTCACGGCTGGCACTGGAAGGCACTTGGCTTTGAGTTCAGAGTGAACGATCCCGACTCGCCGCTTCTCACTCCCGAGGTTAAAGAAATGTTTGCGATGATAGACGGCAAGCGTACGCTCGACAGCCGCGGGATGGGCTTTACGCAGCTTTGTTACTCGAACCCGAAGGTAAGACAGAGAATGGCTGACGCGGTGGTCGATTACTGTAAGGCACACCCGACGGTAGATTATCTCCACTTCTGCCTTGCCGACGGCTTTAACAATCAGTGCGAGTGTGAGGAATGTCAGAAGATGCGCCCGGCGGACTATTACGTAATGGTGCTCAACGATATTGACGAGCGTCTTACGAAGGAGGGAATTGACACGCGTCTGACTTTCGGCGCGTACTGCGACCTTTTGTGGGAGCCCGAGCACGAGAAGATAAAAAATCCCGACAGATTTATTCTCGACCTGTCGCCCATCTCTCGCGTTTACACGAACAGCTATCTCGACATAAACACCGAGTATAACGAGCCGCTGCCCGAATACGTTCGCAACAAGGTAACGCTTCCGCGCTCGTTCGAGGCGAATTTCGCGTTCCTCAACAAGTGGCGCGAGGACACGGATTTCGACAGCTACGTGTTCGAATACAATATGATGTGGGACCACTATCTCGATCCCGGCTATATGAACTGCGCGAGAGTACTTCACATCGACGTCACCCACGTCAAAGAAAAGCTCAATATGAACGGCTGGATAAGCTGTCAGGAGAACCGCGCGGCGTTCCCGACGGGACTTCCCGTATACGCTATGGCGAGAGGTCTTTGGGACAAGGACTCGAAGTTCGAGGACGTTTGCGAGGAGTATTTTACCGCCGCGTTTGGCGATTGGGGCGCGGACGTGCAGGCGTATCTATGGAAGATAACCGAGCTTTTCGATCCGCAGTTTATGCGCAACGACCACATCGAGGCGCTTCCCACGGCTTACGAGCGTGCGGAGAAGATAATCGCGCTGACGCACGAATTTGAAGCGTCGCACATCGCGCCGAACAAGGACGTGAATGCGTCGTGGACGTATCTCTCGTATCACGCGGAATATTGCCGACTTTACGCCGAGGTCATTAAGCGTTATGCAAGGAACCACGTCGAGGGTATTAAAGAGTGGAGCGAAAGGTACAACCTCTTTATTTTCGGAAACGAGCCCGTGCTTCACACCGTACACGATCCGTCGCTTTTCTGCGAGATATTTCCGCGTTGGCTCAAGCGTGCATTCTCGACGGTCGTTGACACGACGGTAGATTTTTGAGTTAATTTTTTAAGGAGAAAACGATATGACTACAATCACACTTGCCAAGATCGGCACACACGCCACGGTAAGCTACGCCGTGGACGAGCTTGCGCGCTATCTTAAAATGATAGACCGCCGCCTGCTTATCGACCAGCGCACGTACGACGCGTACGACGCTGACGTAACGAACGTGATATGGGTAGGCTTAACGCCGCTCGTAGACTACCAAAAGCTCGACGACGAGATACTTATCGACGTAAAAGACGGCGTGGGCGTTATCACTGCGGCAAACGAGCGCGCGGTGCTTATCGCGGCTTACCGCTTCCTGCGTGAGCTTGGATGCCGTTGGATCCGCCCGGGTGAGGACGGGGAAGTGATACCCGAAACGACGCTCACAAAAGAATCGTTTAACGTAAGCGTAAATGAGTTCCCGTCAAACAGATACAGAGGTATCGTTATCGAGGGCGCGTCCCACTATGAGCACGTATATAATATGATAAGCTGGATGCCCAAGGTCTCGCTTAACGCGTATTACTTCCAATTCTACGCCGCCGACGCATTCCTCAAGCTTTGGTATGGGCACAAGTATAATCCATATCTTGAACCGGAGGAGTACACGTTTGACGAAGCGCTTCGCACAAAAACGGTAATTTTCGACGAGCTCGAAAAGCGCGGTATAATCGGTGTAGGTCCCGGTCACGGCTTCTGCCTTTTCCCGTTCGGAATTAACGAGATCCACGCAGAACCTGATGACCCGCGTATCAACGAAGATTTTATCTCCTGTATGGCAGAGATCGACGGCAAGCGCGGACTTTTCAAGGACAAGGTCAACTTCACGCATCTTTGCTACTCAAAGCCCGACGTACGCAAGCGTATGATTGACGGTGCTATCAAGTATTGTAAGGAGCATCCCACGATACAGCTGCTTCGCTTCGGACTTGCGGACGGTATGAACAACCACTGCGAGTGCGAGGAGTGCGTGAAAATGCGCCCGTCCGACTGGTTTATGATGCTTCTCAACGAGCTTGACGAAAGGCTCACCGAGGAGCGAATGGACGTCAAGGTCGGCTTCTCGGCGTACGTTGACACACTCTGGCCGCCCGAAAAGGTTAGACTAAAGAACCCCGACCGCTTTGTGTTCAACCTCTCGCCCTCGAGCCGTACGTACTCGAAGCCGCTTTACGAGGTCGATGTTGACCCCGACACGGTTGAGCTTCCGCCGTACGTGCGAAACAAGTTAAATATGCCGCGCGACGTTGAAACGCTCGTTGCGCTTTATTGGCAGTGGAAAAAGTGGCTCGGTACGAAATCGACCATTTTCGACTATCAGATGATGTGGGACCACTACCTCGATCCCGGCTACGCTATCTGCGCGAAGATTCTCCACGCAGATGCGACGGGACTTGACAAGCTTGATTTTATCGGTTACTTTAGCTGTCAGGAGCAGAGAGCCGCGTTCCCGACCTGTCTGCCCGTATACGCGCTCGCGGCAGCACTTTGGGATAAGAACAGTAAGTTCGAGGACGTGTCGCGCGATTACTACACTGCGGCGTTCGGCGAGGACGGCGAGGCCGTTGAGGCATATCTTTTGAAGATATCAGAGCTTTTCGATCCCGTGTTTATGCGTAACGAAAAGCCCGAGGCACACAAGAGTGCGCCTGCTCGTATGGACGCTATCGACGCGCTCGTTGACGACTTCCGAGCGTCGCACATCGAGCCGAACAAGGACGTGAACGCGTCGTGGAAGTACCTCTGGTATCACACCGATTACTGCAAGCACTACACCGCGCTTATCAGAGCCTATATCTCGGGCGACGAGGCGAAAATTGAGGCAGAGACGAAGGCGTTCACGGCGTACCATTTCAGCATCGAGCCCGAAACGCACACCGTACTCGACAACTTCTATTTTGACGAGGTTTACCAGCGTTGGATAAAGCGCGTATTCGCGAACAAGCCGGCAAACGAGGTGGATTTCTGATTTTCTAAAATAAATATCACCGTAGGGACCGGCGTCCTCGACGGTCCGCTTGAGGCATATGGACGCTTGTGCGGATCGTTCGGGCCCGGTCCCTACAGTTGATTTCTCCATAAAGACAGTTGATTTGTTACTTGAAATTCCTTGTGAGAAATTATATACTTTTTATAGATTTATAATTTCGGGAGGACTCACGAATGATCACGATCACACTTGCCAAAATCGGCACGCATCAGACTGTATCCTACGCAACGGACGAGCTTGCACGCTGTCTCAAAGCGCTCGACAAGAGCCTGCTTATCGACCAGCGCACGTACGACGCCTATGATGCATCACTCACGGGAGTGATCTGGGTAGGCCTCACTCCGCTCGTTTTGGATGATAAGGTTAACGACACAATACTTATCGACGTAAACGGCGGCGCAGGCGTTATTACGGGCGCTAACGACAGAGCGGTGCTTATCGCCGCTTACCGCTTTTTGCACGAGCTTGGCTGTGCTTGGGTGCGTCCAGGCGCTGACGGCGAGATCATCAGAGCGCGTAAGCTTGAAGCGTCTGATATCACCGTAAGCGTAAGCGAAACGCCGTCCTATCCGCACAGATGCGTCTGCATAGAGGGCGCGGTTGCATACGAGCATATTTTCAATATGATCGAGTGGATGCCGAGAGTCGGACTTAACGAGTATTACATTCAGTTTATGAGCCCCACACCGTTCTTTGACCGTTGGTACACGCATCTGCATAACCCTCACCGTGGCCCCGAGCCGCTTTCGGTCGAGGAGTCCTACCACATAAAGCGTCGCGTTGAGGAGGAAATGGCAAAGCGCGGCATCATTTACTACGGTGTCGGTCACGGCTTTACGTATGATCCGTTCGGCTTTGACGTAACCTTCAAGGGCGACGATTCGCCGCTTATCACTCCCGAGATAAGAAGCTATTTTGCCGAGGTAAACGGCGAGCGAAAGCTTTTCAACGACAAGATCGCCTTCACACATCTTTGCTACTCAAATCCCAAGGTAAGAGAAATAATGGCAGACGCGGTGGTTGAATACGTGAAGAAGAACCCCACGGTTGATTATCTCTGCATCTCGCTCGCAGACGGCGTAAACAACTACTGTGAGTGCGAAGAATGCTCGAAGCTTACTCCGTCCGACTGGTACGTTATGATCTTTAACGATATGGACGCAAAGCTTACTGCGGCAGGGCTCGACACCAAGCTCGTGTTCGATATTTACGTAAACACGATGTGGCCGCCTATCAAAGAGCGCATTAACAATCCCGACCGCGTTATGATACAGTTCGCACCGATCACGCGCACCTATTCTGCGGCGTTCGTTGATACGCCTATGGATAAGAACATTGAGATCCCGCCGTATGTACATAATAAGATCGAAATGCCGCGCGACCTCGGTCTTAACATCGCGCTTCTTGAAAAGTGGCGTGAGGTAGTCGATGCGGAGAACACTATATTCGACTACCACCTTATGTGGGACCACTATCTTGATCCCGGCTACACGTCCTGCGCGAAAACGCTCCACCGCGACGTTACCACGCTCGATCAGCTCGGCTTCACCGGCTATATAAGCTGTCAGGAGATGCGCCTTGCGTTCCCGACCGCGCTTCCTGTGTACGCTATGGCGAGAGGACTTTGGGACAAGAACTCGAAGTTCGAGGACATCTCCCGTGAGTACTACGCGGATACGTTCGGCGAGGACGGACCTGCAGTTGAAGCTTACCTTGCGAAGATCTCCGAGCTGTTTGACGCGAAGTTTATGCGAAACGAAAAGCCCGAGGCGCACAAGACCGCGCTCGCTCGTATGGACGCTATCGACGCGCTCGTTGACGAGTTCGTGAAGTCGCACATCGAGCCTAACAAGGAGAAGGACGCGTCTTGGTACTATCTGTCGTATCACGCGGAGTACTGCAAGATGTACGCAGAGCTTATCCGTTGCTACTGCGGCGGCGACGAGGCGAAGATAGAGGAACAGACCAAGGCGTTCACCTCATTCCACTTCGCTCACGAGCCCGAGCTTCACACGGTGCTCGACTCCTGCCTCTTTGACGAGGTATATCAGCGCTGGATAAAGCGCGTATTCGCGAACAAGCCCACCGACGAGGTGGACTTCTAAAAAGAAAAAGCGGGCGACCGCAGGTCGCC
>JAZNBZ010000245.1:0-9021 GCA_045587285.1 Candidatus Flemingiibacterium sp. | reverse complement strand
CCTTCCGTCCTTGAAGCTCATGGACGGAGTGCCGTCGGAGTGGAACGGACAGCGGGCTTTTCCCCGTCTGACCTCCACCCCGTAACGCTCGGCTACATCCTCGATATCAAGTGCGGCGCGTATAGTCTCGTATACGCTCATGCATTAATTGAACGTGAACGGTAAATCGTTCGGGTTCATCGGCGGCACATCCGCAGTGCCGTTGACGTAGCGGTTTACAGCCATGTTGTCAAACTGCGGCGCGGTATAGCCGGGTGTGTTGTATGCGCCGGGTGTTTCCTTGTATTCCTTGTCTTCGGGTACGGTGAAATCGCCTGCACGGAGCTTCTGAACGCTGATGCAGAGCGACGGTCTGGTCGTCCACGCGAGAGTGCCGTCCTGCTTTTTATACTGCTCACGGGCAAATATCACGCCGATAAGCTTGTTTTTGAACTGCTCGGCGAACTGCGGACTGTCGCACCAGTTGACAGCAAAGCCGTTTGATTCCTCGATAGCGGTGATCAGACCCTTAAAGAACGGACTTGTGCCGCCGTCGCGCGTTGTGATACCCTGACGGTATACGCAGCCCCACTTCTTGGGATTGCGTGTGTCGTCGCGGTACTCTTTGGCGAAGCGTCCGGTTTCGGGGCCTTCGGCGATGTCAAGCGAAACGTTGAACATCGGTGCGCCGCTCTGTGTGGCGGCTTCCTCCACGCCCATAATACGGCAGATGTAGCCGCCCTTTTCGAGGGGAGTGTAAGTGGAAATGGCCTGTACGTTGTCGAAGTCATGAGGTTTAAGCATTTGTGTTTTCTCCTATTTCATAATATTTTCTGATGGTATTATCTACCATTTTCAGATCGTTTTCAATGTCGGCTTCGTCAAACATCCCCATCGGGGTTTTCGTAACGTCAAAGCCGCTTGTGCGTGTGTGGAATACATAGCTGCCTGCCACACATTCCGAGCGCAGGACGATGGTGAACATCCCTTCGACGCACACCTTTTCGTCAAGCACTTTGCCGATTGTTTTGGGTTTGATATCGCCGCTGTCGGATTTATCCTCGTGCATGATGAAGTACACGATCTTATGCGGCGGCATATGTTCGACCACAAAGCGTATCAGCCCCCAGAAGCTGTCCGCCATGCTGTTGTAAAAGCCGAATATATTGTTCCCCGCGCCGGTGTTCGAGTGACCGCGCATGAAAGCGTTGGTCAGCAGATAGCCCGCGTCGTCGATGATGAAGGAATTGAGCGGAGCTGTTGCGAGCAGATTTTGAATCGCCGGAATGTTGTCGGTGATGACCATGCCCATTTTGTTTTCGGCGGTCTGCCTGAACGGCAGGGGCTTACCGAGCACGTTGATCAGCCCGAATTCCTTACCACAGTTGCGCATGGAAGTAGATTTGCCGCTGCCGGATTTGCCCAATATTAAGACCGGGATGCCCATTAGCCAATATCAACTCGCTTTCCCTGTTCGAGATAAACGCCGGGGATAGTCTTGCCGTTCGTCAGTGCCGATTTCACCGCATTCACGTTGACTTCGGGCTGCGGCACGTTGAGGAAATACATCCAGCCGTTTTCCTTTGCCTTTGCGAGGAAGTCGGCTTTGTCGGAGAATACCACCTTCGGAGGATTCTTTTTGATGGTGATGTGCGCCCTTGGATCGTCTTTCAGCTTGTCCACGCCTACCGCCTGCATCGATCGCATAAGGTAGCCCTTCTTAGATTCAACCTTGCGCGCCATCGCGTTTTTGCGCTCGGTCAGCCTTCCGATCTCGGCGTCGAGTGCCTCGATCATGGCGGTGTCGTTCTTGATGCTGCACGCAATCGACACGCACATTTCCTCGAACAGCCCGTGGATGCCGTCCAGTGTATCGGCGAATGCGTCGTCCGGGATATCGCCGTTGTCGAAGGCTTCGATGAATTCGGCGTATTCGCTTGATATTTCGTAGAGATTCATTCGTTTTTGCTTCCTTTCCATTATTTTTAATGCCTGTTTTACTGTTAAGTCCTGCCGCATAGCCCTCGGCTCGTCCCACACATCCGGCGGTGTAAGCCATGCATCCTCGGCGGACTGGTTCCAGCCGGGTTGGTTAAACATCATTCGATCTTAAACCGTATGCCGCGCTTCTCAAGCTCGCCTGCCATAGCAAGCGTCATGCGCCGCATATCCTCAAGCCCCGACCGCTTTTCGGACGGCTTGTAGCTTTCGTCGCTGTAGCCTACGGCGATCTCGCCCATAGCGTTCATAACGCGCTCGATGCGATCCGTACCGAAACCGAACACATCGTGCAGAGCCAGAGCCATCGTGAGCATGAATCGTGTGCTGACTTCCTGCTGCACTTCCTGCCACTTGTCTTCGGTTATCTGTTTCGCCATCTGTACCGCCGCTTCGCGTACTCCGGACGGCAGGTTGTCAAAGGTTGTACGTCCTATGCGTGCTTTCATATTGCTTTCCTCCGTATTGTAACGGTAACTTCGGCGTTTTCAAATGTTACACTGTCGAATTCGCCGTTTGATAATACAGCGATAAGATTTTCAAAACCGAACGCGGAAGTTTTTTGCGGTGTATCTGCCACCGGACACGGCGTGTCCTTGACAAGTTCTGCAGCGCGACCGGATGCCGCCGAAGTCTGCGGCGTGTGCTTCGGCTTGCGCATTTCGTAGTAATGCATGGATACGGATTTCGCCGTGCCGCCTATCTCCTGCGCTACCTGTTCCCACGTCAAGCCCTTTTCTCTCAGCGCAAGTAACCTTGCTTCGCGTTCGTTAGTCCATGCTGTCTGCTTGATATGTTCGCTTCTTCCCGGCTTTGCCTTATAATTTTCGGGCAGTGCCGCGCCGTTTTCTCCGAGTATATGTACAATATCGGATACCTTGCGCTGTGTCAGATCGGCAAGTATGCCAATTTGTTTGGTTTTATTCGCCGCTTCATTATACGAGCGTACTATTTCGTTGTCGGTCATCGCATCATCACCACCGTAACATAATCATTATTGTTTATCAGTTCAAACGGCAGAGCCTTCGGCGCGACCGTACAGCTGATAGCCGCCATCGGCAGATTGGGTGCCTTACCGCCCTGCGCGAAATGCTGTTCGGCAAGCGCGATGAATGTGTTCTGCCACTGCGCCGCCTTGCTTCTCAACCTTTCGTTCTCGGCGCGGAGGCGTTTATTTTCCTGCTGTGCCTCGGTAAGCAGCTTTGCCAGATCGGCTATTGTGCGTTTGTCGTCGGTCATACTTTCCTCCTAATCCACCATACACGCCACGATGATAGCTAAAAACAGCACCAGCGCAACCGTGCACAGTATTCCGAATGTTTCCATTTTAATATTCCTTCCCCCATATGTAATCGCTGTACACGTGCCCGGGTTTCTGCACCTTCCCTGCAACCACGAATCCGCTCCACGCAAGTCGTGACTGCAATTCACGTTCCTCATCGGTCGCCACCACCTTGCAAGTGCATCCGTCGCCCGGATCACAACCGCGTATTTTGCCGGTATCGTAGGTGTAGTGGCAGGCAAGCGGACTGCTGCCGTGGCTGAGCTGTCGGCAGTAGAGACAGCTGAGACAGTATGCGGTGATTAATTTAGCCATATACCAACCACTCCTCCGTTACGCCGAGCACCTCGGCGAGCCGTCTCAGATAACCGCCGGTCGGTCGGCCGATACCGTCCTCGAGCAGCTGTATTTCGAGGTAGTACACGTGGACGGCTTGTGCGAGCTGGCTCTGTGTCATGCCGAGCGCGGTTCTCCGTTGTCGTACTCTGTCAGATAGTGTTGCCATTGTCGTATACCTCAAGTTCGCCGCATTCTTCAACCCGGTGGAAGCGGTTCGCCGCGTTGATGTTGCCGGGTGTGAGAAGTGCGCGCTTTAATTCGTCGGAAACGTACGGGCTATGCTGTACGACCGACAGCGTGTGATACAGCAGTTGTATTGCAATGCGGTCGTCGACGTACGCCTTTAGGCTGCCGCACCATAACGGCCATGCGCTGTAGTCGATGTCAGCCTCACTCAGGTTGCTGTAGCTCAGGTCGGCTCCGCGCAGGTTGCTGTGGCACAGATCGCTGCGGCTCAGGTCGGCTCCGCGCAGGTTGCTGTGGCACAGGTTGCTGTAGCTCAGATCGCTACCGCGCAGATCGCTACTGCTCAGGTCGCTGCCGCACAGGTCGCTGTAGCCCAGATCGCTACAGCTCAGGTTGCTACAGCTCAGGTCGCTACAGCTCAGATCGGCTCCGCGCAGGTTGCTGCCGCGCAGGTCGGTACGCTCGCCGCCTTCCTCGTGGTTCAGCCACTTTCTATGCTTATCAAGTATTTCATTAAGTTTATTATCGTCCATTGTCTCCCTCCGTCCCATAGCACAGCCACTCAAACTCAACGCCGTACAGTCCGGCGATCCGCTGCAGCACCTCAACGTTGACGTGGCGTGTGCCGTTTTCAATATACGCCAGCACGATCCGCGAACATCTCAGCTGCCGCGACGCCGTCTCCGTAGTATGCCCGGCGGCTTTGCGCAGCTCCTTCACGCGCCGACCGACGCTTTCAAGGTCGTAGAATTCGATGACGTTTTCGTACGCCGGGTTTCGGTGTGCCTTGCCGCGGTTCAGCCGTACCTGTTTAGCCGGGTTGTTGATGGGCTTAAGCTCGCGGCAGTTGTCGGCGAGCGACCGGCGCAGTGTGGTGTTGGTCGTCATGTCTGCGCCTCCTTCTGCTCCCACGGCGTTTTGCCTTCGCTGTAAACCTTAAGCAGCGTCGCCGCGTCCATGTTCAGCACGTTCGAGAGCTTCAGTAAATCATCGACCCTCATCGTGCCGGGGTTGTGCTTGTATTTCTGTATCGACGAACGGCTTATGCCTATCGATTCGCCGATACTGCTTATCGTTGTGCCGACCTGTTCGGCGCGGTAGTTGAGGAAGTCCGAAAACGTTTTGCGGTGTGCGTCGAGTGTGCTCAGTTTAAGTCGCGGCACTGTTTGTCGCCTCCTTGGTTTTATGGTAAAAAAGTTCCATATTCGATACTGTTTCCTAACATTTTTGTCTGTGAGTGTGCTATAATACTAATGTAGGGAAATTTAATTCTCTGCGAAATAGTCACGCGGATTCGCGATATCAAGTACTTTACATAGGGTAATTACTTCCGTGTACTTGAAATCGAGTTTTCCGTTCATTTTCAAAAGCATGGTCTTGTAGCAAATTCCGAGCAGCGGAGCGAGCCTTCGCGGATTTGTGCCGCATTCTTCCATTCTGACTTTGAGTTTTACTTGTTCCATGTCAGCGTCCTTTCTGTGAGGTGTAAGATGATAACCAGAATACTGTTTGGCAAAATTTCGAAATCGATTGAAAGAGCAATCAGAGAAGAAATAGAACGCAGATTATTATCTTTCAGGATAACTGAAACTTTTGCCGAAGTGGTTGAAAATTTGAATAAAATGAGCGTCAGTGCCAGGGATTTGCGATCGAATGAAGGTATTAATGTACTTTCCGTCGAGCTTACCAACCGTACACGCAAAGATTTATCTGTTACCGATATTTATATAGAACAGTACGGTAATACGTTCAAAGCAGGTCATGAACGGCGATTGTTCAGAAAAATATACGATGGAATAAAATATGTAAAAGACTACACGATGCAATTGCCCGTAAATATTCCGGCGTACAACAGTGTTAGCGGAATAATATGGACTTTGTACAGTACGGTGAAATTGTTCGCCGGGTATGCAAAAATAATATTGTATTCGAGCAGGGGTAAAATACTAAGAAATGTTTATATAGGCGAAGATGGTTCTCTTTCCAGAGTATGTGAATAATAAATAGCTCTGCCCACGAGTAGGATGTTGCAGCATCCTGCTCGTTTTATTTTTCGTATTTTACCTCTTAAGTCGCGGCATTGTCGTCACCTCTCTCGATCATCGGGACGATTCCGTTTTCTTTCAGCTTATTGTAGATGAACAGCCGTCCCTTCTGCGTCCAGTACGTCGCGGTTTTCGCATGGTTTGCGCCGTCGCTGCCTATGTACTCGTGCGTTTTGGTGCTCGTGTAACCCTGAGATGCGTATTTCTGATACAGCAGCCACACATTGCCCTGCCGGTACTGTATGCCGAGGTCGCGCAGTGTCTCGTTCATCTTGATTGCCGACATCCCGTAGTCCTTGGCGATCTTCGACACGCTGATTAAGTCCTTGCAGTTGAGTATCAGATCGTAGTAGCTGACCTTCGGCGCGGCTTCGGCTAACTGCTGTGACTGGACCGCGACGGTGGTTTCAAGGGCTTTGCGCTTTTCGCGTTCCTCTTTTAATGCGGTGAATGCCGCGATCGCTATGTCGGGGTTGGCGATAAGCTCGTCGGTTGCGTACAGGCCGTGTTTGCGGATGGTGGGAAGTACTCCGTCAAACACCCATCTTTCAAACTGTTCGGCTTTTTCCATTTTGCTGTGACATATAAGGCGATATACATCACCTTCCGGGATGAATGTCATTTCCTGTTTGCCGCCTGCCGTAAGGGTGTCACGTTTCGTTACTCCCTTGCAGTGTTCGTTTATAGTCTCACGAGGATTTGCGTACTGTAAAGGTCCTGCTACATCCCCACCGCAGAAAAGTATCTTGCCGTCTTCTTCAAGTGTGCGAAGGTCGCCGAATTCGGGATTGTTTATAAGCTGTAATTCGTTCATGCCGTTTCCTCCTGTATTTCGCGGATGGCGCTGCGTATCTGCGCCTTAAGCTCGTCGGACAGTTCGAAACGAAGCCATGTGGAGAACGTGCACTGATGAATACCGAGCTTCGCAGCGATCTGCCACATTTTTACCCCTGCTATTTCCGCTTCCTTGCGGATGTCGGCGTTTGGTGTAGAATTATTCACGTTAATTTGTTATACCTCCTTGACAATATCTCTTTTTTGCGGTATAATAACAATTGTTAGATTTGTTGTTGTTTGCATTGATATTATACCGAGGCGTTTTGTTGTTGCTGTTGTTGTTTTGCTGTGAGTATATTATATCACCATTTGTTAGGATTGTCAAGCAGTTTTCCTAACATTTAATGATATTGTATCAATGCACAATTATAGAGGTGAATTTATATGTCCATGGTGGATAGAATTACCAATTTAGCTAAAGAAAAAGGTATTACACAAGCGTTTATATCGGGAAAACTCGGTGTGCATCGGAATTGGCTCAGCTGTGTAAAACGTGACAATTTAAAAATTTCCGATGAACGTCTTGCTATTATCGCAGGCGTCCTCGGAACTACGGTTGCGTATTTAAAAGGTGAAACCGACGATCCGACGCCGGAAAAAGAAAAAAGCCCGTCCCAGATGGACGAGCTGCTTAATGACCCGGATTTTAAACTAATATTGGATGCTTACCGCGAAATGAGCCCCGAACAGAAGAAACAGGCGCGTGCTCTGCTTTTAACTGTAAAAAACGAATTTTAAATTCACGCTTCTGATCTTCGGTCAGTTCAATATATTCGCGAATAAAATCGGATTCATCCTTTGTTAGGTCGTATTCATTTCCCATATTTTTGTACATTCTCCAAACTTATTGTTGTTGTTTGTCTTATTATACTACAAAATTTCTCATTTGTCAATAGGTCAATTCAATATTTTTAGGATTGAATATTAATATGGTACTAAAATTTTATATTATGAAGGGGAGATAATACTATGAAAAGAAAAATACTGGCGTTGTTGGCGGTTATCCTGCCGCTTCACACGCCGGTGCAGGCGGCTGATACCGACGAAACGCCGCCGCCTGCCGAAAGTACGATTGATTTAAAAACAAGCGTGTTTACCGACTACTCGTGTTTGATGTCAATGTACGCACATCCGCCGAAAATCGAAATGCTCACCGAAAAAACAAAAGAGGCGTATTACTGCGCAAAAGCCGGGGATTACGAAAAAGCCGTTGAGCTGTTCGATTCATACATAGCCGAATTTGCCGAGATCGCGGAATTCCACGAAGCCGACTACGCGCTTTACAGCGAGCGTATTTCAGAGCAAGCCGCTATCATGGGCGAGGTTTACGATTTTTACTGCAAGGTCGCAATGAAATACTGTTCGATGGCACTGACATCTCTGAGTTATTATATCAATTGCAGTCAGTCTCCCGAGGAGGAAGGCTGTCTTGAAGCTCACGAAAGCGAATACCTCGGACATATTGAGACAGCACAGTTTGCAATGTCGCTTGTCAATTACGCCGCGCGTTACGTCACACTGTCGTTTATAAAAGGTATGGTAAACACGTCCGATGATCCGGAAACGGTTTACGGTATAATATCGGAAACATTTATCACGCCGTACGACGAGGATGTTTACGATTGGTATAATGAATCATACCTTGTGTTTAAGGATAACGCCGAGGAGACGGAATTTGATATAAACGATATCCCTACCGCGATCGTAAAGGATTCCGAGCCGGCGCAGGAGCAGGATAGTATAAAGTACGGCGAAGGTATGTATAAAGTCGGTTCTGACATACCGGAAGGTGAGTATATTGTATTACGCAATGAAGACGAGAAGTATTACGCTTCGATTTGCGTAAGTGCCGACAGCAACAAAGATGATATTCTTACGTATCATTCCGTTTATACTCACCACTATGTCACTGTTAATAAAGGTCAGTATTTAGAATTGAGCGGATGCACGGCGGTGTTGGCAGAAGCAAATCCCCTCGTGATAGAAAGTACCGAAAATATTTCGGAAGGAACCTATAAAGTAGGTACTGATATTCCGGCCGGTGAATACAAACTCACTGCTGACCCTGACGAATATTATTCATCAAGCAGCATATATGCCGGTTCCGAAGCCGAAAGTAAACTGCTGTCGTATAATTCGGTAAAAACAACCTCATATGTAACAGTTAAAGACGGTCAATACTTGGTACTGTCTCACTGTACCGCAACACTTGTAGATTGACACCCACACCGCCCAAACACGCACCGGTGAACGAGCCACCGTCCACCGATGCAGGCGGCGAACTACGCCCGATCAGGCGGCCACGAAAAAAGCATGTATTTAATAATACGGTAAATGCGCTGCACCTGCGCGTCG
>JAZNBZ010000244.1:0-16961 GCA_045587285.1 Candidatus Flemingiibacterium sp. | reverse complement strand
CGTTGAGCGTGCATCGCTCGCCGAAAAGCACGGCATACAGCCCGGTGACATCTTAATATCAATAAACGGACACGATATCCGCGACGTGCTCGATTACCGCTTTCGTCTGTCCGAAAAGAAGGTTGTGCTAAAGCTTCACCGAGGCGCTGAGCTTTTAGATGTAACGGTAAAAAAAGACGAATACGACGACATAGGGCTCTGCTTTGAAACCTATCTTATGGACAAAAAGCACTCCTGCCGCAACAAGTGCGTATTCTGCTTTATCGACCAGCTCCCAAGGGGTATGCGCGACACGCTTTATTTCAAGGACGACGACTCGCGGCTGTCCTTCTTAATGGGCAATTACATCACGCTGACGAATCTCACCGACGAGGACGTTGAGCGTATCGTCGAAATGAAGACCTCGCCCATTAACGTATCCGTTCACACAACCAATCCCGAGCTTCGCGTGAAAATGATGAAAAACAAGCGCGCGGGCGAGGTGCTCTCATATATGCGCCGATTTGCCGACGCGGGAATAGCGCTCAACTGTCAAATCGTGCTGTGCAAGGGGCTTAACGACGGCGAGGAGCTTATGCGCTCGATGCGCGACCTCACAGAGCTTTGTCCGAGCTTACTCGGTGTTTCGATAGTGCCGGCAGGTATCACCGACCATCGCGACGAGCTTTATCCGCTCGAGCCGTTTACCCCCAAGGAAACGGCGGCTGTCATTGATACGGTAGACGCATTTGCCGCTGAATGTATGGAGAAATACGGCTCACGCCTATTCTTCTGCTCCGACGAGATGTACCTCTCGTGCGGTCGCGAAATTCCCGACGAGGATTACTACGAGGGATATCCGCAGATCGAAAACGGCGTCGGTATGATACGCTCGATGAAATGCGAGTTCGACGACGAGCTTGATTTTCTCTCGGACTACGATTTAGAAAAAAAGCGCACGCTTTCCATCGCAACCGGCGAGGCGGCGTACGGCTTCATAAAATCGCTCGCAGACGAGCTTATGCGCCGTGTACCAACGCTTCACGCGGACGTTTACTGCATCAAAAACAGCTTCTTCGGAAAAAATATTACCGTCGCAGGGCTTATCACGGGCTGTGACCTGACGGATCAGCTTGACGGCAAGGCGCTTGGCGAACGGTTACTTATTCCATCGGTGATGCTTCGCGCCGACGGCGATATGTTTCTCGACTCGGTAACGCTTGAGGAATTATCCGCAAGGCTTGGTGTCGAAATAATCCCCACAGACTCAAGCGGCGCCGATTTCATATCGAAAATACTCTACGACTGAAAGGATGATATAAATGTCAAAACCCGTTATAGCTATTGTTGGACGCCCGAACGTCGGCAAGAGTACACTTTTCAATAAGCTCGCAGGCGAGCGTATTTCTATCGTCGAGGACACTCCCGGCGTAACCCGTGACCGTATCTACTACGAGATCGAGTGGAGCGGACGCGCGATGATACTCGTTGATACGGGCGGTATCGAGCCGAAAACGGACGATATCATTTTAAAGCAGATGAAAACGCAGGCGGAGATAGCCGTTGAAACGGCTGACGTTATCGTATTTATGGTTGACGTTACTACAGGTCTCACCGCCGCTGACCGCGATATTGCGACTATGCTCATAAAGAGCCAAAAGCCGCTTATCCTCGCCGTAAACAAGTGCGATTCCATCGGCGCACCGCCTATGGAATTTTACGAGTTCTACGAGCTTGGCATCGACGGCGAGCCTATACAACTCTCCAGCGTGCACGGCACGGGCTCGGGCGACCTTCTTGACCGCGTACTCGAGCTTTGCCCCGCCGACGAGGAAAAGGAGGACGACTCCGACCTTATCAAGGTTGCCGTTATCGGCAAGCCTAACGCAGGCAAAAGCTCTATCATCAATAAAATTCTCGGCGAGGACAGACTCATCGTTTCAAACATCCCCGGTACGACTCGCGACGCGGTTGACACGCGTGTCGAAAACGAATACGGTAAGTACACGTTCATCGACACCGCAGGTATACGCCGTCAGTCCAAGGTCGAGGACAGAATTGAAAAATTCAGCGTGCTTCGCGCAAAAATGGCGGTCGAGCGTGCAAACGTTTGCGTAATTATGATCGACGCGAACGAGGGCGTTACCGAGCAGGACGAAAAAATTGCAGGTATCGCACACGAATCGGGCAAGGCTTGCATCATCGTAATAAACAAGTGGGATTCGCTTGAGTCCGAGGACAAAAACACCGTTGAGTACGACAAGAAGGTTTACAATTCCCTCTCGTATATGCTCTACGCGCCCACGCTTTACGTTTCCGCGAAAACGGGGCAGCGCGTTGGCAAGCTGTTCGAACTTATAAACTACGTATACAATCAGAACTGCACTCGCATATCCACGGGTATGCTCAACGACGTTTTAAACGACGCGACCGCACGCGTGCAGCCGCCGTCCGACAAGGGCAGACACCTGAAGATATACTATATGACGCAGATAAGCACCTGCCCTCCCACGTTCGTTATCTTCTGCAACAACGCGGAGCTTTTCCACTATTCTTATCAGCGCTACATCGAAAATCAGCTTCGCGAGGTATTCGGTTTCCGCGGCACACCGATAAAGCTTATCATACGCCAGAAGGGAGATAAGGACTGATGGAATTATTAATGGACGTTTACTATAACGGTCTTATACCGCGCCTGATTGCAGGCGAGGCTGACGAAATATCCCTTTGGATAATAGTCGCACTCTGCGCCGTCGGCGCGCTTGCCGCATATTTTCTCGGCGGACTTAACTTCGCGATAATCATCTCCCAAACGAAGTACAAGGACGATATCCGCCGCTACGGAAGCGGCAACGCAGGTATGACGAATATGCTCCGCACGTACGGCAAATCTGCGGCGGCGCTCACTCTGCTCGGCGATATGGGAAAAGCAGCCGTGTCGATCCTGCTCGGTATGATACTTGCAGGCGAAAGCGGCGCGTACATAGCCGGACTGTTCTGCGTTATCGGGCACTCCTTTCCCTGCTATTACAGCTTTAAGGGCGGCAAGGGTATAGTCGTTACCGCAACGACGCTCCTGCTTCTTCAGCCCGTCGTATTCCTTATTCTGTTCGTGATATTCGCCCTGCTCGTCGCAACGACGAAATATCTCTCGCTCGGCTCGATAATCGGTATGCTTCTCTACCCCGTGCTTCTCAACCGCTTGTATCAGTTCTTAAACGGTAAGCCCGAGGGCGCGGTAGTTGCTATCGTTTCGGTGCTCAACACCCTGCTCGTTATCTGGCTGCACCGCGAAAATCTGAAGCGTCTCTGGACGGGAAAAGAAAACAAGTTCAGCCTAAAGAAAAAGGACAAATTCATAAAGGACGAGAAAAAGTCCGACGAGGAATGATACGCAAATGAGCCGCAGAAAGATCTGCGGCTCAAATTTTTATTTTTGCGGAACTTTTTTCTTTTGGATTCGTCTAATAGATTACCACAACACAAGGAGGCCACCAAAATGAAAAAGATTATTGCATTTTTGCTCGCAATTTCAGCCTTGACGCTCCTCGCATCCTGCGACTGGGGCGAATTAAAAAATCCCATCGAAATGCCTTGGGACGTTCGCGCCGAAAAGCCCGTTATCTACCTCTATCCCGAAATCGTGACCGACGTATCCGTGACGCTCGGCTATAACGGCACGCTCACGGCGACGTATCCGACGTATATAGACGGCTGGTACGTTACCGCCTCGCCTGACGGCACGCTGACTGACGCCACGGGACGCGAATACTACTGCCTTTACTGGGAGGGCGAAAGCGACGCCGAATACGACCTTACAAAGGGCTTCTGTGTAAAGGGCGAGGACACCGCCGCATTTTTGGAGGCCGCGCTCGCAAGGCTCGGTCTTACCGAGCGCGAGGCAAACGAATTTATCATATACTGGCTGCCTCGTATGGAGGTGAATGAATACAACCTCATCTCGTTCCAATACGAAGCGTACACCGACAACGCCGAGCTCAATATAACTCCCGCACCCGACACGCTTATCCGCGTGTTTATGGCGTGGAAGGGCGTTGATGCGCCCGTTGATATCGAAGCGCAGGAGCTTACCGCTCCCGAGCGAGTAGGCTTCACCGCCGTTGAGTGGGGCGGCGCACAGATAACCGAATAAAAATATGCCCGTCAGAGCGATGCTCTGACGGGCACTTGTTTTAATTTTACGCGAGGTTTGCGGAGATCTTATCCATCCAAGCGGTAACAGCCGCCTTCTCCTCGTCCTTTACGCTGCCGCCAAGGAACGGAAGTCCGCCCTTGATGTAGAGAACGTCCTCAATAGCGTTCGAGCCTGCCGACTTAACAGCGTCGATAAGAACCTTTGCGCCCTCCTCGGGACCGTCGATAACGAAAGCAACGTTAGCGCTTCTCGCCTTTGTAAGCTCCTTGCAGAACAGAACGAGCGAATTCGGCGCATCCTTACCTACAGTTGCAAGAATAACGACGAGGCGCATATTGTCGCAGGAGTATGCAGGCGGAATTGTATCCATACAGTTGATCTTATCCGTTGCATAGTTATTGGTGATAAGCTCGGCAACGCTTATGAGCTTTTTCTTCTTGGTTGCGTAAAGCACGCGCATTTTCATAGTAGTAATCCTCCGTTTTGTTTTGGCTATATACCATATTCAAATAGAATTATACCATATATTCGCGCAAAATTGAAGCGGGCTTCTGCAAATTACAGATTTTCAGTTGTTTGCACAATTTGACGCGGCTCATTTTGTGCACGTTCACCATCGCGTGCCAGAACGCGAAATTCTCCGAAGTCTACCGCCTCACGCGCCTCTGCCGTCACGCCGTCGCTTGAAGCCCAGAGCACTCCGTACGGTGTTTGCAGAAAAAACGCGTATGCGAAGCGTCCGCCGCGCTTTGACACGCAAATATCCGACAAGGTAACCGCTACCGTGAAAATATCGTTCTCTCCGTCAAATCCGCATCTCGCCGCCCTGATACTGCGCGTGGACATATCCTCATCGCGGTAAAGCTCCATTCTCGCTCCAAGCACGCAAAATTCGCGCGGTACAAGGCACGCGAGTATAAGCGAGTCGCCTATATTAAAGTCGGTGCTATTTCTGCACTCGCCGCGATATAGTGAATATTTTTCGTGTTTTATTTTTTTGTCTATAAATTTATAAGAGGTGTATGCGAGCATTTTTTCTCCTTTATATCATTTTTTCCTTTTCGATAAAGAACGGCTGCGTTTCGTGTCCCGACAGATGCCGTCCGTCGCGTATTACGACGTTTTTGTCCGCTATCACCGCGTTTAAAAATACGTTCTCGCCGGTTACCGTATCCTGAAACAGTATCGAATTTTTAACCGTCGTTCCCTTGCCTATCTTAACGCCGCGAAAGAGAATGGAGCTTTCTACCGTTCCGTCTATAATACATCCGTCCGCAACGAGCGAATTTGACACGCTCGCGCCGTTCGTATACTTGGTGGGTGCGGAGTTACGCACCTTCGTGTAAACGGGGCGGTTTTTGACACCGAAAAGCTGCTCACGCCCGACGCTGTCGCCAAGTAGCTCCATTGAGTGCATATAGTAGTCCTCCATCGAGCTTATCGTTGCAAAATAGCCGTCGTATCGGTATACGCGATAGTTGCGGCGAGGTGCACCGCGCGAGAGCACGTCGCGGTTAAAGCTCGTGTAGCCGTGCGAGAGCGCATCGAGCACGATTGACTGAAGATACTCGCGGTTGATAACGAGAATGTTAAGGTCAACGTCGCGGTACCCCGTTACGTTCGTCGGGTACGCCATAACGTCGGTGATACGCCCCGAGCCGTCCGAATCGACGACAACGTTTCGCTTACAGTTATCCTTTGTCAAAAGCACGCGCTTGACCGCCATAGTAATATCCGCACCGTTTTCGATATGGTCGTTTATCATATCGTTAAGGTCAATGTTGCATATCACGTCGCAGTCGGAGAGCACGACGTGGTCTGCCGTGAAACGGGAAATGGAATAGTTGACACTCTTTAATGCCTCGAGGCGTGTATTGTAGAGCGCATTCTGCGTGTTCGAGAACGCCGTGACGTGCGGCGGAAGCATCTTAATACCGCCCGAGCGGCGCGCGAGGTCCCAGTCCTTGCCCGAGCCGATATGATCCATAAGCGACTGATAGTTATAGTGAGTGATAACGCTTATCGAGCTTATTCCCGAGTTCACCATATTCGACAGCGCGAAGTCGATAAGTCGGTAACGGCAGGCATACGGCACGGACGCCATCGTGCGTCTGCGTGTCAGCTCTGCGATGTTTTTATCGTGAAGATTTGAAAATATGATACCTTGTACGGACATTCTTACACCTCGCCTCTTTTGGTAGTAGCATTTAAAATATACTCACCGTTTACCATATCGCCTGCCGGAATAACGGTACCGCTCGGTATGCGTACGTCCGCACCGATAAGGGTTATCGCCTTGCCGCGCTCCTTGTCGCCGCCGACCTCGGCTCCCGCTCCGACCGTTACGCCTGCATCAACGATGCTGTACCTCACCGCCGCATTTTCCTTAACCGTGCAGTCGCTCATAATTATCGAGTTGCGTACGTATGCACCTCGCTCAACGCGAACGCCGCCGAAAAGTATTGAATTTTCCACGAAGCCGTGCACCTCACAGCCCTCTGTGATAATAGAGTTTTTCACAGTTGCATCCTCGCCGATGCGATGCGGCGCGCGTATAAGATTTCGCGAATATATGCGAAGATCCGAGCCTGACAGATCAAGCGCAGGCTCCTCCCCAAGCAGATCCATATTCGCCTGCCAAAGGCTTTCAACCGTGCCGACATCCTTCCAATATCCGCTGAATTCATAAGCGTACATTTTCTCGCCTGCCGCAAGCATAGAGGGGATAATGTTTTTGCCAAAATCGTTCGAGGACGTAGGATCGTTTTCATCCGCCACGAGGTAGTGCGAGAGTATTTTCTTGTTAAAGATATAGATGCCCATTGACGCCTTGGTGCTCTTGGGATGCGCGGGCTTTTCCTCGAATTCGACTATCCGCCCGTCGCTGTCCGTGTTCATTATCCCAAAGCGGCTCGCCTCATTTATCGGTACGTTTATGACTGCAATCGTAGCAGATGCGCCGCTTTTTTTGTGGCAGTCGAGCATCTTGCTGTAATCCATACTGTAAATGTGGTCGCCCGACAGAACGAGCACGTATTCGGGCTCGTATCGGTCGATGAAATTAAGATTCTGATAGATAGCGTTCGCCGTACCGCGGTACCAATCCGCAGAATCCTTACCCTGATACGGCGGCAATACCATAACGCCGCCGTTCATTCGGTCAAGGTCCCACGGCTGTCCGTTGCCGATATACTCGTTTAAAACGAGCGGTTGATACTGCGTCAGCACGCCAACCGTATCAATGCCCGAGTTAATACAGTTTGACAGCGTGAAATCAATAATTCGGTATTTCGCTCCAAACGGTACGGCAGGCTTCGCCGTTTTTTCCGTTAGCGTGTAAAGTCTGCTTCCCTGACCGCCTGCGAGAAGCATAGCGACACATTCTTTTTTCCTATACATAGTTACCTCCTGTGACGGCTCGTCCGTACGCCGTATTTCTTCCCTTCATAGATATTCAAAAAGAGCGCGAAAAATACTGCGCAAAATCATTTCACTCATAATTATATCCAAAAGCAAGCGAAAAATTTGTCAAAATCACACGCCTATGAAATTTTATTAAGCACAAAAAGCCTCGAGCGGCAAACGCCGCCCGAGGCGAAAAATTTATTCTGTTTATCCCATACCTTTAATGATATTTATTATCGCCGTACCGTATTTCTGCGCCTTGTCCTCGCCAATACCGTGCACTCTCATAAGCTCGTACGTATTCTTTGGCTTCACCGACGCAAGAGAGCGAAGCGTCATATCCGTGAATATTACGTACGCAGGCACACCCTTGCGCTCTGCCGTATCGCGTCGGAATTTGCGAAGCTTTTCGTAAAGCTCCGCGTCCATACTATCGTCAAGCATAGGCGCATTCTTTTTGCCCCTTCGGGAATTTGAAACGGGCGTGCGGCGCTTTTTAAGCGTAAGTCGCTTGCCCGAGGCGATAAACTCATCAAGCTCGCGCGTTATTGACAGCGTCGGGTACTGTCCCGTGCTGCGCGCGAGCATTCCCGATTCTACCATACGCGAGATAACGTCGCGTATAACGGTGGTGGAAACGCGCTCGAGCATACCGAATCCGCGCTCGTACGTAAGCCCCATCGCCGCCATTCGCCCGTCGTCAATTCCGTGCAGATAGTCCGCGATAAACGCCGCTCCGTACCGCTCGCCCGTAACGTCAACGGCGACGCGAACGGCACGAACTATATCGGTAACGTCAAACGTTTCAAATTCTCCGCGGCAGGACGTACACTTGCCGCACGCATACGTCCTTTGACGCTCGCCGAAATAGCTTAAAATATATCCGCGAAGGCAGTCCGTCGTTCTACAGTAGGAGATCATTTCTTCAAGCTTTTCGTATCTGCGTTTTTTTACAGCCGCAAGCACCTCGGCATCGAGCCCCTCCTCCTCGGGTGCGGAATTTTCTATAAGGAATTTCGCCGTATGTATGTCCGCATCGGAATAAAGGAGTATACAATCCGCCTCGCTTCCGTCACGTCCGGCGCGGCCTGCCTCCTGATAGTACGCCTCCATAGACAGCGGCATATTGTAGTGAATGATAAACTGCACGTCGGGCTTGTCTATGCCCATACCGAACGCGTTCGTCGCGACGATTATCGGCTTCGCGTCGCTTATAAACTCGTCCTGATTATGGATACGCTCGCCGTCGGAAAGCCCTGCGTGATAGTACGTAACGGGATAGCCCGCGTCGTTAAGAGCGGTGTAGACCTTTTCGACGTTTTTGCGCGTCATAGCGTAGATAATTCCCGATTTGTTCTTGTTTTCGCTCAAATACGAGCGAATGTATTCGAGCTTTGCCGAGGTATCCGTCACGCCGAAGTAGAGATTCGGTCGGTCAAAGCCCGTCGTTATCTCCCACGGCGTGCGAAGCTTCAAAAGCTCGCGTATATCCGCCTTGACCTGCTCGGTGGCGGTCGCCGTAAACGCCGCTAAAACGGGACGGCGTGCGAACGATTCCACAAAATCGGCGATATCCGTATAGCTCGGACGGAAATCGTGTCCCCACTGCGAAACGCAGTGTGCCTCGTCCACAGCTACGAGCGAAACGTCCATATTGCGAACAAGCTCGAGAAATCCGTCGGTCATAAGCCGCTCGGGTGCAACGTAGATGATCTTGTAAACGCCTGCGCGTACGTTGGCAAGAGCAAGACCGTACTGTCTTGGCGTCAACGAGCTGTTAAGATACGCTGCACGAATACCGTTCTGATTTAATGCACCGACCTGATCCTTCATAAGCGAGATAAGCGGCGAAATAACCAGTGTTATTCCGGGCATAAGCATTGCGGGAATCTGATAGCATATAGACTTACCCGCGCCCGTCGGCATAACCGCAAGCACGTCGCGTCCTGCCAAAATATTATCTATAATAGGCTCCTGTCCCTCGCGAAACGAGGTATAGCCGTAATATTGCCTTAGTATATCGTGCTTACCTGCCACGAAATCACCGCCTTTACCTTAATAAGTATATTATACCTCATTTTAACCCAAAAGTAAAGGTTGAAAATGCAAAAGGAGCGATTTCTCGCTCCTTTACGTATCACCCGTATTTTTCATTTCCTTCTCAAGCGCGTATTTGCGGCGCGTTGCGTCACCGCCGCGTATATGCCGCTCCGAGCGGTTGGTGTCGAGCACCTTCTGCACCTCGGAGTGGAGCACGGGATCTATCCTTGCAAGCCGCACGGAAACGTCCTTGTGTACGGTCGATTTGCTTATTCCGAACACGGCGGCGGTATTTCGCACCGTGCTTTTTTCTTCTATCAGATACGCAGCAAGCCGTCTGGGCCGCTCATCACTGTCGTAATACAAGTCGCTCACCTCAAAAATAGTTCTTTGCCATACAACTATATGCTCAAGGTTAGCTTTTGATTACCTACAAACGAAAAAGCCCGCCGACTAAACGGCAGGCTTTCGTATAAGCACTTATTTCTTCAGCGAATCTCTGATCTCGCGAATATTTGCGTAGAACTCGTCGAGAGCCGCCTTTTCTGCAGCAGCCTTAGCCTCTGCTGCGGCAGCTTCCTCGGCAGCCTTCGCGTCAGCTATAGCCTTCTCCTCAGCAGCCTTAGCCTCTGCTGCTGCGGTCTGCTTTGCACTCATCTTGCGCTCCATCTTCTTTATGAAGCGTACTGCAACAAATACAGAAAGAGCGATAATGAAGAAGTCGATAATAGTCTGGAGCCAAGCACCGTATGTAACTGCGACCTCGGCAACCTCGGCAATTCCCGCAGCCTCATCAGCTGCAACAGCCTCAACGATAACCCACTTAAGCTCGTTAAGAGCAACGCCGTTGGTTAAAAGTGCAACGATTGGGTTGATAATGTTGTTAACAAGGCCTGATACGATAGCGTTGAATGCACCGCCGACAACAACACCGACTGCCATATCGAGCACATTACCCTTGGTGATGAATGCCTTGAAATCGGAGAAGAAGGTTATCTTCTCCTTCTTTGCCTTTACCTTATCCGTGATCTTTGCCATAATAAATCCTCCAAAAGTTAATATTTACATTAAAAATTGTACCAAAAAATTTTGCATTTGTCAACAGAATTCGAGCTTTTTTCGCCATTTATACGAAATTGGTGCTATTTACGCCCTCGTCTGGCTCGGTGTGACTCCGATTATCGCCTTGTACGTACGCGTAAAATACGACAGATTTTCAAATCCGCACGCACGTGCGACCTCGCCGACCGTATGCTTTCCAGAGCGAAGCAGCTTCTCCGCCTCACGGCAGCGCAGGTTGTTTATGTAGCCAACGACCGTAAATCCCGTTTCGCGGTGAAATTCACGGCAAAAATAATATTTGCTGATATTCACCTTTCCTGCAATCATATCAACGGTTAGCGGCTCGCTGTAGTGTGCCTTTATGTATCCGAGCGCACGCTTTACCACATCGCTTCGCCCATATTCCACGTCCTCTATTACCGAGTAGTTTCGGCAAAGCCGCACCACAAGCGTGAGTATCGCCGCCTTAACCGCCGCCGCGCTGTACTCGTCACCCCTATAAACGCGAACGACCTCGTCCATAACCTCTCCAAAAAGCTTCGACACCGCCTCATCGCGTATTATTCGCTCAAATTTAAGCTCCGTTACGTTTATATTGTTTTTAACGAGAAACGCACTGTCGATGATAAGACAGTCGTGCGTCGTATCGCCGCACTCGGGCACGGAATGGAGCATATTTGAGGAAATTACCGCAATATCGCCCGCCTCTACGTCGTATGACATACGGTCACATATCACGCTTCCCTTGCCGCTGAACTGCAATATCTCAAGGTTTTCGTGCCAGTGCGGCATACAAAGAAGGTGCTTAAAATGAAATTTGTACGGATATGCGAGATCCGGAATTACGTGCGATTCATAATTGGTATGCATCGGGCGCGAAAGATCTGCCGCATCATTTTCCGGATTTATCGGCATACGCTTTTTCGTCATCGTTATCACCTCAGCTGCGTTTATATCATATGGAATATTTTGTAAAAATCTGTGACAAATTCCGCTTTCGCTCAAAAAAGAAGCAAAATCGTGTTAAAATGAAGCAATATTATGCATTGAATTGCTCTCGTATTTATTATATAATAAACGTGGTAAAATTGCAATAGTAAAGTAAAAATATTTTTTTCGCGCGCAAAGCAGCTTACGTCTTTGAATATGCGCACCCATAATATTCGGTAAATCTGTCAAACTGACTGATTTATAAACTCCTCAAAGGGCAACACCCACGGCGAAAGCCGTGGGTGTTGTCTTTCTATTTAAGAAATCCTTTAATAAAACCCCTCATTCTCTTGACATAACGCAGTATTTTTGTTAAAATATAAGATGAGGTATTATATATACATTATAATATCCTCCGCATTTCACAGCAAAAGAGGTAAAGAATATGTCCGAGGACTTGAGAAACACAGAAAAGGGCGGTATCTCCGTCGAAATCGAACACATATTTCCGATAATCAAAAAATGGCTCTACTCCGAAAAGGAGATATTTCTTCGCGAGATCGTTTCAAACGCGTGCGACGCGGTTACGAAGCTAAAGCGTCTTGCATCGCTCGGTGAGGCAGAAGTCGAGGACGAGCCCAAATATAAAATCACCGTTACTATCGACAAGACGGCTAAAACCCTCACCGTTTCCGATAACGGTATCGGTATGACCGAGGACGAGGTGCGCCGTTACATTTGCCAGATAGCACTTTCGGGTGCGCTCGAGTTTATCGAGAAGTACGAGGGCGAAAACGGTGCCGCCGACGGCATTATCGGTCACTTCGGTCTTGGCTTCTACTCCGCGTTTATGGTAAGCGACACTGTTGACGTTATCACGCGCTCGTATAAAGACGAGAGCGGTGTCAAGTGGGTATGCTCAGAGGCGGGAGAATACGAAATAACCACCGACTACTTCCGCGAGGAGCGCGGCACGGACGTCGTTATGCACATTATGGACGGCGAGGCGGAGTTCCTCGACGAGAGCCGTATCCGCGCTATGCTCGACAAATACTGCTCGTTTATGCCCGTCGAAATATACCTCGTCACCGACGAGGATAAGCCCGAGGAGGAAAAGGCGCCCGTCAACGACACTCATCCGCTTTGGCAAAAGGGCGCGTCCGAGTGCACCGACGAGGAGTACGACGCGTTTTATAAAAAGGTGTTCCAGGATTTCCGCGAGCCGCTTTTCCACATTCACCTTAACGCGGACTATCCGCTCAACTTCCGAGGTATACTCTATTTTCCGCGTATCGCGCACGAATACGACAATCTTGAGGGACAGGTAAAGCTTTATTACAATCAGGTATTCGTTGCGGACAACATCAAGGAGGTCATTCCCGATTTTCTCCTTATGTTAAAGGGTGTGCTCGACTGTCCCGAGCTTCCGCTTAACGTGTCACGAAGCTATCTTCAGAACAGCGGCTACGTTGCGAAGATATCCGCTCACATCGTCAAAAAGGTCGCGGACAAGCTCTGCTCGATGTTTAACACCGAGCGCGAAAACTACGAAAAGCTGTGGGGCGACCTCAAGACCTTCGTTGAATACGGCTGTCTCAAAGACCGCAAATTCTACGATCGCGTAAAGTCTGCTATCGTTTACGAAACGACCGACGGCAAGTTCGTAACGCTCGACGAGTATCTTGAAAAGGCAAAAGAAAAGCACGAAAAGACCGTTTACTACGCGGCAGACCTTACCGCGCAGGCACAGTACATCTCAATGTTTGCCGCAGAGGGCATCGACGTTATACTCCTTGATAAGATGATAGACACGCAGTTTATGGGCGTCGTTGAGCAGGAAAACGAGGGCGTTAAGTTCGTTCGCATCGACGCGGACGTTGCAGGTGCTCTTAAAGCCGACGGTACTGCCGAAGCGAACGAAAAGCTCGCAGAGATTTTCAAGGAGGTCAGCGGCAATAATGAGCTCAAGGTGACCTTCGAGCTTCTTAAAAATGAGAAGATTCCCGCAATCCTCAACATTTCCGAGCAAAGCCGCCGAATGGAGGATATGATGCGTATGTACCGTATGAGGAGCGGCGGTGCTGACGATATGAAGTTCCCGGTGGACGTAAGCCTTATCATAAACGCATCGAGTCCGCTTATAAAGCGCCTTGCCGACGTTGCCGAGGCAGACGAGGCTAAAGCGAAGAAGCTTGCAAAGCAGACCTATACGTTAGCGCTTTTAGCACAGCGTCAGCTAACGGCAGACGAGCTTCAGGCGTTCCTTTCCGACAGCTTTGATATGCTCGAAAATTTCTAAGCTCCATCAACACACGGCGGCAGCAAGCCACCGCCCTACAAATCGGCTGAAAATACATCCGCAAAGGGGATGAAAAAATGGCATCGGTCTACGGTACCAAATTAAAGCTCTCAATATTCGGCGAGTCACACGGACAGGCTATCGGTGTCGTCATCGACGGCTTTCCGGCAGGACTCAAAATAGATTTCGACTATATATCCGCGTTTATGAAGCGCCGTGCACCGGGCGGCAGCTTTTCCACCAAGCGAACCGAGCCCGATATCCCGCGCATCGTCAGCGGCGTGTCCGACGGATATACGAACGGTTATCCCATATGCGCCGTTATCGAAAACACCAATCAGCATTCGGCGTCGTATCAGGATAAAATGACCGTGCCGCGCCCAAGTCACGCCGATTTTGCCGCCGCGATAAAGTACGGCGAGCATACCGAGCTTCACGGCGGCGGTCACTTTTCGGGTAGGCTTACCGCGCCTCTCGTATTCGCAGGCGCGCTCTGCTCGCTTTATCTCAAAACGAAGGGCGTTGAAATAGCCGCGCATATAAAGAGTATGCTTGACGTAAATGACAGCTCGTTTGATATGAGCGTCACCGCTAAAGAGCTTGAAGAGCTCAAAGCGCACTCGTTCCCCGCTATTGACAAAGCGGCGGCAGATGCGTTTGCAGATATCATAAACGGAGCGCAAGCCAAGGGTGACTCGGTTGGAGCAAAGCTCGAATGTATTGCGCTCGGGCTTCCCACGGCGCTCGGCGAGCATATGTTTGAGAGCGTGGAGGCGGAGATCTCGCAGATGATGTTCGCTATCCCCGGCGTAAAGGGCATCGAGTTTGGTGCAGGCTTTGATTTCTCGAAAATGTACGGCTCGGCGGCTAACGACGCTTACGAGTACAGCGGCGATAAAGTAATAACGAAAACCAACAACTGCGGCGGTATCGTCGGCGGTATGACGACGGGTATGCCCGTTGTATTTTCCGTGGCGATAAAGCCCACGCCCTCGATATTTACCGAACAGGATTCAGTCGATATGGTAAAGGGCGAAAACGCGAAGCTCTCCATAAAGGGCAGACACGATCCGTGCATCGCGGTACGCGCCGTGCCCGTAATTGAGGCAGGCTGTGCTATAGCGCTGACCGAGCTTATTTTGAAAGCAGACGGGAGGAAGATTTGATGGCATTCAGATATGACACAAACTCCATAATTACCGAGAACCTCTCGCTTCTCGGAGAGGAAGCGCGTTCCTTTGAGGAGCGCCGTCTGGCACAGTTAAACGAGCGCGCTATCCTTATCGCGCGAAACGACGACATTCTTGACTCTGACAGCCGTACCGACGAGTTTTCGGCGATGTTCGAGCGTCAGGAATGTGATGACGCCATACCTGATTCAAAGGATTATCTCGCGTCGAAATTCAACACGCAGCTCCTTTACGACAAGCTTACCGTGTGTAAGCTTTTGGCGGGCGAATATACGAAGCGCCGCATAAACGTCACCGAACGCCTCTTTGGCAACACGCCGATGCCGCAATCCGTTCGCATAGCGTATTTCCAGAACGCGTACGCAGACGCTGCGTTCCGTATTTTCTCCGAGGTGATAGACAACCTTTCCGCTGTCTACGCATCGGACTTCACTGCCGTATGCGAAGAGGTCTACCACGGCAGAGCCGACGTTTGTATGCTTCCGCTTGATTCCTCGCGTGATGCGAAGCTCATCAGCTTCTACCGTCTTATCGACAAATACGAGCTTTGTCCCGTATTTTCCTGCGACGTTACGACGCCAGACGGCAGCGTAACGACGAGATACGCGCTTCTCAAAAGGGAGTTCACGCTTCCCTCGCGTGAGCGTCTTAATGCATCGGGGCTTTGCTTCTTTGAGTTTAACATAACCCCCGACGAGCGCTCGCCGCTTTGCGATATCCTCGAGGCGGCAAAGGAATGCGGACTCACGCTTTATAAGGCTGACTCTATGCCGCTGTCCTACAGCAGCAGTGAGTTTGCGTACGACGTAATTTTAAAGGTTGGAAGCGTAGATGGACTTGAAGCCTTTCTGCTGTTCCTCACGTTAGCCGTGCCCGAATACGAGCCCATCGGCATTTATCCGCATATTCACGCAAAAAACGTCGGTAATGAATAATTATTTTTTAAAGGCTTAAAATATTTTGAAAGGAAAAAGCATAAAATGAAAAAGACGCTTTCTTATAACACCTGCGGCACCTGCTCGCGACAGATCGAAATAGTATGTGACGGCGACACCGTCGAGTCCGTTAAGTTTATCGGCGGCTGCTCGGGTAACACTCAGGGCGTTGCCGCGCTCGTTGTCGGTATGAATGTCGATGATGCTATTGCAAGAATGAAGGGCATCTGCTGCGGTCCCAAGCCGACCTCCTGCCCCGATCAGTTAGCGCGTGCGCTTGAGATCATCAAAACGCAGGAATAAGCATCCGAAAAAAATCAAACCAAGGAGCAACTATGAACTATACCGAAAATTACAGACGTTGGCTCTCGTCCGATAAAGTAGATGAGGCAACGAAGGCAGAGCTTCGTAAAATCGAAGGTAACGACGAGGAAATAAAGCTTCGCTTTGTAAAATACCTCGAGTTTGGCACAGCCGGACTGCGCGGAATTATGATGGCGGGAACGAACGCTATGAACGTGTATACCGTAGCGCACGCAACGCAGGGACTCGCCGACCTCATCAACAAGGAAGGCAAGGCCGACCGCGGCGTTGCTATCGCATACGATTCGCGCAACAACTCCGAGCGCTTTGCACGTCACGCAGCAAGCGTGCTCGCCGCAAACGGCATAAAGGCGTATATTTTCGACTCGCTTCGCCCGACTCCCGTGCTGTCCTTTGCGGTGCGTGAGCTTCACGCGATAGCCGGCATCAACGTCACCGCATCTCACAATCCGAAAGCCTACAACGGCTACAAGGCGTATTGGGAGGATGGTGCTCAGCTTTCGCCCGAGGATGCCGATGAGGTCAGCCGTGTGATGGCAGGGATCGACGTGCTTGGTGCCGCGGCTATCCCCGAGGGATGCGATACTGCCGCCCGCATCACTGTGCTTACCGAGGAGTTTGATGAAGAATACCTTGCCGCG
>JAZNBZ010000243.1:0-3497 GCA_045587285.1 Candidatus Flemingiibacterium sp. | reverse complement strand
CCCGCATTCTGATATTCGGGGCGTACCGCAACGAGTCCGAGGTCTATGACCTTGGGCTTTCTCACCGCGCCGAGTATTTTAAGAAGCGTACACGGCGTGAGTCGTCCGCCGCTCTTTTTAACGGCATCACCGATGCCGGGGAAGCAAAGTCCGAATCCGACAACGCGCTCGTTTTCATCGCAGATGAACACCGCGTATTCCTTGTTTACGATCAGCATAAACTGTTCTATAAGCTCGTCCTGCGCCTCTTTTGAGATCGGTACAGTGCCGTAAAGCTTGCGATAACACTCATCAAGGCAGTCGAAAAATCCGTCGCGGTATTTTGCAATATACTTTCGCTTTGGAAGGCTCGTGTCCGCGATGTGGAGCTTGTTAAGCTCAAGCGTACGCTTTGCCACGCGCGAAAGCATTTCGTTGCGTTTTTCGGGCATTTTCAGCTCATATTCAACCCAGTCAACGTCCTTTTTAAGTCCTGCGTTCTCAACGAGCTTTCCGTAGTATTCGAAGTTATACTGCTCCTCGAAGGTGGAGTTCTCCTCAAAGCCCTCAACGAGAAGCCCCTCTCGATCAAGGTCGCTGTAGCCGAGCGGACCGCAAAGCTCTGTCATACCGCGCGCCTTGCCCCACGCCTCAACCGCCGCAAAAAGTGCGTCCGACACCTCCGTGTCGTCTACACTGTCAAAGCGCGTGAAGCGCACCTGCGCCGTATTATGTATCTCGTTGTACTGCTTTTGTATAATGCCCTGTATTCTGCCGACCGTTTTACCGTCACGCTCGGCGAGAAAAAATACCGACTCTGCGATGCCGCTGCTGCCGCCCGACGCTATAAGCTTTTTTTCATCGCCGTAAAGCGGCGGAACGAAATACGGACAGCTTTTATACATTCGAAGCGGAAGCTCGATAAACTCCTTGACATCGCGAGGCGTTTTAACCTCTCTTATCTCGACCATTTTATCCCTCCAAGCTCTCGTCCTCGCGGCGAATGAACGCAAGTCCGTATCCCGCAAGCCACGGGCCGTTGTGAGAACCGCTCACGGGCGACATAATGACCGCCTCGTGGTTCGTCTGTATACCGTATTTCGGCTCGATCTGCTTTAAAACCTCGAGCACCGACGGGCCGGTATAGATATGCCAGAGCAAATAATCCTCGGGCGAGCGGTCGCCGATTCGCTCCTTTAGTATCTCGCAGACTCTTGCAAGCGCCTTCTTCTGCGTGCGTACGCTTTCAAGCGGCGATATCTCACCCTCGGGTGAAAAAGTGAGCACCGGACAAATATTCAGCATCTGTCCCATAAACGCCTTGCCGCCCTTGAGCCTGCCGTTGTAGATAAGATAATCAAGCCTTCCGTCAATACCGATAAAGAGCTGGCGCTTCATCATCCACGCGATTTCCTTCATAATATCGTCGCTCGACATACCGCGCGATGCAAATTCAGCCGCCTTTATCGCAAGAAGTCCCTCACCGAAGCAGGTGAGCCTCGTGTCAATGACTTTTATTTTAAGACGCTCCTCGTATTCCTTTGCGATAAGGCAGATCTTGTTGTACGTGCCGCCGAGCGCCGCGGAGAGCGTGAACACCATAGCCTCGTCACAGCCCTCAGCGATAGCCCTGTCAAACGCAGCGCGTATCTCCTCGGTATCGGGCATTCCCGTGTAAGGAAGATTATCCTTGGGGTTCTCGATAGTTTCAAGCTTTTGATAAAACTCCACGGGATCGAGATCAAGCCCCTCGCGGTATTCCTTTCCCTCAAAGAAAACGTGAATTCGAAGAATATCTACCCCGAGATTTCTGTATCTCTCGGGCGCGTACTCAATACAGCCCGTGGACGTACAAATTATCTTGATCTTACTCATTTTCCCTCTCCTTAGATTTTATTTCTGCTTTGGTCGAAAACAGCCTTATTTTGTGCCATATTAAGAAGCATCTCCCCGGTGTTGACCACTGCCTCGCCGCCTGCATTTCCGCGTATCTTGATAACGGGCTTCTTTGCGCCGAGTATATTGCCGCCGCCAAGCGAGCCGATGTCGTAAATACCCATCAGATGCATCGCGAGCTTTTTGATCTCGTCACTACCCGTGCGGTGCGCGTATTTCATAATATCAGTTATAATGCGAGTTGCCGTACCCTCTGTCACCTTGAGCACCTGATTGCCTGCAAAGCCGTCGCAAACGAGGACGTCGCAAGCGCCCGAAAGCGCCACGTTACCCTCGATGTTGCCGACGAAATTAAGCGACTCGTCCTCGGCTAAAACAGCGTGCGTTTCCTTTACGAGCTTATTGCCCTTGGTCGGCTCTGCACCGTTTGACAAAAGACCTATCTTCGGGCGCTCAATGCCGTACATATCCTTCATAAACGCCGAGCCAAGCTTTGCGAAATGGTGAAGCATCGCAGGCGTGCAGTCGATCGTCGCACCCGTGTCAACAAGGCAGGTAAACGCGCCATTCTGTGCAGGCAATACCGCCGCAAGCACGGGGCGCACACGCTCCGCGCCCGAAAGGTATCGCATCGTGCCTGCAAGCAAAACGCCTGTATTGCCGGCTGTGATAAGTCCGAACACATCGTCCCTCTCGGACGTGGCCTCAAGAGCCTTTATCATCGACGACTCTGTTTTTTTGAAAAGAGCCTCTGCGGGATTATCGAAGTTCGTTATCTCGTCTATGGCATCGAGTATCTCCACTCTGTCCATAGGCATATCAAGCTCGGCGCACTTTGCAGAAATCTCGTCAGCATTTCCGACAAGCAAAATGCCAAGCTCATTGAACTTTGACAGTGCCTTTGCCGCGCCGTCAAGAATAGCCGCCGCGCCGTTATCGCTGCCCTTGGTGTCAATAGCAATCTTAATCATATCAAAGCCCCTCCTTATTCGACGGCGACAAGATAGTCGTAAACGTCCTGTCCGCCCTCGTAAACAACGATCTCACATTCGTCGTATATTTCTTTTAACTGTTCGGTAAGCTCTGCGCGCTTTTCTTCCGACACTCCCTTTCCGACGAAAAGCGTAATTATCTCGGCAAGGTCCGTGTCAGCCCCCTCAAGCATTTTTATAACCGCGCTCTCGGCGTCGTCAGCAACCGCCGCGATAGAACCGCCGCAAAGTGCCATATAATCTCCACATTTGATTTCCGTGCCGTCGATATTAGCATCGCGTATTGCCATAGTGATCTCCGCGTCGATTACGTCACGTGCCGCGCGGTTGGCGCTGTTTACAAGCGCGTCCATATCCGTAAGGCCGGGTGTTATAACAGACAGCGCACTGTAGCCCTGTGCAAGGCTCTTTGTTTCGAGAACGTATACCTTCGCGTCGGAGTAAAGCTCTGCCGCGCCTTTTGCGGCGAGTATGATATTTTTGTTGTTTGGCAGAACGATGATATTCTCGGCGTCGCACGCCCCAAACGCGTCGATAAAATCCTCGATCGAGGGATTTGCGCTCTGTCCGCCGGCGACTATCGCGTCAGCGCCCATCTGCGAAAACAGCGCCGATATGCCCTCGCCCGTT
>JAZNBZ010000242.1:0-2110 GCA_045587285.1 Candidatus Flemingiibacterium sp. | reverse complement strand
ACTTATTTAATTGATGGAAAGGGTTTTATTATGAAAAAGACTGTAATTGCCGTTATCGGTTGCGGACGAATAGCGAATGACGCTCACTTCCCCGCATTTGAAAAGATGGACAACGTACGCATCAAATACGCCTGCGACCTGATAAAGGAAAAGGCAGAACAAGCAAAAAAGAAATTCCCGTTCATTGAAGCCGTAATTACCGATTACAAAGTCGCGCTTGCGGATGAAGAGGTTGAGGCTGTATACGTTCTCACCCCCAACTACTCTCACTATACCATAACTATGGATGCGCTTCGTGCAGGCAAGCACGTTTTCTGCGAAAAGCCCATCACTGTAAACTATGAGCTTTCCTGCGAAATGGCTGAAGAGGCAAAAAAGCAGGGCAAGATACTCAACATCGGTGTTTGCAACCGCTACAATAAGTCAATCGAAATGCTTGAGGAAATGTGCCGCGAGGGAAAGTTTGGTAAGCTGTACCACGTTTATTGCTCCTTTAGAAGCTTCCGTTCTATCCCCGGACTTGGCGGCGCGTTTACCACAAAATCGCAATCCGGCGGCGGCGTTCTCATAGATTGGGGCATTCATTTCCTCGATCTCATACTCTACGTAATGGGCGGTGCAAAGATCGAAACCGTAACCTGCGATGCTTACTCCGAAATTGCAAAGGATATGAAGGCTTATAAGTATACGTATATGTGGGCAGAGGATACGTCGGACACTAAAAACGGAACCAACGACGTAGACGATTTTATTACGGGACACATCAGAACCGACAAGGCAAGCATTTCCTTCAACGGTGCTTGGGCTCAAAATATCGCCAAAAACGAAATGTTTATTGATTTTATGGGCGACAAGGGCGGCGCACGTCTTACGTATCGCGGCAAATTTGAATTTTACGATGGAACGACGCTTGAAACCGTTTGTCCCGAATACGATATTCCCGATATGTATTACTGCGAGAGCGTAGGGTTTATCGAATCCGTAAACAGCGGCGTAAAGAACAGAAGCAACATCGAAAATATCCTTGAGAGTGCAAAGCTTCTCGATATGCTTTACGCGTCCTCCGATGCCAAGAAGGAGCTGTCGTTAAAATGAAAAAGATAGGATTTGTTGATTATTACATAAGCGAATGGCACGCAAACAATTATCCCGCGTGGATAGATGACGCAGGCAGTGACTATAAGGTGACTCACGTGTGGGCGGAGCTTGACACCTCACCGCTGGACGGAGTTACGACCGACGAATGGTGCGCTAAATTCGGCACTAAAAAATGTGCAACCATAGACGAGCTTTGCACGGAATGTGACGCTATCATTATTCTTGCGCCAAGCAATCCCGAAAAGCACTTACCGTACGCAAAAGAGGTTTTAAAATACGGCAAGCCGACGTATATCGACAAGACGTTTGCGCCAAATTATGACGAAGCGAAGGAGATATTTGCTCTGGCAGAAAAATACGGCGCGCCGTTCTTCAGCACCTCCGCACTCAGATACGCCGACGAGCTCGCCGCCTTTTTCGACAGCAAAAACACAATAATAACGGGCTGCGGCGGAAATTTCCCCGAATACTGTATACATATGATAGAAATGGCTGTAAAGATACTCGGCGAGAGCATCACCGACACGTGCGTCGTTTGCCAAGGCAATCACCGCATCTGCTATCTTTCCACCGAAAGCGGCAAGCAGGCTGCGCTCGTATATGCACCGAAGCTTCCCTATTCGATTTCGGGCGAGGATGCCGACGGCAAGCCCATATACAAAAAAGTAGAGTCGGAATTTTTCGGTAAGCTTCTCTGTGACATCGTAAGATTTTTCGACGAAAAGACCGTTTCATTCGACATCGCTCAAACGCTCGAGGTTATCAGAATACGTGACGAGCTCCTGCAAGAATAGTGGAGGAATTTATGAAATTAGGTGTAATCACAGACTGCTTTAAGGAAGGCGTTGACAGAGGTATTGAGCTTGCCGGCGAGCTTGGCTTTAGTGGAGTTCAAATATACGCAACCGAAGGCGTTTTCTCCGCTGACGAGCTTAACAAGGCGGCGCGCGCCAAATATAAAAAGCTGCTTTCGGATAATGGGCTTGAGATCAGCGCAATATGCGGAGATATG
>JAZNBZ010000241.1:0-10253 GCA_045587285.1 Candidatus Flemingiibacterium sp. | reverse complement strand
GCAACAGATTTTTTAAAGAGGAAGCGTATAATAGAGCAATAGGTGAGGAGAAGGCAAGATAAAGGCTCCCTCCGGGAGGGAGCTGGCGCGGCGAAGCCGTGACTGTGGGAGCCTGCGGGCACGAAGTTTAGAGTAATCTGTACTTTTGAGCCCGCGCTCTCCTTCCGTCTTTGCCTTCGGCAAATCCACCTCCCTCCCGGAGGGAGGCTTGAGGTTGATTGTCGGTAGACCTACAAAGGGAGAGTCTCCGCGCAGCTGGCAGACCGTACAAGTGCGTTCTACGCATAGCGAGAATAATAGGGCTATGCCCGCATGTGAAAAACCACCCGCTTGGCGGGTGGATGTTTTTTTATGAATTGATCAATGCCCGATTTCCTCGCAGGCTGTGGTGCTCGCGCAGTTGAATACTACGGTTTCTTCAATCTCGGTATCGCCGAAGTATTCTCCGTACAGCATAAGTGAGTAGCCAAGCTCGTCACTTGCGATAAAGGTTTTTAACTGATCGTATGTCGCGTGAAGGGTAAAGTAGTACGTCGCACTCACGCTTGTGTATTCGCCGTCTATCTCTGTCTGTGTAACGGTTTCCATCGCCACAATATATCCAAGACCTGAAAGTCGCTCACTCTCTTTTATTGCAGCCTGACTACCGCTTGAGATGTGAGCGTCGTCGTCAAACAACTCTACGAGCACGCGGTAGTTTACGGTGTCGCCGTAATGGTTCATTGCCGCTGTGAGTGAGTCTGAAAAATAAACCTTGCCGTCTCCCACAGCCATATCTACATTCACATTGGCATCGACATCCACGTTGTATTTGCCCTCGCCCCAGCTCGAGATAAGCGGCGTTACGTCGACACTGTCGCTGGCGTGAGGTCCGTCGCTTGGGATAAACGGGAGAAAGACGTTGTTATTTGTGTCAGGCTCGACAGCAGGCTCGATGACAATCACGGTATAATCATTAGCTGAATTGCCGCCGACAATTGCTATTTCTGTATCTGCGCCGGAATTTAGTGCAGGAGCATCTGTGATCAAGTCGTTTTGCGTGTGGAGCATATCTTTCATTATAAAGGCGCTCGCAAGTGCAAGGCACAGGCAAGCTGCAGCTGCCCCCCATTTTGCAAAGCTGCTTTTGCTCTTATAAACTTTAACGTCTGCCGCTTCTACGTAGGCAGAATCTATAAGCTCCATTTTATTAAGAAGCTCGTTTCCTCTCATAAATTATAACCCTCCTTGTTGAGATACTTCCGAAGCATATTTCGGCAACGGAAGAGTGTGGTTTTAACCTTGCTTTGTGACAGTGCAAAACGCTGTGAAATGTCGGCTATGGACTCAAGATAAAAGTATCGTCTGATGAAAATATTCCTTTTCTCATCGTCAAGCGTGGCAAGAAAGCCGTTTATCGCTTGCGAAAGCGACATATCATCTATGCGGCACTCGACGTCGTCAGGCGCTTTGATACATTCTTCAAGCTCAGCGCCAAGCTCACATATTAGTGCACTGCGCTTAAGTCTGCTTCGGTCGCGGCAATAGTTTAAGGATATGTGACGGGTGATACGCGCTAAAAATGCGTACAGGTAACCCCTCGGCTCATTTGGCGGAATAGTGTTCCACGCCTGCATATAGGTGTCATTCTCACATTCCTCGGCTGTTTGCATATCGCCTACGATGCCGTAAGACAGCGCACGCAAGCGGCTGCCGAATTTTTCGGCGGTATGCTTGATAGCCGTTTCGTCACGCGACAAAAACAGCTCAACTATCTCGTTATCGTCCAAGGCTTTCATCTCCTTTCGTTTCGTTTAAAGGCCTTCACAAATATAAGCACCTTTTTGCATCAGAAGGTTACACTTTTGGAAAAAATATAAGAAGGAGCGGTAAAAATTTTCTGTACCGCTCCTTCTTCGTGTTTACTTATTGTCGCTCATCGAAAGCTTGTATTCAAGCGCGTCGGCGAGGGCGATGAAGGACGCCTCAATGACGTCGTGCGACACGCCGACGGTCGTCCATACTCGGCGTGAGTCGGTAGACTCGATAAGTACGCGTACCTTTGCCGCGGTGGTGGAGTTTGCCTCGAGCACGCGAACCTTAAAGTCGGTAAGCGTAACCTCCGAGAGAATGGGGTAGAATACGGTGAGGGCACGCTTGAGGGCAAGGTCGAGCGCATTGACGGGACCGTTGCCGAGAGATGCGGTGGTTTCACTCTTGCCGTCAACCTCTATCTGCACCATTGCCGAGGACTGAAGCTTGCCGTCAGTGGAGGGGAAGTCGTCCGTCGTTTTGTAGAGCACTACGTTGAAGTGCGGCTTGTAGTTGCCGACTGTTTTGCGTACGAGCAGCTCAAAGCTTGCGTCCGCCGCCTCGAACTGATAGCCCTCGTGCTCGAGCTCCTTGAGCCTCTCGGTAATGAGCTTCGCTTCGGGCGAGGAGCGCTCAAGCTCGGGAAGTACAGACTTTGCAAGCTCGGTAACGCTAGCGCGTCCCGACACCTCGGACAGAAGAAATCTTCGCTTGTTTCCGACTATCTTCGGATTGATGTGCTCGTATGAGCCGTCGAGCTTTTCAATAGCGTCGATGTGCATACCGCCCTTGTGCGCGAACGCGGACTTGCCCGTGTACGGCTTCGTCGGGCGAGTTGCGACGTTGGAAATGTCGGAAATGCGGCGCGCAGTTTCCATAAGCGAGCCAAGGCAGACCTCGGGCATAGCACTGTCTGAATTTTTTGTGCACTGCATATTGCATTTCAGGACTAAATTTGGTATAATAACACTGAGGTCGCAGTTTCCGCAGCGCTCACCTATACCCGTGAACGTGCCTTGCACCATAGATGCACCTGCGTTTACGGCTGACATCGCCGCAGCTACGGCGAGTCCCGAGTCGTCGTGCGTATGTATGCCGATGCGCTTATCGGGGAACAGCGCGCAGACCTCACGCGTCAGCTCGGCTATACGCTCGGGGAGCATACCACCGTTGGTATCGCAAAGGGTAACGCAGTCTGCGCCGCCCTCAAACGCCGCTCTTACGGTGGCTATAGCGTGCTCGGGCGAGTACTCGTAGCCGTCGAAGAAATGCTCGGCGTCGAAGATGACCTCGTCGAGGTGGCGCTTTAAGTATTCGATGGTTGATGCGATAAGCTCCAAATTTTCCGTATCGGTAACACCGAGTACACGCTCGGCGTGCCTTAAATGCGATTTACCGAATACGCTGACGGCGGACGTACCCGCGGTGAGAAGGCTTTCTATAGATTTATCTTCTGCGGCGGCGACGCCCTTGCGTCTTGTAGAGCCGAAGGCGCACAGCTTTGCATTTAATAGCTTCAGCTCGCGTGCGCGGCGGAAGAACTCCTCGTCCTTCGGATTTGAGCCGGGGTTGCCCGCCTCAATATAGTCAACGCCGAACTCGTCGAGCGCCTCTAAAATGCATAGCTTGTCGCGTACGGAATATGAGATGCCTTCGCCCTGTGCACCGTCGCGAAGGGTGGTGTCGAATATTTCGATTATACGTCTGTCGGTCATATTTACCTCACATATAAGCTAAAATTAGTTACCTATATAATAACACATCGACGGGAAGTTGTCAATACCGAGCTTAATTTACGCAAATTTTACAAGGATTTACTTTTTGGCAATACATAAAAATGTTATCATATTGACGTTATGTAAAAAAATGATATAATGCCCTTTACCGTATACGGCACAAAAGTGCGCAGGGCACAGCCGAGTGAGGCTTCAGGAGGATTTATGATTTTCATTGTAGAAGACGACGAGAATATCCGAGAAATGGAGGGCTACGCCCTCAAAAACAGCGGCTATGATGTCAAGGGATTTGCAGACGGCGACGCGGTTATGGCGGCGCTTGAAAATGAACTTCCCGAGCTTATACTGCTTGACATAATGCTCCCCGGCGACGACGGACTCACCATTCTTCGCAAAATTCGCGAGTGCGAGCGCACGAAGAACGTACCGATTATGATGGTTACCGCAAAAACGACGGAGCTTGATAAGGTGCGCGGTCTCGATATGGGCGCGGACGATTATCTGGCGAAGCCGTTCGGCATAATGGAGCTCGTTTCGCGCGTTAAGGCACTGCTTCGCCGCACGGCAAAGGTGCAGAGTGCGCCCGAGGTGGACAAGCACGACCTTTCGTTTGGCACGATAAAAATGGATGATTTTGCAAGACGCGTCAGCGCCGACGGTGCGGACGTTGATCTTACCTATAAAGAGTACGAGCTTCTCAAGTTCTTACTCCTCAACGCGAACATAGTAATGACGCGCGACCGCATACTGTCCGAGGTTTGGGGATTTGACTACGAGGGCGAGTCGAGAACGGTCGATATGCACATTAAAACGCTTCGACAGAAGCTTGGCGACGCGGGTGCGGCTATCAAGACCGTACGCAGCGTCGGATATAAGCTCGGTGACTGATAGATGAAGAAATATTTTAAAGATACATTATTTACTGTAGCTTCAGCCTCGTGGGCAATCGCGCTCTTTTTTATGTTGATAGCGCTTATGGCCACATCTTTTGAATTAGAGGGTTGGTTAGAGAACGTAATTTATTGGCTGCTTTTTTTGACGGGCTTTATCGTTGTTCAAGTAGTGGCACTGATTAGCTTAAAACGTGTGTTGCAAAAGATTTCCAAGGAATATAGGTACGTTGCAAAGCCGGACGTGGAGTGTGCCGAGGATTATCCCGAGCTTGCGCCGTTTTTTGAGATGATGAACGCACAGCAACGTGAAATAGAGCACCAACTAACCCGTGTTGCAAAAGAAAAAAATCGCCTCTCGACCATTATCAACAATATGGACGAGGGACTTATCATACTCGACAACGACCTTCGCGTTATTATGCTCAACGAGAGCGCGTATTCGTGGTTTGAAACGGACACGCCCCGAAGTGAGTGTGCAGGAAAGCACGTCAGAGAAATATGCACGAGCGCGGAGATATGCGCGTGCATTGAGCGCGCGGATTCGGTCAATCTTACTATTGACGGCAGACACCTACAGCTTCATGTGAACCACGTGGTCTCCTCGGCGGAGCAGGTCGGTAGAATCGGACTTATGCTTGACGTTACCGAGCGCTCCGAGATCGACCGCATCAAGCAGGAGTTCACCGCGAACGTATCGCACGAATTAAAAACTCCTCTCACGTCTATTTCGGGCTACGCGGAAATAATTGAGTCGGGAATGGCGCAAGGCGAGGACACTACCGTTTTCGCAGGGCGTATACGCAGGGAAAGTCAGCGTATGCTCGCGCTCATATCGGATATAATCAAACTCTCCAAGCTTGACGAGGCAGCCGACGGCGAAAACCTCGAGCGAGTTGATATACTCAAGCTTGCAAACGAGTGCCGCGATATGCTAGAAATGAGCGCAAACAAGCACGAGGTCAAGGTCAACGTAAGCGGCGAGGAGAGCATTGTTCTCGGCACACCGAGCGAGCTTACCGAGCTCGTTTACAACCTTATCGACAACGGCATCCGTTACAACCGCACGGGCGGCGAGGTAAACGTAAAGGTGACCGCCCCCGCACACGCACAGGGCGATCCCATCGTGATACTTACCGTATCTGATACGGGCATCGGCGTTGCAAAGGAGCATCAGGCGCGCATATTCGAGCGCTTCTACCGCGTTGACAAGTCGCGCTCAAAGGCGACGGGCGGCACGGGACTTGGACTTGCGATAGTAAAGCACGTTGCCGAACGGCACAACGCGAAGATCGACGTTGACAGCCGCGAGGGAGAGGGAACGACAATACGTGTGTCCTTCTACGAGATGAGAAACGAAGATTAACATACAGGAGTAAAATTGATGAGAAGTAGAGTTTTTTCAAAGCGAATTGTCGCAATTCTTGCATTTCTGCTGATCTTCACCTGCGGCGCGGTTTACGTGTCCGCGAGCGGTGACGGTGCATCGGCAGAGGACGGCAAGCTTACGATATTTAACTTCCTGTCGCTTTTCGGCGGTATTGCATTGTTCCTTTTTGGTATGGACTATATGGGCAAGGGGCTTGAAAAGAGCGCAGGCGGCTCGCTTGAGCGTATTCTCGAAAAGCTCACAAGCAACCCCATAAAGGGAGTTTTGCTTGGTGCTGTTGTAACTGCTGTAATTCAGTCCTCGGGTGCAACGACTGTTATGGTCGTCGGTTTCGTTAACTCGGGCATTATGAAGCTCACGCAGGCTATCGGTATTATTATGGGTGCCAATATTGGTACTACCGCGACCGCGTGGATACTCGCGCTTGCAGGCGGCGGCAGCGGTGGAACCGTAATGCAGCTTCTTAAGGCGAACAATCTTGCAGCTATATCTGCATTTATCGGCATAATTATGATAATGTTCTGCAAGAGCGGACGCAAAAAGGACATCGGCGGTATTTTAATCGGATTTGCGGTTCTTATGTTCGGTATGACTATGATGACCGACGCACTTTCGCCTCTCAAGCACAACGAACAGTTTGCACAGATCCTCGCACTCTTTACTAACCCCGTTCTCGGTATCCTCGCGGGCGCTGTTATAACAACGATTATGCAGTCGTCCTCTGCATCGGTCGGTATTATGCAGGCTATCTCGGCTACGGGGGCGCTCTCCTTCGGTGCAGCTATACCTATGATAATGGGTCAGAACATAGGTAGTACCACAACAGCTATGATCTCTACTATCGGCGCGGGCAAGAACGCAAAGCGTACTGCTGCCGTGCATTTCTACTTTAACGTTATCGGCACGGTTATTTTCCTTGTCGGCTACTACGCGCTTGATGCGATATTCGATTTTGGTCTTGACAAGGTTCAGGTTAATTCAACAACTATAGCAATAACGCATACGATCTTCAATATATCGGCTACCGTTATTCTCCTTCCGTTCTACAAGCTCCTCGGAAAGCTTGCAGAAATTACCGTCAAGGATTCGGGAAAAAGACCTGTCAACACAGTCGAAGAGCAGCCGCTTCTCGACGAGCGCTTCCTCGCAACGCCCGCGTTCGCGCTTGAACAGTGCGTGACTGTTATGAGCAAGATGGCGGAGCTTTCGATAAGCAGTATTAATAACGCGATGAATCTCGTTGACAAGTATATCGAGGAAGAGGCAGAACAGATTCGCGAGCTCGAAAACGAGGTCGATAAGTATGAGGATAGGCTCGGAACTTATATCGTAAAGCTGTCCTCGCGTGACCTTTCAGTTGACGACTCCAAGACCGCGACGAGACTTCTCCACAACATCGGCGACCTTGAGCGTATCAGCGACCACGCCGTAAACATTCAGGAGGCCGCGAAGGAGATGACGGAAAAGGGTATTACCTTCTCGCCCGAGGCTCAGAAGGAGCTAAAGGTCATCTCTATGGCAGTAAGCGAAATTCTCCAGCTTACCTACGACGCGCTTATCTCGAAGGATCTGCACGCAGCAACTCATATTGAGCCGCTCGAGCAGGTTATCGACGATCTTAAGGACCAGATCAGAGAGAAGCACATCGACCGTCTTCAGGGCGGCAAGTGCACTATAGAGCTTGGCTTTATTCTCTCCGATCTACTCACCAACTACGAGCGTGTTTCCGACCATTGCTCGAATATCGCCGCTTGTATGATAAAGGCGGCAGAGCAGTCGTACGAAACTCACAAGTATTTGGCTGACCTTAAAATGGAGCACTCGTTTATGGACGAGTACAAGGCTTGCTCCGAAAAATACGCGCTTAACTAATCATCGTACAATAATTCAGAAACGGTTACAAATTTGTAGCCGTTTCTTTTTAGCTCGGGGATAAATTTACGCAGTGCGTCGGGCGTGGGGCTTTCGCCGCCGACGAAATCGTGACAGAGAATTATCGAGCCCGATTCGGTGTTATCGAGCACGTTTTGGGAGATGGTATCGCTTGGTGTGTGCGCCCAGTCGAGCGTGTCTACTGTCCAAAGAATTACCTCGTAGTCCATTTCGCCCGCAACTCGCAGGACGTTCTCGGGACATTTGCCCTCGGGCGGACGAAACAGTCTCGGACGGTACTCGGCAAGCTCGTATAAAAACTCCTCGGTTACCGTAAGTTCGTTTTCGAGCGCGGCTTTTGAGATCATATTAAGATGCGGATGCGACCACGTGTGGCTTGCTATCTCGTGTCCCTCCGACAGCTCGCGGAGAATTAGCTCTGGGTATTTCTCCGCAAGCGAGCCGACGACGAAGAAGGTCGCTCGAACGTCGTGCTCTGCTAAAATATCGAGTATTTCCGCGGTGTACTTGTAATGCGGTCCGTCGTCGAATGTGAGCGCGATACGCTTGTCGTCGCGCTCACAGGAAAAGTAGACGTCGGCAAGCGCATCATCGGCGCAAAGCGGCAGTATGAGAATAGCAAGCGTCAGCAAAAGCACGCTTATACGCCGCATAATTCTTTTACTGAGCCGAAGGTGTAGCCGTCGGCCTCAAGACGCGTCAGAAATTCGTCAAGTATTGCCGCGTTTGTAGCGGACGTCGGGTGCAGAAGCAGTATTTCACCGTTGTGAAGGCGCGAGGTGAGCTTTTGCATCGCAGCTTCGGGAGAGGGCTGATTTTTGTTATCCCAATCGGCGTAGGCGCAGCTCCAGAATACGGTCTTGTAGCCCATATCGTGGAGTATCTTCATATTATCCTCAGAAAAGCATCCCTCGGGCGGACGGTAAAGCTTTGCCATAGTGCCGCCCGTAAGCTCGGCGCAGAGCTTTTCAAGCCCATACAGCTCCTCCTCGAACACGGCGCGGTCAGCGCACGCCATATTGCGGTGCTTCATCGTGTGATTTGCAACGGTGTGGCCCTCGTCGAACATACGCTTCACGAGCGCGGTTTCTTTGGTTATAACGTGCTCGAGGACAAAGAACGTACCTGTCGCGTTGTGCTTTTTTAAAATATCGAGCGTTTTTGCGACGTTTCCGTTTTCGTAGCCGACGTCGAAGGTGAGGTATATCACCTTTTCGCCGCACGCGTCGCCGTGCGCGCGGTCAAGGTATACGCCGCCGTAGTCCTCGATAAACGAGAACTCGTTTGGGAGCGGCGGTTGGGTGTGACTGTCGTTTGGCTTAAAGTACCACCGAAGCTCGCCTATCGAAGCCGAGAGGGGAAGCGTGAGCAAGGCGAGCGCGAGGGTGATGATACATATTTTTCTATATAAAGTTCGCATAGTTCGTCCTTCCTTTATGATTTCTAAAAATACTTCGCAAAAAATTGCGATGCAAATATAATTTTGCACGATATTTTAAAAAAATCACCTTGATTTTTGCGCCAATATGGGCTATAATATATTGTGTTGCAAAATTTCACACCGTGAGGGGAATTATTAATGCATAAAATTTGCGTTATTCATCACAAATATTCGTTTTTATCACATTTCAACAATACAACGGCGTGAATATTTATGCAACTTATGCACCTAAAGCCTTGATTTTATGCAAGACGCGGCGTATAATATATGTATAAAATAAATTTTCAAAATGGAGTAATTATTATGGACAAGAAAAACATCAAAAAAGTAGTGCTTGCTTATTCGGGCGGACTTGATACTTCTATTATCATTCCGTGGCTGAAGGAAAACTATAATAACTGCGAGGTCATCGCCGTTTCGGGCGACGTCGGACAGGGCACCGAGCTTGACGGACTTGAAGAAAAGGCTATCAAGACGGGCGCGTCCAAGCTCTATATCGAGGACTTAAAGCAGGATTACATAGAAAACTACATCTGGCCCTGCCTCAAGGCTGACGCAAAGTACGAGGACTACCTTCTCGGCACGTCCCACGCGCGTCCTTGCATCGCAAAGCGTCTTGTAGAGATCGCTCTCGCAGAGGGCGCAGACGCTATCTGCCACGGCTGTACCGGTAAGGGTAACGACCAGGTACGCTTCGAGCTTACCATTAAGGCGTTCGCTCCCGATATGGCTATCATCGCTCCTTGGAGAGAGTGGGACATCAAGTCGCGCGACGAGGAGATCGACTACGCAGAGGCACACAACATTCCCCTTAAGATAAACCGCGAGACCAACTATTCGAAGGACAAGAACCTCTGGCACCTTTCCCACGAGGGTATGGATCTCGAATCTCCCGCAAACGAGCCGCAGTACAACAAGGAAGGCTTCCTCGAACTCGGAGTATCTCCCGAAATGGCTCCCGATAAGCCTACCTATGTTACCATTCACTTTGAAAAGGGCGTTCCCACAGCTGTTGACGGCGTAGAAATGGCTCCCGTTGTGCTCGTAACAAAGCTCAATGAGATCGGCGGTGCAAAGGGCATCGGTCTTCTTGACATCGTTGAAAACCGTCT
>JAZNBZ010000240.1:0-7238 GCA_045587285.1 Candidatus Flemingiibacterium sp. | reverse complement strand
TCTGAACATAACCGTCGCCTCCAAAAATTGTGGTATACTAAATTCAGTATACCACAAAATTTATATTTAGTCAACCCTGCGGCCGTCGGTCGTTATCGTGACGACCTGCCACGGGATAAACTTGCCGCTTGCCTGAAGCGCGCGCTTCGCCGCCTGCTCGATACCGCCACAGCACGGCACTTCCATACGTACCACCGTCACGCTCTTTATATCGTTGTTCGCGATAATAGCCGTCAGCTTTTCGGCGTAGTCGCCCTCGGCAAGCTTCGGACATCCGATAAGCGTCACGCGGTTACGGATAAACTCGCTATGAAAGTTGCCGTACGCGTACGCCGTGCAATCCGCCGCTATAAGCAGATTTGCGCCGTCGAAATAGGGCGCGTTTACGGGCACGAGCTTTATCTGCACGGGCCACTGCATAAGCTGGCTCGTCACCTGCGTGCTCGGTGTGGGCATAGAACACGCCTCACGGACAATACGCTTCGAGTTTGTACCCGGACAGCCGCACGGAAGCTTATGCCCCGTTTTCGCCGCGCCTGCCTCTGCCGTCTTACGCTCCTTCGCCGCGAGCACAGCCGCCTCGTCGTACGCAGGCGCGTCCCTTTCCTCAAAGGTAATCGCACCCGTAGGGCAAGCAGGCAGACAGTCGCCAAGACCGTCGCAGTAGTCCTCGCGTGTAAGCTTCGCCTTACCGTTTACCATCTCAATCGCGCCCTCGTGACACGCGGTAGCACAAGCACCGCAGCCGTTGCACTTTTCTTCATCTATTTTTATTATTTTGCGTTTCATAGTTAAACCTCCATTTTTTCTTTATGACATAATTATACCGCAATCGCAGAAAAAAGTCTGTTGAAAATTCAACAGACTTTTTATTAACAGACTTTTTATTATTATAAAATATTTTATTCCTGCTCAACCTTAACGGGCATACCCGTGTCAAGCGATTTTCTGCACGCAAGCGCAAGCGCAAGCGACTTGAAAGATTCCGCATAAGTGTTGCGTATCTTTGAGCCGTCGCCCGAGATGACCGCCTCAACGAAGGTGCGGTCGCAGGTAAGCGAATGGTCGCGCTGCTTTTCGTAAAGCACGGACGGTCCGCGGCTCGGCTCAACGCCGCCGTTCATAAGCTTGTATGATTTAACGACCGTAGCATCGTAGTCGGGAGCCTCCTCACCGAACACCTCGATGGTGGAAACGGGAGCAACGTCCGCACGCTTCGTACGCGCACTGAGCACCATCTTGCCAGCCGACCAGCTATCCTTGGTTATGGGATAAGAGCCCATTCTATAGTTACCAACGGCACCGCTCTTAAACTTGAGTACGGCAACGGTTGCGTCCTCGGTATCGTAATTGTCCCAATCGCCGACAAATCCGTTTGCGCCGTAGCAGAACACCTCGTCAACCTCGCCGACGATGTATCTAAGAAGGTCAAGCTCGTGTATGCCCGACTCAACTATCGGACCGCCCGAAAGCGTCTTATCTCTCCACCAATCAGTGCGCGGCATACCGTGAAAACGCTCTGCTTCAACGTATACGATCTCGTTGTTCTGCGCGAACTCGCGTGCCTTGTCGGCAACGTCGCCGTAGTGCATCTGCAAGCCGACGGACGTGATAAGTCCCTTCTCTGCAATCTTGTCGCGTATCATACGCGCCTGTTCGATATCAAGCGACATCGGCTTCTGTACGAAGAACGGGATATTGCGCTCAAGAAGCGTAAGTTCAATTTCACCGTGGCAGGTCGGAGGAATTGCGATAAACACCATATCGGGGTTCGTTTCGTCAAGCATTACCTTGTAATCTGTGTAAACCTTTGCCGTGCCGCCGCATCTTTCGCTTGCAGCCTGTGCGCGTTCCTCAATGAGGTCGCAGAAGGCAACGGGTGTTACGATATCCTTCATACTATTGAAGTTGTTCGTGTGCATCTTGGAGATCTCACCGCAGCCGATAAGAGCAAGTGTTTTCATATGTTTCCTCCTCTTTAGTATTCAAGCGCCTTGTCAACGCACTTCGACACCTTGTTTATGTAGTCGGTGTAGGACATATTCTCGTCCTTCTTGAAGGTTTCGGTTACGAGATAGCCGTCGTAGCCTGCCTCGCGAAGTGCGGGCATTACCTTATCCCACTCAACGTCGCCCTCGGTGATATCAACTGACTGACCGCCCGAGTTAAGACCGCCTGCACGCTTGTAGTCCTTGAGATGCACCTTACCGATGCGCTCGCCAAGCACCTCTATCCAGTGGTGCGAATGTGTGAAGGGCATCATATTTCCAACGTCGTAGTAAACGCCGATTTTCGGAGAGCCGATCTCGTCAACGAACGCAGCCATATCAAAGGGCGAGGTCAAAAATCCGGTAGGTACGTTCTCAACGCCTACGAATATGCCCTTCTTTTCGATATAATCGCGCTGTGCCTTTAAGAAGTCCATCGACGCATTTCTCGCTTTAAGAAGCGAGGGCATATCGTTTTTTCCGCCGGGTACTACGAGGATACCGTCAGCGCCGAGTGCCTCTGCCGCCTCAAGCTGCTTATAGAGAAGCGCCTCCGCGTCGGGCCAGAGTGCTTCGTCGGACATTTTGGGTATCCAAAGCGCCGATGCAACACTGCACACCTTGAGGTCGTATTTTTTTGACAAATCGCGGATTTTCGCATAGTCATCAGCAGTAGTTTTCATACCGAGCGAGTGAGGGGACTTACCCTCGGAATCCACGTTCAACTCAACGCCGTCAAAGCCTGCCGCCTTGATAGACGCAAACGTTTCCTCCATAGTGAAGTCGGGACCGACACACCAAGCATTCATAGCCTTCTTCATAATTCAGTACTTCCTTTCAAAATAAAGCATATTTTCAAAAAATACTTTTCAATCTCGAAAATATATGCTATACTAATTATACACAAATTCCTTCCCGCCCTCAATGGACAAACCGACGCTTGTTATGGACGAAATGACGATATTGAAAGGAGTCACATCCAAATGAAAATACAGTCCTATTACAGAGTTCCCTTCCCTAAGGTACATAACGGTGACTTTGAAATAAACGACGAGCCGCTCATCGTAAACTGCACGGGCTTTTGGCACAGAGATGCAGGCGACACACCGATAGTAACCGACCGTCCGAACGGACGCAAGGATTTCTATCTCATATATATGACCGACGGCTGTATGAACGTACGCATAGGCGACGGCGAGGAGCCCCTTGAGCGCGGCAGCTTTATTCTCCACCCACCGCACGCTCCGCAGTACCACGTACTGCCTCAAAGCGCAAGTATGTCCTACCTTTGGGTACACTTTACGGGCTTTCACTCAAAGCGGCTACTCACAAGCCTCGGCATAGAAACACGGCGCATATATAAAACTGATGCAAGCGACAAAAAAATAAATCGCATCGGTAATACGTTTGAAATCCTTTTCGACGAATTTGCAAACCGCCGTCCGGGCTTTGACAGCAAATGTGCCTCCGTTCTTACAGACCTGCTCGTAACCCTCACACGAGAAGCGGACAAGGTATCGTCCGGCAAGATACGAAGGCTCGAATCCATTGCGTATATGCACCAGCATTTTAAAGAGGAAACGCCTATTTCTGCCTTGGCGGAAATGGAGCATCTTTGCGAAAGCCGTTACCGCGAGGTATTTAAGCGGCACACGGGCTTCTCGCCCGGCGATTACCGAACGATGCTTCGCATACAGCACGCGTGTGAGCTGCTCGAGCAAACGGATCACACTATGGCAAAAATAGCGCTCGAAAGCGGTTACGCGGATGTTTACTATTTCCTGCGCATATTCAAGCTGAAGGAAGGTATAACGCCGGGCGAATACCGAGCAAGATCCAAGCAGTCGCAAAATTCGGTTTAAATAAAAATGCCGACACAGAAATACGTCTGTGTCGTCTCTTTTTTAAACCTTGAGCGGCTCTATATCCGCGTTGGAAAGGTTGTCCATCGTGGTTTTAAGGGTTTCGCGCGAGTTTACCTCGTCGGGAGTGTGATACGTTGGAACGACGCTTATAAGCGCATTCTTTACCGCTTCATCGTCGCCCGTATCGACCGCCGCGCGAAGTATGCCGAGCTTTTCGTTGATCTGCTCAAGCGAAAGGGGTGCGTCACGCTCGATAAATATCATACTGTTTTCCGTCTTATCAAGCTCCTCGGTGCGTATAAGCAGCTCCTCGTAAAGCTTCTCGCCCGGACGGAGACCGGTTTCAACGATCTCAATGTCGCGGTACGGCTCAAATCCGCCAAGACGGATCATCGTTTCAGCAAGCTCCAATATCTGTATCGGCTTGCCCATATCAAGCACGAACAGCTCGCCGTTCTTTGCCATAGCGCCCGACTGAAGCACGAGTTGGCTTGCCTCGGGAATAGTCATAAAGTAGCGGATAATACGCTTGTCCGTAATCGTAACGGGACCGCCGTTCATTATCTGGCGCTTAAAGAGAGGAACGACTGACGCCGCACTTCCGAGAACGTTTCCGAATCTCGTTGCACTGAAGGTCGTTTTCGTGCCGCTGTTACTGTGGCTCTGAACGATCATCTCGCATACGCGCTTGGTCGCGCCCATCACGTTGGTCGGGTTAACCGCCTTATCGGTAGACACCATCATAAATCGCTGGACACCGTATTCTTCTGAAAGCTCAACCACGTTAAGCGTACCGAATACGTTATTCTTAACCGCCTCACAGCAATTGTGCTCCATAAGCGGAACGTGCTTGTGTGCCGCCGCGTGAAGAACTACGTTCGGCTTGTGCGCCTCAAAGACCTTCGCCGTGCCCTCGCGGTCACACACCGAAACGATCTCCACGCAAACCTTTAATTTATCGCCGTACGCGATGCGAAGCTCCTGCTGGATATCGTACGCACCGTTTTCGCATACGTCGAGAATAACGAGCTTTTCGGGCTGCATACGCGCTATCTGTCGGCAAAGCTCACTTCCTATAGAGCCGCCGCCACCCGTTATGAGCACGACCTTGCCCTTATAGTACGCGCCTGTGCGCTCATCGTGAATCTGCACGGGCTTGCGGAACAAAAGCTCCTCAATGTCAAACTCACGCATATGACGCTTTCCGTTCACAGCAGTCTGCATCATCGGGTAGTCGTAAACCTTGATTTTGCATCCGCTCTTTTTATAAAGCTCGTAAAGCTCCTTGATTCTGTCAGACTGAACCTTTGGCAGTGCAAAAACTATTTCCTGCACGTCAAGCTCAGCAAGCTCCTTGAGTGCGTTTTCTCCGCCCGGAAGAATCGGAATTCCGAATATTTCACGGCCTATTTTAGACCTATCCTTATCAATAAAGCAGCAGGGGATATATTCTGCACGAGGATTTTTAATAAGCTCCTCTGCCAGCATAACGCCCACCTGTCCCGCTCCGACTATAGCAATTCTGATTCTGCTGCGGGGGCGAGCTTCGCCTTCTCCATCGGCACTGACGCTATTAAAGGAAAGACCGGTTATAAGCGACAGAAGCCTTCGCAAAAGCTTCGACTGCCTTCCATCTGTCTTTTTAGCCCTTTCGTAAAACAACTGATACATAAATCTCGCCGCAACAGCGAGCAAGAGGCTAAAGGATATAATTGAAAACGCGCGTACAAACGAAACCTTTACGATTGGCAGAATGCTTTGGAGAACGTAGTACAGAAAGCCGGCGCAAAAATCGGAAATAATAAGTCTAATATACGCAATCGGAGATCCGTAACGCCAAATCTGTCTGTATACGCCGCCAATGCTTCTGCACGCCCATACGCAAGCGCACGTCAATAATAAATGCAAGAAGAACGGAAGTGCGCCAAAGCTCACGTTACTACTCGGATAAAATCCAAGCATCAGTACGTTTACGATCAAGAGAAGAAGCAGATCGTATATCTCAAGCGGAAGATGGAATTTGCGGCGTGAGGTTACTGATGCTGCCTCGTTTATTCCAGCATAATTATTATCCATCAATACAAATTACCCCTCAATCTTATAGAAAAGGTCAACTACCGTTTTTTGTGCCGCAGCATCGTCGATATGATACTCAACGTATTCTCCGGGCTTTATTGCTTCACCGGCGAGAGTAAGTGTTCCGCCGTAGGTATATTCCTGAAGCCTGTCAATCAGAACCGAGAGCTGATTTGCAGTACAGTCCGAAACCACGTACTCGCTTATGTCCGTAAGAGTTTCGAGTGCGTTATCGAGCTTCGACGTCGTGTACTGCTCAGAGAGAGCGTTTACGTACTGACGCTGACGCTCCATACGCTCAAGGTTACTCGTGGTTACGGCATCGCTTCTGTAGCGTACGAACGCGAGTGCCTGTTTGCCCGTCAGAGTGATCTGTGCACCCTTGACGAAATCTTCACCGATAGAGGGAATGTCCTCCTCGAGCACCAGCGTAACTCCGCCGACGCTGTCGTTTACTATCGGTATTGCGTCCATAGTAAAGGAAATATAATGGTCGATGCTTATATTGTAAAGCAAGTTCTCCACCGCAGATACCGTGTTGCGGCACTGAAGCTTGCCGTCACCGCCGTACGTATGCGCGAGCGCAAGCTGTGCCACGTACGTGCCGTACTCGTTTCCGCCGTCGTCTATCTGCGTAATTTCAGTCATAGTGTCGCGGTTAATATGCAGAATATTAAAGGAATGCTCGAGCTTATCAATAATAATAAGTGCAATAAAGTCCGCCTGAAGCGAATCCGAGCTCGAGCCGTCGGGAGTTATTATGGAGTCAATACCCATTACGAGAACGCTTTCAACGTTCTCATTGCGGGAATAAAGATTTCCTCCGTAATAGAACTGCGTTTTTCCGCTATCCGAATACTGTGGGGAATCGGGCATTTCGTCAAGCTTGTCGATAATCTTCTCTGCAAGCCCGAAAATAGAAACGAGGGATACAACGAATACAAGCAGCAGCACCGCAATTATTATTTCTTTGTAACGCTTCGTCCTTTTCATTTTATATCCCCCTTTCCGTATCTTTTAAAATTATTTTACAGACGCTTTCTTAATCTTAACGGCGCAAAGAACAGCCAGCGAGCCGAAAACGAGAATGCCAGCTATCGCAGGCATAAAGTAAGGCGCAACGCCGGTCTGAGGTGAATCGTGGTCACACTCGGGCGCAGGACAGCTATCTCTTACGATAGCAAACGCAGCCATCGAGGTTGCGGTAATGGTGATCACACCGTCGTCGTCAACGTGATACTCAATGATCTCCATATGGTGATCGGAATAAGATTCGGTTATTATGAGGAAAAGATCGTCCGCATCAAGT
>JAZNBZ010000239.1:0-15852 GCA_045587285.1 Candidatus Flemingiibacterium sp. | reverse complement strand
AAGCTCGGTGCAAGGACGCACGCGTGCCATCGCTCACAGCATACAAACCCGTCCTTGTGCAGCCACGCGAAGCGTTGCTGCGGCAGGTCTTCGAATCCTGTCATTCCGACCAAACAAAAACCTCGGAGTGGCTTGTCACTCCGTGGGTTTTGTTTATTCCGATAATGCGAGGATTTGAGGACGAGCGGCACAGAGAAAACGTCCGGTGGACGTTTTCGACCGCGAGCGACCAAGCCGCGTGGCGCGGCGCGACCCAATCCTGTCATTCCGACACACGCACACACGCACACAAACCTGGAAGCATAGCTCAGCTGGTTAGAGTACTTGCTTGACATGCAAGGGGTCACTGGTTCGATTCCAGTTGTTTCCACCATTGAACCATCGCGAAAGCGGTGGTTTTTTCGTAGGCGTAATCGGCGGTGACCACAGTTTTGACCACTTATGGGAAAGCAAGTTACTGTGAAACCGATTCTTCTTTTTATACACCGACGCAAATCTTGAAGGGCGACCGCATGGCCGCCCTTCTCTTTTCACGCATTCGCCGCCTTTTTCATCTTTGCAATCTCCGCTTTCATCTCGCAAATCAGCCCTGCTAGCTTCTCCTCACATTCCTCTCGCGTGGCGGCGTACACATTCCTCGCCATCCGCTTGCCGTTGACTTTTGGCGAATACCGCCCCTCGTATAGATGCTCGTTTATCATCGTAATGCATCCCGTACCCTGTTTGCGAATCTTGCCCGTGTAAGGCTCAAATTTCGCTTGTGTTGCGTTGGAGTGTGATTTGTCGGTACTTGCCTCACTCTCATTCATATCCGCCATCTCCGCGTTTGTACCGCCTATCTCGCGGTCTAGCATACATTTTTCGATGTGACAAAAATGGAACAAAAAAATCCCGTGTACTTTCCGTTGGTTAAAGTGGAACGTACACGGGATTTTCAGTTTGTTATTTGAAATTTGTGAATTGATTAAATAAATATTTATGTAAATTTATATGTATTGCAAATACTACAACGAATCGTGGCTCACCGTCATCGTAATATGCGAAAATACTATTGAGTTGTAACTGTGACTTTTTTTAATTAGATTTTTGAACCAGTAAAACTTAATCCGCTTTTATATCGCTGATAGGGTGATTAACCGCGGGACTTTCAGACATCGGTATACATTGCGATCGAACCTCAATTCGAAGTCGGGGATTTTCTTTCCTGAGCGTATCAATGTCGAACTTATGAATAAATTCATCATCAACCGTCAGCACTCTTAAGCCTCTGTGTCCGTATATTCCGGATATATCATCAACAAATTTTCCGCTTACCTCAAGCCTCATAAGTGTAGGTATCTTTTTGACAAATTCAAGATCCTTAATTCTGCAATGCCTCAAATTGAGCAGGCGGAGCTTTTCCATTCCGGACAAATCTATTTCTTCTGAAAATTCAACATTGAAGAAGTGAAGCTGAGTTATTTTCTTACACCGGTTCAAGGAAAAAAGATTTTTCACTCTAACCGTAGCCTCTTTCCTGCTGCGCTGTTCAAGAACAACCCGATATAACTCGGTGAAAGCCTCTGTTAATGACAAATCGATAGTCTCCGGCATCTTTCCTTCAAATTTTAGAATTTGGAGATTGGAGTATTCCTTTATCTCAGATATTGTTTTCTCGTCATACGCATCAACGTTGATTCCCCAAACTTTATCTGACGTGCCATATTTTTCTATAAGAGATCTTACTGCCCTATCGCTGGCTTCTAGCATCCACTCGCTTCGTTGCATTTGCCATTTATCGCTTATTGCACTTTCATAATTAGCCAATGCCCAATCTTCTTCGCTGGAAAGATATCTTATATGCATATTTCTGCCGAATTTAAGAATTCTTGCGCGGATGGAATGGGGCTCCATAATTTCTGCCACATCCGCATTTTGCACCATAAAACGGTAAACGTCTTCGGTGTTTGCGTAAAACGCAACCTCAACCATACCTGCATGCTTTTCATTATCATCGCCACAAGAACTTATTCTTACATTAGTTCCAAAAACGTCAAATACTCGTCCGATCTCGTCCTGAAGTATGCGAAGTCTGATATGCTCTGTTTTACCAAACGACATATAAGGATGCCCCTCAACGTAAACGGAAGCTATATCGCGCCAATCCAACTCTTTATTTGCCTTTTTTGAAACATTATCGAGAATTTTAGCGTTTGTAATCTTGTCAATTCTAAAGCTTCGTATTTCATCGTCTTCATCAGTGTACGCTAAAAGAAAATACTGACCGCTTGAAAAAGCAAGTTGAACAGGACTTGCAGTATATCTTCCAATAATGTGAAGCTTTTTATCAATACCAACCATATTGTAGTCAAATGAAACCTGAACGTTTTTATTAATAGCATCGTCAAATACTTCTATTGTCCAAAAAATATTGATATTGTCTACCTTGCTCCAGTCTTTATATGAGTGAATATGGCGAATGTGCGTTCTGTCGTATTTATTCAGTAGTTTCGAAAGCTTTTTTACAATAATATCGGTTTGCTCAGCGCTGATGACCTTGCTCGCCAAAACACTGTCGATCAAAAGTCGCACCTCGGAAAGCTCAAACGAATCATCATCGGGAATAAGATAGACACCTTTCTTCTGATGAGCTATCTCATAGTCCATATAACCTTCCATCACTTCAAGACATCTGGCAATAGTTTTTCTATCAACGTCGAGTTTCTCCGCAATTGCGACTTGTGCGATAGGATGATCTTGGTCACTCGATTCTTTGAGAATCTGAAGTATTTTAAGTGCCGTTAATGTTGCAGGTAAAAACTTTGTTTTTTGGGCTTTTCTTTTTGTCGAGTCCATTGATTATACCTCCTGATACCTGATAGCATATATGTATATGGTATCATAACTCTGATTTTTTGTCAATGTGAGTGTACCAAATATGGTACTATGTGGTGTTTCAAAATCAGCTTTGCGGTTTGAGTATAGTATACACTATTGGATGTGACAAAAGTGGGGCAACAAAAATCCCGCATACGCTTCTTTTTACCGATGAAGCGTATGCGCGATTTTGTTGCGGTTCATGAATTTCATTGTACACCGCTTTTATCTATTTGTCCTGATCTAAAGGTCTTACAGGCATCGAATCCCATTTTTCGAGGTCCCACGCGAAGTTGAAAAGCACGTTCTCCGGATCTGTAAAATCAACCTCCGTACCGCCGCCCGGAAGAAGACACCATTCACCCTTTGTGATTTCCGTTTTGGGAATTTCATGCTCTGAAAAGGATTCCAAATAAAAGCAGTTATAAAGCAGGGCATCTGTCAATTCACAGGCAGCGATGTGCTCATAGTTCACCTCGTGAAACTTGGTGGAGATAAAACCGCTCATCTTTATTACAAGCTCCATCACATCTCTGTCGACGTTTTTCGTGCAGGAATATTTCCGAAGAATCTCAAAGCTTTTTCGAAAAACATTTAAAAATGCTTCCCGATCGAATTTTTTATTCTCAAACGCGTCTACGGTCATGTCCCACCACGCACCTGGCAAATCATAAATAACACTATAATCGTTTATCATGTAAATTTCTCCTTATAAGTTTAGTGTGTAAAAGATATTTATGTTGCCGTTCACATCGCCCCATCCGCCTCCGGAATATTATCCACGCTGATCCCTTTAAGCGCACAATAGTGCTCAAGCACCGTTTTCGCGTGGCTCTTCTCGGCTCCCATTTTAATATCCACAATATCTGCAAGGATACGCGCGCAGGCGGAATCTTTCATATAACGGTACAGACCGGTGCCCCATTGTATTCGCTCGCTGTTCGGATTTTTGTAGTAGTGCCAGAATTTCATTTTCTTTGCTTCTTCGGGCGTAAGCTCAATCGTATATCCCGGCTTAGCTTATTGTTGAAGTATTCATAATTGCTGTTATACCTGCGATTATTTCTTTTAAAGCAGGCATTTTCTCGTTTAGTGACAACTTCTTGAAGTTTTCCTTCGCTTTAGCAAAGTCATCTACTTTCAATAAATCGCGCGCCGCATCTTCATTAATGCTTTGTGCGAAAAGTGACTCTGCAGCTAAATGAAGCTGAATCTCGGGCCATATGTAAAACTCCGCCTCAAATGGAGTTAATCTCGAATAATCTTTCGGTGGGATTATGTCTCTTATTGTTTTAACCAGCTCGGTATATGAGTAGTACTCGTGTTCTTTTCCATTTTTGTCCGTTTTACTATAACATTCCTGCCCATCGGCATATTGTATTGCACTCCAAGAGTCCACCTTTCCTTTTACAATCTTACTTTGCCCTTTGTCTTTTGTCCTCTTCAGCCATTCCAATGTGAACGAATCCAACGCCATATGACAGTGTTGGAACCATTCTTCTTTCTTTTCCGCACCTTTCATACAGCGCAGATGTTTAAATGTCATATTGACAACTTTTTGCGCCTTGCCATATGTACAGCTATCTTTATTGTATCCGGCTTTCTCCAAAAAGTCTATAACTGTTTCACAAGCTTTATGATGTAATGCATCGAACTCCTCTTTGTCTACGTATTCCTTCGGTCTTTCAAACCAAGCCTCAATCATATTCCCAAAAGCCGAAGAATCATCATCCCTTTTGTGTTCTATAAGCACATTTGGCAATTCATAAAAATTATTTGTAATTTTAGCCTCCGTAATATCTCGTTTCATCGTTCGAGGTGTGATATCCGGGAAAGCAAATTTAAGTGCTTGCACTATAGCATCTTTACTTATTTTTCCACCTTCAATCAAGTTTTCATATTCTTCGTTCTTATTCTTTTCAACGCCGCTCCTAAAAGCTGCTATTGCGTCTTCGGTATTCTTGTAAAGTCTATCCTTTGCCATTATATTTCCTCCAAAATCATCATTTCATATTACCAACTACATCCCACACGCCCGACGAAGCTCGTCCCATATCTTGACCATAGCATAGGTGTCAAGCTCACAGTAACGTAATAAGCTCTCTCGCGCACGTTCCCTTTCATCCGGCGGCATATCCTTGATTTTCGGAAAAATCTCCATTGCTTCGCTGCCGTTGTGTACGCCCTCGAGATTGTGATAATCGAGCGCCGGATCATCCGGAAAGATCGCAGGCAGTACGCTCTTTATGGAGAATGAGCCGCCCATTGCACGGTTGTAATAATATCCCGCACGGAATGGATCGATAAGGTCCTTGATATTGCCTGCAATAGCTAAAAGATGCTCTGTAAGATCCGGGAAAGCGGCGGCAAGCTCACGGATACGTCCGCACTCAAAGCCCTTATTGTACGCAAGCACGCATACATCCGTCGGAATATCCGCGCAAAGCCGCTCGGCGAGTGCTCGCCTTGGATCCTCGCCCGACTCGGCAAGAAAATCCTTATGATATACTTCCCCGCCATCTTTCAGTATGTAGTGCAGCGAATACTGAAACGGAATCTGCTGATACGGACGCGTTCCGTCAAACTCCGGAATAACCGGCTGCATCGTTTCAAAATCAAGAAAGTACAGCGGGAATGAGAGCGTGGCAAGAAATTCTCGTATACCATCCTTATCAATGTGCGTTTCAAGTTCTTGCAAAGCGTGCTTTATCTGCGGACTGCGGATTTTGTTGCCGCCTTTCGCGATTGGTTTGATGTCTTCAAAGGAAACAACGCCCTGCCGGTAACATTCAACCGCTTTGTCAAATCCAAATCGGTAAAGATCAAACACCGATGGACTCGGCAGATGCTTTGCACAGTGGTTCCAAAATGCGCACGGGTACGGCGAATTACAGTTTTCTGATAGATCGCACTCCGGTGGCGTATCAAGCGAAAGCACCGCATTTGCGGCGGCAATATTTTGCTCAACCGATGCGTATTCTTGTGCAACTTCATCGCCAAGGTCAATTATCTTAAAGAATTTATGCAAGTCAAGTGTACCGTCAAGCACATATTCACTGTTGATGCATACAAGATATGTTCCGGTTACGTTTACTCCACAATGCTCGAGTACGTATTTCTGATATGCAATATCCGTCGCGTATATATCGGAAGCGTGTGTAGAGCTTTTCACTTCATATATGGCATATCCGCCGCTTTCTTTTTTCAGTATATCCACCGCGCAGTAATTGCCATTGTATGAAAATGATGCTTCGCAGATAATGTTTTCGCCATTGTTAATAAGCTCCGTGGTACGGGAAATCATTTTGGAAAGATCGAGTTTCCCGTCCTCGCGGTATGACGTAACTTCCGTGAAGTCTCCGAACAACCCCATGGCGAGATCACCGACCTCGTTTCCCGTTTCCATACGGGTGGCAAGAGATGTATCCTCTAGCGCAAGCTCGGGACGGTTAACGCGAAGCCACAGACACTTCGGGCACTGAGTAAACAGACAATATCTCGATTTAGAAAGCATAGTAACCTCCTTACCTGTATAACGTGAGATTTCTTTAACTATTGTACCACATTTTCTGACATTTTTCAATAGCATACTGTATCGACTTCTTTATGTTCCAATTATGTCCCTTTCGATATGATACCATATATTTGATAAACCAAAACTGTGTTTTCACAGCGAAAGAATATCAAATATCAATCGACAAAGGAGAATAAAAAATGGAAACTTCTATTAAAGAACCGCTTAAGATTCTGGTTTGCGGAGGACGTGAGTTTGAGGACTATGAGCTTGCCAAAAGCGTGATAAGCGAAGCAATCAAATCAAAAAGTGTCGCACATTCCGACGTTGAAATTGTAAGCGGCCACTGCAAAGGCGCAGATATGCTCGGTGAGCGATATGCTGCCGAGCACGGTACTATGTTAAAAATATTCGAAGCGGAATGGAGCTTATACGGCAGAGCCGCCGGGCCGAAGAGAAACAAGGCAATGATCGACTACATTTCCACGTCGGAAAGAAAAATGGTAATCGCTTTTGTCAGCAAAAACAGTATCGGAACAAGAAATACGATTTCGCAGGCAAAAAAGAAGAACCTCGAGGTTATTGAAGTACCATATGATGCCTGAATATGGTACTATTGACACTTTCAAAGCTATACGTTGCAAAGCAAATGGTATTGTTTCGACAAACGTCGATAGCAATATATTTTACTATAACGTAGAAAGGAGGGAAATATATGCCACAGTTCACAGTAGTTTTCACTGACGGAGGCTCGTACCTTGTAACCGCCGCTGACAAATATGACGCTATTGATAAAGCAAAGAAGCAAAAAACCAACAGCGATGTCGTAGGTGTCAAGGAAGTTAAGGATTGCCACGGAAGAAAAGTTTAATCACAAAATACCGTCTGCCGCCAATCGCGGTGGACGGTATTTTTATGTAAGGAAGCGTATCGGTTTACAAGCTGATTTTCCCTCTTAAAATCCGTATTTCGCGGCAATCTTGCCGAGCCATTCGCCGGCATCTCGGATTCCTTTTGGTGAATTATCAAACTCGGCACGCTCAAAATCCGTTTTACCGCCGCCCGCCCCCCACGGCTGAATGTTAAAGCCTTCAGCTACAAGGCGAAATCCGCTTTCATCATTACTTGACACATCAACGTAAACTCTGTAGTTAAACGTAAGATTTGCGATGCAGCCCTTGGCAGGATTCGTTCCGAGCGACCCTGAGTATATATTGGTGGCAAACATATCTCCCTGCTTTTGTATAAACCATTGATGGCGTGGTAGATTGATTTTCATAGTTTCTCACCCTTTATATATTTTTCAAGTATATAATAAGCCGCCAAATTTAATATTACAACGGTTTTGTGTTTGTTTTGCACGGCGGGATACCCCGCCGTGCCTTTGATTATCACTTGATAAGCATGGAAACAGCGTCGCCTCTTGCTACGATCTTGCCGAAGAAGTCACGGGTAACTCCCGCAGCCGCATCATATCTGCCGAGAATCTGACCGTAGAAATCACGCACTATCTTATCGCCGTTTGGCTTGACATCAATTCTTGCGATAATCTTACCCTGAAAATCACGGATGATCTGCTCACTCATTTATTTCCCTCCTTTCAAAACAGTTTATATTGATAAATTTAATATCTGCACGCTCGGATGATTTAGTTTTTCAGTAGGATAACCGTCACCGACAGCGATAAACACCTGCCGTCCGAGCGCAGCAAGATCATTAAGCCACGGCGTCAGATCTTCCGCTTCGTCGATGTGATCGAAAAGATCATATATAAACAGCGGTCTGTCATCACCGTTTTGTGTATCCGTCACAGCGTTGGCATAAAAGATGGCAAGTTGCATAAGCCTGTGCTTACTTTCAGGCAAAGAATTTTTTGCGTACGGCTTGAGCGTAAAAATGTTACCGTCGCCGACATTTCGCTGTAATGCCTTTTCCTGATACTCTTTTGTATCCTCCGGTGAGCAACCCATACCGTCATCAGAAAAGTTTACACCGATGCGATGCGGTTCAGTTTTGCTGTAGATATAGCAGACGCTGTAGTCCTTGTGATCCATCTTCACGTCACTGTGAAGTAAGAACAGCGAAGATTCTTCCTTTTCAATAATATCGCTTTGATCGTAATTGCCGAGCAGCACATTGAGCAGACTCAGATGCAAATCGGAATCGTTGCCGCAAAATACGGTAATCGGCTTATCGGATGGGAAAATGTAATCATCGAGATTGGGATCCACGTTAAAATTGAGAATTTTCATTATGTACACTCCTTCAAGATAATTTTTTCAAAAAATTGCGTGGGCAAATGATGACATAGAAAGTATGCCATGATAGAAATAATAGGTTGTCAAAGAACGAAAATGTGGTTAGGGTATACAGTATAACACACGTTCTAAAAAATTTGAAATAAAAATGAAGTGTTTTTTACGCGTTTTTGGGGTATGAGAATAGTATACAATATTCGACGGGACAAAAATGGTACGCATACGATGAGTTCTTCAATCCGTTAATCGAGAATTTTTACAATAGCCTTTTCTTTGTCTTATGCGGCTCAAATATTGCATCATTCCTTGACCACAGAACTGACCACTTCAAAAAATCTCGCTCCATTTCTAAACAAGAACATACCGCAAAAGAAAGTCAAATGATTTTTCGAAAATAAATGCGGCTTTTATTCGACGACATCTTTGACCGCTACGGCGCAAATTTTAAGGGCTGACATTCTCTGTCAGCCCTTTTGTGTGTTATTCTTCTATGCAAATTGGATTTTGACAACTCATTTCAATTTCCCTAATTTCGCCATATTTGCGATAACGATCAGCGTTGTTTCCGCATCAAGCACCTGCTCGGGATTGATATTTACATTGACCTTCTCGCCTTTTTTGATAGCAACAATGTTGAAGCCGTATTTTTTGCGGAGATTTAATTCGATCAAGTTCTTTCCGCACCACTCATCCTTCACGTCGATCTCGACCATAGACACGTCTTTCGACAAAGATATCATATCAATAAACCCGGAGCTTAATAGGTTCTTTGCAAGTCGAATTCCCGACTCATTTTCAGGGAACACCACCTGATCCGCGCCTACGCGAAGCAATATTTTTTGATGCATTTCATTAGCACATTTTGCGATAACAGTCTTAACGCCTGCCTCCTTGCAAAGCGTTACTGCCATAACGCTAGACTCAAGATTACTTGCCATACATATAATTACAGTGTCTATATTACCGATGCCAAGACGTGCGATAACCTCCGCATCTGTCACATCGGCGCATTTGCATACGGGCAGATATGCCGCTGCATCGTTTACAATTTTCTGTTCGGTATCCACCGCAATGACTTCCATACCGTTCTCAACAAGCTCTTTTGCAACAGCAGTGCCGTATCTTCCAAGTCCGAATACTGCATATGTCTTATTGGATTTCATAATTTTCTCCTTTATCCTATACTGATTTCTTCCGTCGGCTCCGATATAACGTTTTGACTCTCATTTTTACTTCCAAGAGCGACAGCCAGCGATATTGGACCTACTCTGCCAAAATACATCGTGACAATAATGATGAGTTTTCCAAACGTGTTTAGTGTTGCCGTAAAATTTCGCGAAAGTCCTACGGTTGCAGTCGCGCTGACCGTTTCATAGACCGCATCAATGGCAGAAGCATTACTTGTTGCCATAAGCAGAACGGTAGACGCAGTACAAATCGCAAGGAACATTACAACGATCGCAACCGCCTTCTTTATTGATTCATCGGAAATACGGCGCCCAAATAATGTTGCACCGTTCTTATTCCTTATCGTAGCGAGCGCGGAGCAAACAAGAACTGCAATCGTAACCGTTTTCATTCCGCCTGCGGTTCCAACGGGTGAACCGCCGATCAACATTAAAATAATAGATACGATGGCAGAGGCATTCGTTAAATTCTCCTGTGCAATACCTGCAAAGCCTGCGGTTCGTGTTGTCACCGATTGGAAAAAGGAAGCTCCAACTTTATCAAGCAAAGACATTTTTCCTATAGTCAAAGGGTTCGCATATTCAAAAGCGAATATGAGAATCGCACCGACAAATATAAGCCCTGCGGTAACAGTAATTGCAATCTTCGAATGCAAGGTCAAATGCCTGAATATTTTTCTGTTCTTTGACGAACGGCTTTTAACGACACGAATCACATCCCACCATACGATATAGCCGAGACCGCCGAGTATAATGAGTGCCGACGTGATAATGTTTATCAATGGATTTGTTGCGTAATTGCAAAGGCTGTTTTCTGCAATAATATCAATGCCGGCATTACAGAAGGCGGAAACAGAATTGAACACCGATATCCAAATGCCCTTTTTGCCAAATTCGGGGACGAATACGAGCATATACAAAGCAGCTCCGATACCTTCAATAATAAGCGTTCCGAACAATACGTTCTTCACGAATTTCGCAATTCCCGACATCGTATTAAGATTGAAGGCATCTTGAATGAGCATTCGATCTCCGATTCCCATTTTTCTGTTCAGCAGAAGCATAAGCCCTGACATAATGGTAATGACGCCAAGGCCGCCAATCTGTATCAAAAATAAAATAACGATCTGCCCGAATACGCTCCACGTAGACACCGTAGGAAGCGTAACAAGTCCCGTCACGCAGGTGGAGGTAGTTGCTGTAAACAGTGCATCGAGATACGGCACCGCTTCACCGTCAGCCGAGCTGATCGGTAATGCCAACAGCACACTTCCAATTAAAATGGTCACGAGGAAGCTGAGTAATATGACTTGTGTGGTTGAAAGTTTATATTTCTTTTTCATAACCATAAACAAAATTCCTCTGAAAATCATAAAGGAACCAACGTCCTCTGCAGCCAGCTGGTTCCTATAAGAATCTTTAATTTATATGATTATATCATATTTTTTTCTTTTTGTCAACAGGTTTGATAGAAATACAATGAATATGACAAGTTGCAAGGATTTATGCATTCGTCACTCGTCCATAAGCACCTCAGCTACTAACCGCTCCCCAAGCTTGAAGGCATACTCGAAAATGACTGCTTCGGCAAGGCTTATATACTCGCTCCAACAATCGCGGAACTTATAGAATGTTAATTTCTGCCCGTCAGTAATTGAGAATTTGCCGCAGACAAAAAGGGCTGACCTTATCGGTCAGCCCTTCCCTTTTATGTGCTTATCACTTGCTTACGCTTATGCCAACGACGCCGAGGATAACCTCGTTTGCAATAGCCTCAAGCTTCACGCTTGCAAGTTCCTTGGTAGGATCGATTCTTACTCTCTTAACGCTCGCGTGAGTCGTGTCGTTGAAGTAGAACACCTCCGACTCGGTGGTAAGCGCCGAGGAAAGCCAGTCATCGATAGCCTGCGGATAGTAGAGCGGCGTGTCGCTCGTCGTGCCGTCCTTGTAGGTGACGGTAACGCGTACGTTTTCAACGCCTGCGTGCAGGTTGAACGCGCTTGCTACAAAGCAGATCGCGATCTCCTGTCCCTTGCCCTCAAGGTCAACGGTAATGTCCGTCGGGAAACGGTCGAATATCGAAATGCAAGCGATGTTTTCGCCCTCTGCCGGTGTCGTGAACGGGATACCGGACGGCGAGTAGACCGTACCGCCCGACGTTCTGAAGAACGAATCGTTGATAATAGTCACAAGCTTGCCGTTTGCATCTCTTACTTTACCCTCCTGCGGTGCGCAGTGCGAGTAGCGTCCGTTTCTAAAGAGACTCATAGAGTAGTTCTTGGGACGCGGCCAGAGATAATCCTGTCTGTGTACCTCTGCCATATTGCAGTTGAAGAACTTGCTGATATCAACGCTCTCGAACGGCTTATTTTCAAGTGCGGGAAGCTCGACGTCCTCGCTCAGGATGTCGTAGTCAGCCGCGAGCCAAGCGTTATATTCGCCGTTTACAGCGCGGATAAAGAGCGTGTGGTCGCCCGCTACGTCCTTCGCACTTGCGTAAACCTTGTTACCAACTATCTTAATATCCTCAAGGGTTTCGGATACATCGAACACCTCTGCGATATCAGCGCCGTTAAGCTCGACGGATATCTTGTTGCCTGCAAGAACGCTGTCCGGATAGGTGAGCGTCGGGATAGGTGTATTTCCGTGCATTACGCGGAGCTGGAATCTGCCGACCTTGTCGGTTTCAACCATAATGAAGCTGTTATTTGGAGCGGCAACGATCTCGTAAGATATCGGCTCGCCGTCGAGTAAAACAGCCTCAATATCAGCGGCACGCATAGGAATTCTTATCTGCTTTTTCTCGGTTCTATCGGTGTGGATAGTGAATATCTCACGGCTGCCGTGTCTTACGTAGTTAAGGGAAATATCACGAAGCTCAAGGCTTGCGTGATCCCACTCGCTCGGGAATCCGGGCTGTATCTGCATAAGGTTGTCAAGGTTCTTGATTCTGATACCAAACAGACCTTCTACAACGAGGCGCAGATACGTGCTCGATACGTCGGAGAAGTCCATATCGCCGAGGTCGTTCGTGCCCATAGGCGACTGAACGTGCGGTGCCATACCGGGGTTTCTGCCCGTGAAGTAGCAGTCCGAAATACCGTCGAGTATCTTCTTCGCCGCGTCCTTGAGGCCGAGCTTGTAGTAAACGAGCGCGAGGTGTGCGTTTTCCTGCGGGAAAATACCGCACTGCGAATACTTCTTAGGCAGCCAATTGGAGGAATAGCAAAGTCTGCCGTCCGAGCCGGGAGTCGTTGCGCTTTCAAGATGATTTTCGGTGAACTTGAGCGTTCTGTACGCCTTGAAATCGTCGATCATCTCGGAGTCCATTACGTGGTATACGGTAGGAAGCTCTACGGACGGATGAAGCATACAGTGACCTATTACGTCAAGGCTTTCCGCGATAACGCCGTCGTGAGGCATCCAAAGCTTCTCGTTGAGCGCCTTCTTTATCATTTCAGCGCGCTTTTCAAAGCGCTCGCCGTCACGGCCGAGCTTCTTTGCGATCTTAGCGAGAACGAGATTTGCGCGGTAGTTGTACGCAGTGGACTGTGCACAGCCTGCGCCGTTGTAGTTATGACCGTCGGAGATCCAGGTGTTGAGCTGATTCTGATAAAGTCCCGTTCCGTCGGGATCGTAAATTCTCGTTTCAAAGTCTGCCATCGAGCACATATCGTCGAAGTACCTTTCGGCAAGCTCCATATTGCCCGACCACTCGATGTAATAAAGCATCATATCGAGCGCACATTCCTGCATATTGTACGGACCGAATCTGGGTGTTCCGACCTCACCGGGCTTGTTGGCAAAGTATGCCGGAAGCTGACCGACTGCGTTCTCAAGCTTGTGGTATCTGCCGTCGCCGTAGCTCTGAGTAGGACCGTCGTCGTACCAAACGCGCTCCTTGCTTATATCACCGCGCTTGATGTAGCTAAGCCACATCGCCATCGTCGTTTCGACTCTGTTGCCCCAACCGAGCACGGTAGGAGCGTACCAGTTTCTCCATCCGAGGAAGGGCGTGTGATAAGCGAACGAGCCGTGGTGGAAGGAGTCCTTATGCCAGGACGCGTCCATTGCCATAACGGTGGGCGCGATGGTGAGGTCAAGCGTCTTTTCGGGGGTTGCAACGTCGATGCAGGCGTGCTTTTGATAAAGCTGCTGCTTTACGTAGCTGATAGGATCCTTCATCGAAAGGTACTTGTCGAGCGTCGCCTCGTCGGAGTTGTAAAGAACGATGATATAACCGTCGAGAGCGGTACCGGGCTGAATTGCCGCGGATATCTTTACAACGCTGTCGTCCTCGTTTTCGGGCTCGCTGCCGAGGAACGTACTAACGTACGGCTCGGACATAGCTTTAGCCGAAGCGAGAGCAAAATCAGCCTCAAAGCTCGTCGCAACGCGAACGTTTCTGCCGTCCTCCTTTTGGGTAACGCAGGCGCGGTTCTTACCAAGCTCGATAACGTTGCCCTTTGCGTCCTCTACACCGAAATCGCGGTGAGGAACGCCCTTATATTCAAATCGACCGCAGCGTGCGCGCTCTGCAACGCCGCCAAAGCCGGCAACGAAGAAAACGTGCTGGTCGGTGGTTATTCTGTAGTGAACGAGATAGCCATCGTCGGGGAGAAGCGGATACGCTTCAATATTCACGCGAACGTCCGGGAACCACGCGGACATCTGCGAGAGCTTGTACTCCATCCAGCCGTTCTTGAATTCTGCAAGAACGTCCTCGGAATCGTGGAACCAACGCGAGGTGGTGTCGATATCCTTTGAATACCAGAAGGGTTGGCGAACTCCTTTAGTTATCGCAAGACCGCTGTTAAGCTGACCGCACTTATCGTAGAAGCACACGTCGTTCTTTATCCAGTCGGCTGTTGCGCCGAGGAACTTGGGAACGTCACCTGCAAGGGTGAAAAAGCGTTCCGACTTGTCGTCGTTTTTGTGCGAGCCGTAGAGAGTTCTGTTAAAGAACTCGGAGCTTGCGCTGATCTGGAAGCCGTTTTCGGTGGGCGTATAATGTGTATTTGGTTTCATATAGCTCCTCCTGTTACTATAATGTATCCATAAATATTTTTTTGAAGATTTTCACAGATAAACTTGACAAATCTTCAACTTTATTATACAATAATATAGAAAAAACCGCTATCAATATTTTATGATTTTGTAGCATTATTTTACGGTGATTGTTATGAACAAGATTGAATTATACGAAAAAAGCCGACACACGAGCACCGGCATAACCATCGTACCTCAAAGTGAGCCGAACGTATTCCCTCTGCACTGGCACGAGCACGTAGAATTTCAGTTCGTTCTGCGCGGCACATTAACAGTCAGATGCGGCGCACAGACCATTCAGCTAAAAAAGCACGACTGCCTTATAATCAACGCAAACGAGCTTCACGAGGGCATCGGCGAGGACGATTGCGAATGCTTCAAATTCAAGCTCCACCCAACCTTTTTCGACCGTAAGCACTACGTCTTTGACGGCATCGTGAAGGATAGCTCCGTCACCTCGCTTATGCTCAAAATAATCGAGCTTGCGCAAAGCACGGACGACGCCGACGCATACACCCTCAAGGGGTACGTTTTTCACCTCATCGGGCACCTTTGCAAGACTCACGCGGCAAAAGCGATAACGGCGACGGCGATTGAAGAAAAAGGCGAAAAATCCCAAAAGATGAATCTTATCGCAACCTATCTGCACTCCAACTACGCTGCCAAAATAAGCACCGAAACGCTCGCCGAAATGTCACACTACACATACTCATATTTCTCGTACGCGTTCAAGGAGGTGTTCGGTGTGCCCGTAACGAAGTACCTGCTTGACATACGCATAAACAAGGCAACGACGCTATTGCGTCGTACCGATATGAACGTCACGGAGATCGCTGCGTCCTGCGGCTTTTCCGACACGAACTACTTCGCAAGAGCGTTCAAAAAGGAAACGGGATGCTCGCCGTCGGAGTACCGGCGGCAGGTGCACAAAAACGCATAAGTGAATACGAAAAAGGCACACCCCACGCGGCCCGGGGGGGCCGGGGGG
>JAZNBZ010000238.1:0-4058 GCA_045587285.1 Candidatus Flemingiibacterium sp. | reverse complement strand
CGGTGTAGGTGATAACCTGCGACTTGGAAAGGCCTTCCTCGTTAATTTCAAGGCCGAGCCATGTGCACGCCTTCGAGTTTACGTGAACTGTCGGACGCTTTGCAATATTCTGCGCGTTGACGCTGAACTTAAGTGTTACGGTAGCGCCTGCGGGAACATCACCTACCGCAATGCGGAGTGTTCCGGTCTCGCCTGCCTTAACGGTAAGCGGAAGCTGTGCTCTGTTGTCGTTCCAGATCATCTTGGTGTCGTTATAGGTAAGAACTACGCGGCGGTCGAGAGTCATAAGCTTCTCGAGCGAGCCGATGGTAGACGCGATATTGAAGTGACGGAAGGTACCCGAAACGTCCTCTGCCATAGTCGATACCTTGTGCATATCTCTGATCTTCTGACCTGCCGAAATGTAGAAGTTGTAAACTGCAACCTTGTCAGCACCCTGCGAGAGGAAGGAAGCTGCCGCACCGTTGTAGGTGGTGAGCGTATTCTCTGCTCTGCCGCCGTTTACGGGGTTGGTCTGGATGAACTGCTCGATACAGGGAGCAACCTCTACACCGTAGGGGTGCATAAGCGAGGTCCACTCTACAACGGGAGTATCAGTATCAGCAGTGGTGTAGTGACCGGTCGGGATAACGAGGTCGATGATGCCCTCAGCCGCCCAAGTCAGAACGTCAAGACCGAAGTCGTAGTTAGTTTCAACGTCGGAAGCACAGCGGATACCGATCTTGATCTCGTGACCGTACTTCTGCTCGTATATCTCAACGATCGACTCAACGTCGCGCATAAAGTCGTTGAGAATATCAAGTCCGTTATACTCGTTACCGATGCTCCAGAGATAGATCTCACGCTGCCAGTCAAGCTCGATACCGTAGCAGTTGTAGCGCGAAAGTGCCTCATTGATGTAATCGAGGAAGCGCTGGCGAACCGGCTCGTGAATCCAGTCAAGCGCGTTCATAGCGTAGCCGCTTGCCCAGCCGCCGCCACCGTGGTTTGCCTTGCGTCTGTACTGCGGATTGTTGTGATAGTAGTCGGAAAGGAGCACGGAGGTTTGCTCGCCGTGGCCGTGAATATCATTCATACGGAAGGAAATCCAAGGATTGATACCAACCGTCGGGAAGGTGTCGCAAAGCACCTTGATGTAGTCGATACCCGAGCGGATAAAGTGCTCGTATGCAGACTTTGCATTTCCCGTACCGGAGTAGTCAACAGGCTTGCCGTTCTCTATCTTCTGGAGATACTTGTCCGTAAGGTCCGTCCAGGTATCAAGTGCCGACGGGAATGTGGAGTTCGTGTTGTTAAGGCAGATCATAAAGTCGGTAACGTGAGTGTCAGCGTAGCCCTGAGCGTACTTCTGAAGCTCTGAAACGTTTCCGCCTGCACCGCCGATAAACGCGTCAGCGTCAAGGTTTAAGATAATACCGTTAACGTCGAACTGCGTTTCATAGTCCTCACGCCAAACCTCCCAAAGGATAAGCGAGTCAACCTGGCTCTTTTCGGCGTTAGCGGGATTTACGAATGTACCCCACTGTTCCTGAAGCTTGTAATCCTCGGGCATTGCATCGACCTTAACGATGGAAACGTTGTCGATGCAGTAAGGCTGAATGTATCTTGCATCCATCCAACCGTTGATAACGATGCTGCCGAACATACCGTTCTCGGGAATCTCGAAATAGTACTCGACCTTCATCCACTTATCAGACGTCGGCGAAACAAGCACGGTTTTCTGAAGCTGCTTGCCCTCAAAATCGTAAATGTTGATTCGAAGGTCAGTAAGCTCGTTCTCGTACATCATTCTGAAGTACGCGGTGAACTTGTAGGTACCGCCGAGGATCGGCTTCTTGTTCCAAGTGAACTTCATGCCAACCGTGTTAACGGTAAATCTCGACATCTGGATGTAGTTACCGGTAGGTGTTTCAACAAGCTCCATATACTTGTTCATTGTAACGCAGGAAAGGTTACCTTCATCGAAGCTCGTGCCGGTGAGCAGGTTGTCTGCAGGCACAGGCTCTTCAACTGCGCTGATATCTGCCTTTGCCGCGGACACCTTAACAGGTGCAGCTACCGCAAAAACGGACAGAAGAAGTGCTGCTGTCAGCATAATCGAAATAAGTCTTGTTTTTTTCACGATTTGTTCTCCTTTTCGCGTGTGAAAAATAAAGGCTAGATACCAAAATAAGCACCAAAATCACAAAACAGCATTATACGGTATCATACCATAGTTATTATATCATAAAGTATAGAAAAAATCAATATTATTCCCTCTTTGCCGCCGTAGAAAAAAGACGCGAAATCTTGTGCAAAACACACAAAAGACTTAGAAGAAGCCGCAAGTTTACCCCCAAAAATTCCACCGCTTGAAACCTATTTACAAACGACGATCCGACGGCGCTTTTACACGCCGTCGGATATCGGTTATTTTTTGAGTTTTATCAGTCTGCGGCTTTTACGTATACCTCGGCGTAGTCCACGGTGAGCGGATTTTCCGCGGTTATCTCAGCCACGGCGTACACGTCGTCGATAGCCGATGCAGGAACCGAGTAGCAAAGGATGCGGTTAGCCGTGTAGCCGCCCTGCACCTGCTCCTCGGAGCCGATGAACGTCGCGCGCGTCGAGTTTATATACACCGTCGGCACGATAACGTCGTTGGGAGAGTTTGCGGAGAACTTGAGCGTCACGGCGCCCCCGTACGGAACGTCGCCAAACGGAATGCGAAGCGTTACCGTTTCGCCCGCCCCTACGCTCTGCGGAAGCTGTGCGTTCGATTTTCTCCAAACCTGATACGTGTCGTTGTAGGTGAGTATCACACGGCGGTCGAGAGTCATAAGCTTCTCGTACGAGCCGATAGTGGAAACGATGTTCCAGTGACGCCACGTGCCGCCAACCGAATTATCCTCGGTGAAAACCTTGTGCTTTTCGCGGATGTACTGCGCGGCGGCAAGGTACTCGTTATAAAGTGCAATCTTGTCAGCACCCTGCGAGAGATAAGCCGCAGCCGCACCGTTGTAGGTTTCAAGCGTGTGACGGCTCTCGCCAAGAGTTTGAACCTCTATACACGGCGCAACGGTAACTGCGTACGGATGAAGCAGCGACGTCCACTCGTAAACGGGTATGCCGTTGTCGGTCGAGTCCCATCTGCCCGTCGGGATGACCAGATCGAGGATGCCCTCTGCCGCCCACGTCAGGATATCAAGACCGAAATCGTAGTTGGTTTCGATATCCGATGCACAGCGTATGCCGAGCTTTATTTCGTGACCGCGGACCTCCTCGTAAACCTCTATCAGGCGGTCCACCTCGCGCATAAACTCGTTGAGAGTTTCAAGTCCCTGATACTCATATCCAAAATGCCAGAGCCACATTTCGCGCTGGAAGTCAAGCTCAAGTCCGTAGAAGTCGTAGCGGTTGAGGATATAGTTTATGTAGTCGAGCATACGCTCGCGCACTTCCTCGTGATAGAAGTCGAGCGCCTTGCTGTATCCGGAATACGTGCTCGCCGTACGTCTGCTGCCCACTACGCGTCTGTACTGCGGATTTTCGTGGTAAAAGTCAGACAAAAGCGGAGATATTGTGTCTGTGTTGCCGTGAATATCGTTCATACGAATTGATATCCACGGATTGATGCCGACCGTCGGGAAGGTCTCGCACCAGATATCGAAATAGTCAATACCCTTCTCTATAAAATGCTTGTATGCGCCGAGCGCGTGTGACTCGTTCGAGTAGTCAACGGCAACGCCGTTCTCCGTCGTCTGATAATATTTGTCGATAAGGTCTGTCCAGGACGGCAGATCCGTCGGGACGGTGGAGATCATATTGCACACGCACATCATAAAGTCGGTGACGTGCGAGCCTGCGTAGCCCTTCGCGAAATTGACAAACGTCGCCGCGTCACCGCCACTACCCGAAAGGCCGCTAATAAGCGCGTTCGCGTCCTGATTCACGATAACGCCCTGCACCTCGTAGCGCGACTCATACTCCTCGTCCCACTTAGGAAACGGGAAGAGAGAATCCACCTGCGAGGCGGCCGCCCGTGCGGCGGGAAACCCCCCACCCCAGGGCGGGGGGTG
>JAZNBZ010000237.1:0-12753 GCA_045587285.1 Candidatus Flemingiibacterium sp. | reverse complement strand
CGGGGGTTCAAGGGGGTGGAAAACCGGCGGCGCCTGAGCCGGTTGTCCATCCCCTTGCGTTCTCCCCGAGCGCGAAGCGCGAGGACAAAGCCGAGCGGTAACCGCTCGTAAACGGGACGTCGTGGGCGCCGTCCCCTACGGAAGAAGGGGCAGCGCGCTCGCCCAACTCCCTCTTGACAAACGCCAAAATCTATGCTATAATATAACCAAACAAATGTTCGCGAAAGGAGGCAAGCGCGATGGCGCGGCTTATATTCCATATAGACGTCAACAGCGCGTTTTTGTCGTGGGAAGCGGCAAAGCGCGTCAAAAACGGCGAGGCGGATCTCCGCCTCATACCGTCCGCGGTGTGCGGCGACCGCGAAACGCGCCGCGGCGTGATACTCGCCAAATCCATACCTGCCAAAAAATACGGCGTAAAAACGGGCGAGCCCGTCGCGATGGCACTCCGAAAGTGCCCGACGCTCACGCTCGTGCCGCACGATTTCGAGCTTTATCAGCGCTCCTCACGCGCATTCGTCGCCGTGCTTGAAAAATACGCGCCCGTCGTCGAGCAGTACTCGATCGACGAATGCTTTCTCGATATGAGCGACACGGAGGCGGTCTACCCCGATCCCGTCGCGATTGCGTATAAAATCAAGGACGAGATACGCGACACGCTCGGCTTCACCGGCAACGTCGGCATGGGACAGAACAAGCTTTGCGCGAAAATGGCGGGCGATTTTGAGAAGCCCGACCGCGTGCACACGCTCTGGCAACACGAAATTGCCGAAAAAATGTGGCCGTTGCCCGTACGCGACCTGCTCGGCGTGGGAGCGGCGACAGCCGAAAAGCTCGAGCGCCACGCGCTTTACACGATAGGCGACGTCGCACGCTGTGACGCTGCGACGCTCACGTCCTTCCTCGGCAAAAAAGGCGGCGAGCACATCCACAGATGCGCAAACGGTATCGACGACTCCGTTGTGCGCGAAGCGCCCGAGGACGCGAAGGGCTACAGCAACTCCACGACGCTCGCCGCCGATATAACCGGCTACGACAACGCCTCTCCCGTAATGCTCGCGCTCGCGGACAGCGTTGCCACGCGTATGCGCCGCGACGGCGTGAAGGCGTACTGCATATCCGTCACCGTCCGCACGACCGATTTCGTTGACCGCTCGCACCAGAAGAAGCTGTCGGTGTCCACCGACGTGACGGGCGAGATACACCGCGTGTCGATGGCGCTCCTTCGCGAGCTGTGGAACGCTCGCGTGCCCGTGCGCCTGCTCGGACTTGCGCTGTCCGATATCGACCGAGGTGACGCCGAGCAGCTGACGCTTTTCCCCGATGAGGCACACGAGGCTCGCCTCGAGCGCGACAGGCGGCTTGACCGTGCGATGGACGAGATACGCGGCAAATTCGGCTCGGGCACGATAAAGCGCGCGAGCGTAGTCGCCGAGGTCGGCAAAAAACACAGCGCGGCGGCGGACGTAGCAAGCAAAAACGAAAGCGACGGGTAAAAGCAGTCTTCTTATAAGGATGTTTCCACATCGTACCGGTAGGGGCGAACTGTGTTCGCCCGCGGGAGACCGCAGGTCCCCTCTACGGATAAACAAATTAGATACGCAGAAAGCAAAGAGATAACCCCGACAGATTTTGACGTCTGTCGGGGTTTACTTTGCTCGGTAAAACAAGCTTGTTCGCTTCACTCAAATCAATTATACTCGAACTCAAAATCACCGTCTGCGCATTCGCCCACCGATTCGAGAATAACGTAGATCGTTTTTTCATAATCGTATTTATCGTCGAGCGTAATCGTTTCATCGTAGGATTCTTCGCCCTTAACTGTGCGGAGCAATTCTTTTTCGCCGTCAACACCGATATAAATATTCATCTCGCCTTCGTCAAGGCTTGCTTCAAAATCAAGAGTACGGTCGCCGACTCCATCACCTCTTAATTTGAAATTATACGTTCCCTTAAAGGTATCAAATTCCATACTCGCTTCATCGCCCTGACAGGAAGTAATCAAAATAGTTGCAGAATAACTATTGACATAATCCCCACAACTACAGAACGTAACGAGTGCAAGCATCAGCATCAATACAAAACAAATTCTTTTCATAATTAGCCTCCTCTTTTTATCAAATTTCTGTTTATCGTTCTGATTTATTGCAAGCTTCGCCTTTGTATTAAAAAGGCACAGGGCAAAGCCCATACCCCTAAAGATGCACGAGCGCGTCAAAAGGCTCCCTCCGGGAGGGAGCTGTCAGCGAAGCTGACTGAGGGAGAATGCGTAACAATAGATTTGGTTAAAGTCCTAAGTAACGCAGGCTCCTTCCGTCACGGCTACGCCGTGCCACCTCTCTCTCGGAGGGAGGCTAACACAAATCGGCAGAGAAAACAATCTCTCTGATAAAAATTTCAGACGTGTCCGTAAGGGCGAATTCTATATTCGCCCGTTTTTGTTTTACGGCTTTTGCAGGCGGATATGGAATCCGCCCCTACGAGGATATAAGCTTCCTTATGGGAATCAGTCCAAAACGTCGCTTTTTCTTATCCAACCATAACCGCAACGCCGTCGGGGATGACAGTCACGCTCGCGTCCTTTTTGCCGATTATTTCCTCGGCAATATTCATCGCCTCGCTTATCGAATGCGCGGGCACCATATGCATCGCGCGTACGGTTTCGTCGTCGGCGTCGGATATGTAAACGACCGTTGCACGCTTAAGGACACGCAGGAATATCTGCGTTTGCCATTGGTCGGGTACGGTCTGCCCACGCTCACGCGAGAGGAAAAGCGCCATCGTTTTGTCGATGTCGGGCTCGTCTGCGAGCTGGTCGAAGAACGCCTTGCCGCCGTGACCGTCGTTTGACTTCGCGAGCATTATGATAACGCCGTCCTCATTTACGCACGCCTCTGCCGCGGTCATACCCTTGACCGCCTGATATATGTTCTGGTCGAGCGGATAGCCGCCGTTCGTCGTGATAACGATGTCCGCAGGGCAGGGCGCTACACGGCAAAGCCCCGACAGGAACTCGCAGCCAACCTTGTGCGCCGCCTCGACGTCGCCTGCAACGGCGAATATCGGGCGCTTGTTTTCATCAATAACCACGTTCACGATGAAGGCAAGCTTCGCCGCCTTCGCCGCCCACAGCATATCGGTATGTACGGGATTGCTCTCAAGCACGCCCGTGCGCGCGCGAGGGTGCGCGATGAACTCCGAGCAGTGATTTGCGAGCACGCTCTCGCGGCTCGCGATGCCGGGAAGCACGCTCTTTCGACCGCCCGAGAAGCCTGCGAAAAAGTGCGGCTCGATGAAGCCCTCGGATACGAGCAGGTCCGCTTCAAACGCGAGGCGGTTTATCGAAAGCTCGCCGCCCGAGGGAAGCGTGCCGATAGTTACGAGATTATCTCGGTCGTCGCAGTCGTGGATGACTATTTTTTCGCGCTTTACGATATCCTCGCCGAACTTGTCAACGAGCTCGTCTACGGTCGTTCCGCGGTGACAGCCCGTTGCGATGAGGATAGTTACGTCCGCGTCCGGACTTGCCTTTCGTATCTCTTTAAGCATCGGAGGGATTATGACCTTGCTCGGCACGGGGCGCGTGTGGTCGCTTGCGATGAGGACGACCTTCTTCTTGCCGCGCGCAAGCTCCGAGAGCTTCGGCGAGCCGATAGGATTTTCGAGAGCGTTTTTTATGAGCTCCTCCTCGCCGACAGTCGGCTTCGCATCGTGGATATGCGAGGTGAGTACGCCCGCGATACGCTCGTCTGCAATCTCGGCGGTGATATATTCTTTTCCGTATGGAAGTTTGAATTTTGCCATAGTAACCTCTGTGGTGTTTTTTCTTTTATTGTAACACACACCGCCCCGATTTGCAAGTGTGAACGCAAAAAAACGCCGCACCGTTTAAACGGTGCGGCGTGATTTCAGCGAAAATTATTCGCCAATGCCGGTGTAGTACTTAGCAAGAATTTCGATAGCAGCAGCGTAGTTAGCCTCGATTGCATCCTCGGATACATCGTAGTAACCAACATAAGCGTCGCTGTCACCAGCGTTCTTGTAGAACTCGTTGCCGTCAGCGTCGGTCATACCCATTGCTACGAAGGAGGAAGCGGGAAGCTGACCGCCCTGTGCTACATCCTCAACGATGTAGTTACGGTCAAAGAGAAGTGCGATTGCATTTCTGATTTCCTGCTGTGCAAGCTCCTTCTCAACGCCGGTAAGCTCGCTGCCGGGGAGAAGATCCTCGTTAATGTTCCAGCATACGTAGTAAGTACCGATCTGGCCGGCAATTACAAACTCGTCTGCGAAGTCAACCTTGAGAGCTGCGATTTCAGCGGTGGGAACGTCGTCGATGAGGAGCCAAGAACCGTTCTTGAAGTTTGCAAGCATGTTGTTTGCATCATCAGAGAGGAACATCTTGATCTCGTTCATAGTAACGTTTTCAGCGTCGAAGTAGTTCTCGTTCTTGGTGAGGGTGATTACACTGTTGTGATCCCAAGCGGAGATGGTGTAAGCACCGTTGCAGATGTAGGTTGCGGGATCGGTTGCCCAAGCCTCGTTGTCGTACGCAGAAGCGTGTACGGGGTAGTAGGTCGGGAACGCGAGAAGCTCATTCCAGTAGGAAATAGCGTTGTTGATGGTAACGGTGATGGTTCTTGCATCGTCGTCAGCGGTAGCGTCGAGAGCGTCGGTGCCGTAGCCCTTAACAACCTCGAACATATAACCGTAGTCAGCACCAAGCTCTGCGGAAGCAGCGCGCTGCCAAGCGTTTACGAAGTCAGAAGCCTTAACCTCGTCGCCGTTGGACCACTTCATACCCTCACGGATGGTGTAGGTATAAGTAACGGTGCCGTCCTCGTTAACTACGCCCTCAACAAGCTCCTCAGCAGCGTCAGCAACGATTACGAGGTTGCCGCTCGCGTCCTGAGCCCACTTAGCAAGACCGGAGAAGAGGTGAGCTACCATAGTAGCGCCGTCAACTGCGGAGTTAAGAGCAGGGTCAAGAGTCTGGGGCTCGGAAGCGAGGCAAACCGAGATAGAATCGGTAGCGCCTGCTACGTCAGAGTACATAAGGTACTTGTAGCCAAGGGGGTTAGAGAAGAAGCCGTTTACACTGTCATCGATCATATAAAGGTCGGTGTAGTAGTAAAGGGGAACGATACAGCCGGTAGCCATAAGCATATCCTCTGCAAGGTGCATCATTGCATAGCGATTAGCGGTATCGGTGCAGCTCTTAATTCTGGAGATAAGAACGTCGTAGGTTTCAGCCCAAGTGCCGTCCTCAACCTTGTCCTCATAGCCGAAAGCGGTGAGGTCGAGGTCGTACATAGCAAGCTCAGCGTGTGCGCCCTTACCGTACTGAACGTCGTTGTTACCCGAACCGGAGGTCCACATATCGAGGAAGCAGATCGGATCGTTGTAGTCAGCGAGCCAACCGTTTCTTGCGATGGAGTAGTCACCGTTCTTACGGGTCTCAAGGAAGGTTGCCCATTCCTGGTTTTCAAGGTTCATGGTGATACCGGCAACCTGAAGTGCGCTCTGGAGGTATTCACCGATAGCCTTGTGGCCTTCATTGGTGTTGTAAAGGTAAGTAAGAGTAGGAGCGGCTACAGTCTTGATGGTGTCGTCGCCGGGCTCAACGGGATCGTTGTTACAAGCAGCCATAGCGAAAACCATAACAAGAGCGAGTGCCAATGCGATAAACTTTTTCATTTTGGAATTGTCCTTTCTGAAAATTAATTTTTATATAAATGTGCTTTGGGGATGCACGCCCGAGGGCACATAAATATACGGTTTTAGTTGAGCTCTTCGGCTCTGTGGCAAGCCACGAAGTGTCCCTTCTCGATTTCACGGAACGCGGGCGTTTCCATAGCACAGCGCTCGCACGCGTGAGTACAGCGCGTACGGAACGGACAGCCCGAGGGCGCGTTTAAGGGAGAGGGAATATCCGTCGAGAGCGGAATACGCACGTTTGCGCGCGCTATCTTCGGGTCGGGCATAGGAACTGCCGACATAAGCGCCTTGGAGTAAGGATGCATCGGACGCTCGTAAATAGTGGCGGCGTCGCAAAGCTCGACCATCTTGCCAAGGTACATAACCGCGATACGGTTACTTATGTGACGTACGACCAGAAGGTCGTGCGCGATAAACAGATACGTAAGTCCGAGCTTTTCCTGAAGCTCGCCGAACATATTGATGACCTGCGCCTGAATTGACACGTCGAGCGCGGATACGGGCTCGTCGCAGACGATAAATTCGGGATTTACCGCGAGCGAGCGTGCGATACCGATACGCTGGCGCTGACCGCCCGAGAACTCGTGCGCGTAGCGCGAAGCGTGCTCACTGTTAAGGCCTACGTGCTCCATAAGCTCGAGCACACGCTCACGGCGCTCGTTTTCGCCCTTATACATCTTGTGTATGTCGAGCGGCTCGGCGATAATATCGGAAACCGTCATACGCGGATTAAGCGAGGAGTACGGGTCCTGGAACACCATAGTCGCCTTCTTGCGGAACTCGTTTATGTCCGCGCGCGTTTTGATCGGGTTACCGTCGTAAATGATGTCGCCCGAGGTCGGCTTGTAGAGATGGAGAAGGGTACGTCCGACGGTGGTCTTGCCGCAGCCCGACTCGCCGACGAGTCCGAGCGTTTCGCCGCGGTTGATATCGAAGGATACGTCGTCAACCGCCTTGAGGGGCTTCGTTTTGAAAAAGCCCGTGCTGATGTCGAAATACTTTTTGAGGTTTCTTACCTCGACGAGAGGCTTTTTAGTCATATCATTCATTTGCCGCACTCTCCTCTCCGTTTTCGGTCGGATTTTCGAGAGAACCGTCCTCTATTCCTGCCTTGACGTTCATCCAGCAAGCCGCATAGTGCTCGTCGTTGATGATCATACGCTCGGCTCTGTTTCTGATGCAGACCTTCATAGCCGCGTCGCATCTCGGTGCGAACGGACAGCCCGCGGGCATATTGAGTAAGTCAATAGGCGTACCCGTGATAGGCTGGAGACGCTTGCCGAAGGTGTTAGCCGTCGGGATAGAGCGCATAAGTCCCTTGGTGTACTCGTGACGGGGATTGTAGAATATCTCGTCAGCCGTGCCCTGCTCGCATATCGAGCCTGCGTACATAACGATAACCTCGTCGCACATCTGCGCAACGACGCCAAGGTCGTGCGTTATCATAATGATAGCCATTCCAAGCTCCTTCTGGAGCGATGCCATAAGGTCGAGTATCTGCGCCTGAATGGTAACGTCGAGCGCCGTAGTAGGCTCGTCGGCGATGAGTATGTCAGGCTCGCACGCGAGTGCCATAGCGATGACGACACGCTGGCGCATACCGCCCGACAGCTCGTGCGGATACTGCTTCATACGCTTTTCGGGCTCGTTTATGTTTACGAGGCGGAGCATTTCAACAGCTCTTGCACGTGCTTCCTTTTTGGTTCTGCCCGTGTGCAGAAGTATAGCCTCCATAATCTGGTGGCCGATGGTGTGCGTGGGATTAAGCGAGGTCATCGGGTCCTGGAATATGATGGACACCTTGTTGCCTCTTATTTTGCGCATCGTTTTTTCGCCTGCGCCGACGAGCTCCTGTCCGTCAAGCTTTATCGAGCCGCCGACAATTTTGCCCGTGGAGGCGAGTATTTGCATAATCGAATAAGCCGTAACCGATTTTCCCGAGCCTGACTCGCCAACGATGCCGAGCACCTTGCCGTGATCGAGATTAAACGATATACCGTTTACAGCCTTGACCTCACCTGCATCGGTAAAGAACGAGGTGCGAAGGTCATTTACTTCTAAAAGTGGCATATTAAATTGACCGTTCCTTTCCTTATATCTTAACCGTTGAGCTTGGGGTCGAATGCATCGCGCAGACCGTCGCCGAGAAGGTTAAGGGAAAGCACGATGAGCGAAATTACAATCGCGGGGATAACGAGTCTGTGCGGATACGAGTTGATACCGTTGAGCGCGTCGGACGCAAGCGAGCCGAGCGAGGGCATAGGCGCGTTTACGCCGAGTCCGAGGAAGGACAGATAGCTCTCGGTGAATATTGCACTGGGTATCTGAAGCGCGGTCGAGATGATGACTACGCTGATGCAGTTGGGCATAAGGTGCTTGAAGATGATCCACTTTCCGCGTGCGCCTGCCGCCTGCGAAGCCAGCACGTATTCCTGCTCGCGGAGCGAGAGGATCTGACCTCTGATAAGACGGGACATCGAAACCCAATAGAGCACGCCGAACACGATAAAGAGGCTTATGATGTTAGCGCCGATTTTTTCGAGGACGGTGCCCTTAATGAGTGCGTCGAGATTGGTCTGCTTGAGCGCGGACGCGAGCAGAATGATAAGAAGCATATCCGGAAGGGAATAGATAATATCGACGATACGCATTATGATAAGGTCTACCTTACCGCCGCAGTAGCCCGAGATCGAGCCTACGGTCATACCGATGATAAGCACGATTATGCTTGCGAAGAAGCCGACTGCGAGCGAAATACGCGCGCCGTAAACGATACGGATAAAGTAGTCGCGTCCTGCGGAGTCGGTACCGAAGATGTGGGGGAAGATGCTCTCCGTTTCGCCCTCGTAGGAGCCGAAGCGGATCAAGTGATAGCCGAGGTTGGTTTCGATAACCGCCGCGTCACCCTCTGCTCTCTGTGCCTTGCCGAACGCGTTTACCTCCCAAAGCCAGTCGCTTATAGCGCTTCTGTCCTTGTAGGTCTTTGCCTTTTCCTTTTCGATAATGGTGTACGTAGCGTCCTCGGAGAGCTCGCTCTTTAAGCTCTCAAACGAGGTTCCTGCAAGGTAAGCGGCGAGCATAGCGTCCGCCTGTGCCTTTGCAGCCTCACGTGCCTCAAGCGCCGCCGCCTTTTCCGTCTCGTCGTCGTACGCAGACTTTAAGATAGCGGGTACGTATATTTCCTCTGCGTTTACCTTGCCGAGAAGGCGCTCGCGCTCTGTCGCACCGTACTTGAACGGCGAGAGGTTATTATATGTAGCGTCAACCGCCTTACCGGGCTGTACGCCGAGCTGGTTGTCGTACGAATAGGGGAAGAAGAACGGTACGAAAATACAGCTGAGCGTTATAACCGCTACGATTATAAGGCTGACGAGTGCAACCTTGTTTTTCACAAATCTTTTTACACCGTCGCGGAAGAAGGTCGAGGACGGGCGCATCTGCACCATATATTCCTTTTCCTTGGCGTCGGCAGGTATAAACGCATCTACGTCGAGATGCATACTAAACGGTTTCTTGTTCACTTGCTTACTCCTTTCTGCCGTGCCGCTTATTCAAGCGTGATACGCGGGTCGATGACCTTGTAGAGGATATCGCTGACAAGGTTCATTATGACTATAAGTATCGCGAGCACGATGGTGGTACCCATTATAAGCGTATAGTCGCGGTTGATGATACTGCTGACGAACGAGCGTCCGATGCCGGGAACGGCAAAGATCTGCTCAACGACGAGCGAGCCCGTAACGATGTACGCAAGCATAGGACCGAAGTAGGTTACGACGGGAATAAGCGCGTTCTTGAGCGCGTGGCTGAAGATTATCTTAGTGCCCGAAACGCCCTTTGCCTTTGCGGTACGAATGTAGTCCTGACCGAGCACGTCGAGCATAGACGAGCGGGTAAGACGGGTGATATTCGCCATAGGCGAGAGGGAGAGCGCGATAGTCGGCAGGATAAGACCGCCGGCTTCGGCGCCGTTAGCGGGCAGGATCGCGAGCCGCACCGTAAACAGCAGCAGCATAAACGTACCCATAATAAACGAGGGCATCGAAACGAACGCGGTCGTTATAACCATTATCACGCGGTCGATGAATTTGTTACGGCGAAGTGCCGCGACGGAACCGAGTACAGTACCCGATATGAGCGCAATTACCGCCGCCGCAAGACCGAGCTTCGCGGAGGTCTTCATACCGTCGAAGATTATGTCGATAACCTCGCGTCCGCGCTGCTTGATGGACGGGCCGAAGTCGAACTTGGTGATTATGTCCTTGAGATACGTAAGATACTGCTGGAAAAGGGGCTTGTCAAGACCGTATTTGGCTTCGAGTGCCGCTTGTGCTGCCTCGGAGATAGCCTTTTCCGCGAGGAAGGGACCGCCGGGCACTGCGTGCATAACGAAGAAGGTGATAGTAATGACTATCCACACCGTCAAAAGTGCAAGTCCGACGCGCTTGAGCACGTACATTAAAGTTTTTGTATTCATATTACAACCGTCGCTTTCTATATGAATGTGCGCGCATTTTTCGACGCACACACTAATTTCTTCTACATATTATATCACAGAAATATTATATATGCAAGGGGTTTTTGATATTTTATCGCTTTAAAGCGAAAAAAATATGCAATTTGCACATAGTGAAGCACCAAAAAATACACCGCCTACGCCCCAAAAGCGGGCATTTGCGGTGTATTATGCGATATGATCTTGCAGGATTCAAACGTAGAGGTTGCTTTTTACGGAGGGGCGCAAAAGAGGCGGGTCTATTTCTCAATAAATTCTTCCAATATCTCGATGAATTTCGTTCGATACTCATATAGCTCGCCATCATCATCTTGAGAACACGCAAGCGCCCAATGGTATAAGTCTTCGCCCTCGACAATTATATGTGGGTCTGCACCGTTTTCTAAAAGCTTTCTTGTGATTGCGAGCCGAATTTCATTTTCTTCGGCAGTTTCGCCATCATTATATTGCAAATCCCACAATACTGCTGTATTGTCAAATACCAAATCGGGATTTGCGCCGTTTTGAAGCAGAAAATCAACCATACGAATATTGGCATTGCGAATTGCTTGGTCGAGTAGTGTGGTTTGATAAGTGTAGCTTCCAAGTATTGGCGCCTCAAAAACTTGGTTGACATCAATTGTGCTCAAGGCTTCCTTTGCGCGTTGCATATCAAAGTTATTGTCAGAACACATTTTTTTGAGCTGTTCTATCATTTTCCGCTCACCTCTTTTCCACAAAATCAAATTATCTCATAATTCCAACAGTGTTTTTTAAGATATTTGGCTGTTTTTCTGTTTTTCTTTTTGCAGATAACGGTAGTGCTTTTGTCAAACGCTTGTGCGCCGATTAATTTCAGTGAATCGGGCAACATAAGCTTTGTTAGTGCAGTACATCCCTCAAAGGCATCAAACCAAATTTCTTTGAGTGTGTCGTTAAAAAGCACCTCTTGAAGATTTTCACATTCGCTAAAGGCGCAGACGCCAATACACCGCAACGTGCTTGGAAGCGTGACTTTTTTTAGCTGCATATTTTTTTCAAAAACAAAGCTGCCAATCTCAACAACGCCTTCGGGAATGACGAGCTCCCCGGCACTGCCGTTATATTTAAGAAGCTGCCCGTTAATAATGACAAAATTGTCTGTGAAGCTCTCAAACCACGCTGTATCGCGAAAAGCAGTGGGCGATATGCGTGCGCGTGGAGGCAAGCCTATTACGGAGGATAAATTAGCGCATCCGCAAAAGGCGCGATCGGCTATGTACTTTAGCGATGAAGGAAACTGTATTTCCTTGAGATTGGATTGCTGGACAAGAACCGCTTCGTCTATTCCGTAGACGCCTTTTTCGAAAATTATTTTTTCCAGATTTTCGCAGTGGGCAAAGCAACGGTTGCACGCAAACTTATACTTGCCGCTAAAATGTAGCTCTTTTTTGCTTGTTAAGTATTTTTCTACGGCAGGTATATGCATCCAGTTTGTAGTGATAATTACGTCCACACTGCCATCTGATTCGAATGTACGCATAATAGCTTCGCGAAGAGCTCTTGATTTGGCGATGTCTGCGAGTATTTTATTTGCTTCCGAAGCATCTATATCCGCAAACTTTGCAAGAAGTCGCTCGTGCTCGAATTTGCTGATGCTTTTTATATATTTAAGCGCGCTGCGTCGGTTTGATATTAGGAAAGCTTCCTTTGACATTATCTCTCACCTCACTCTAATTATATCACACTATCTGTCCAAAATAAAGTACATTGCAATAAAAAATCCTCCCGATTTCTCGGGAGGATATATTTTGTAAGAAAATCTTACTTAGACTTGATAGCAGCCTGTGCAGCAGCGAGACGAGCGATCGGCACGCGGAACGGCGAGCAGGATACGTAGTCAAGACCGATGGAGTGGCAGAACTCAACGGATGTGGGGTCACCGCCGTGCTCACCGCAGATACCAACGTGGAGGTGGTTGTTTACGGGACGGCCGAGGGTAACAGCCATATTCATAAGCTTGCCAACACCGGTGGTGTCGAGCTTAGCGAAGGGATCGTTTTCGAAGACCTTCGCATCGAAGTAAGCGCCGAGGAACTTACCAGCGTCGTCACGGGAGAAGCCGTAAGTCATCTGGGTAAGGTCGTTAGTACCGAAGCAGAAGAAGTCTGCGTTAGCAGCGATCTCGTCAGCGGTGAGGCACGCACGAGGAATCTCGATCATAGTACCAACTTCGTACTTGAGGTCAGCGCCTGCGGCTGCGATTTCAGCGTCAGCAGTTGCAACTACGACAGCCTTAACGTACTTGAGCTCCTTAACGTCGCCTACGAGAGGAATCATAATTTCGGGAACTACGTTCCAGTCAGCGTGAGCCTTCTGTACGTTGATAGCCGCGCGGATAACTGCCTTGGTCTGCATTGCTGCGATTTCAGGATAAGTTACTGCAAGACGGCATCCACGGTGACCCATCATCGGGTTGAACTCGTGGAGAGAAGCGATGATAGCCTTGATGTCCTCAACGCTCTTGTTCTGTGCCTTTGCGAGGAGAGCGATGTCTTCCT